>JANOAS010000080.1:0-22341 GCA_031411255.1 bacterium
CTCGCCCACGGCCTCAACGCCAAAGACCCCTCCGACGCCTCCGCCGACGCCGACCACGACGGCCTGACGAACCTGCAGGAGTTCCTCCTCGGCACCGATCCCGGCAAGGCCGACGAACGCGCCAACTTCGTGCGCGAAGACAGCGGAGAAGTCTTCAGCCGCATCACGCAAAGAATCAAACGCAGCACCCTCCAGCGCCAGGCCAGAGCCGCCCGCGAAATCCAGCTCATCGAGCAGGAAAACGCCAAAAAAGCCGCCGAAGAAGCCAAAGCCAAACCCGAGGAGCCCACCCCCGCAAAATAGCGCGCCCCTTTCCGTTCCTGATAACTATTAACCGATAACGGATAACTTTTTCCCGCCCCACCCACCCTCCCTCGTCCCATGAAATCGTCCTGCTTTCACCTGCCCCTCGCCGTTTCCCTCTGGTGTGCCACGTTCCTGGTTCCTTCAGCCCTTCACGCCGACTGCTGCGGTGGCGGTGGGGGCTTTTCCATGGCATCCCCTACAGGAGGTGGAAAAACCACCATTAGCGTCAACTGGTCGGGAGCCGACGACACCGCTCAGGTCGTTCTTGTGACAAAAACCACCTCCGACCCGAATGACGCCCCACGCAGGGTTTCAGGCAAGGTTAAACTCAAATCCGGCGAGCACCTCTACACGATGGACTCAACGGGAGCGGGAAGCGGGGAAACGCTCGGAATAAATCTTCTGAATGCGGACGGAACATCCTCTTATACTGGCACCGCCCAAGCATCCGTCGACGGCAAGCCGAATTCCTCCGGCGAAACCTGCCCGGCCCCCAGCTACCCGCCAATCACGGCCCCCCCGAAGCCGCCAGAAACAACCAATCTGAATTCGAGTTCTCCCACATCGGACCTGGCTACCGACCAGGAAGAACCGGCTGACCCAGCTGACGAACATGGGGGCCTGCCAGGGCTGGGGGACCCACCAGCTCAGGATGGCGGCGCTCCGGGTGATTTCGGGCACTCCCAGATTATTCCCGTCGGTGGCGGGCCACGGGGCGAGCAGCCTCAGGATGGGCTTGATGCCCCATCGATGTTGTTCAAAGCCGACGCAGGCACCACACCCCAGAAGCAGGTCAATTTTTCCATCGCGGGTGAACTCCAGTCCCCCGGGACCAGTGGAGGAACCCTAGGTCTCTCGGACTTCAACAGCCAGGGTGCCTGGGGCGGATTCATGACCAGCCAGTTCTCCGGGAGCGGCAGCGCTGCCGTCAGAAAATTCCTCACTCCGGAGGGGCTGACCGTGGTCAAATCGCCCCAAACGGACAACGTCCTGATTAAGTTCTACAAAGGCCTGACGACTTTCACTGAACCATCCTCGGGCTCGCCTGACCGTACTACTACCATCGAGAAGGTCAGCGCAGTTCCTCCGGGGGTTCCGGGCGATTACGAAGGGACCTACCCCGTGACCAGCCCAGCGACTGTTTATGGTTGGAAATCCACGGTGGCTTCCTCCGGCACCCCGGCCCCCTCGGTCACAACCCGCTGGAGCCGGGTGCTCGAGACCACCACAGCGTCGACGCCCCAACCCAAAACCATTGCCAGCGTGGTCTGTGAGGAGATCGATGCAAACACTAAGCGTCTTACGGAGCAGATCACCACCCGTCTTGCCACCACTGCAATCAGGCGTGTCGTCACCACGCGGCAGTGGCTGCTCGTTGGCACGCAGGCCCAGCTCCTGTTCCGCGACCAGGGAACTTATGAAACGTTTACTGGCATTGGCGAATTGCTGGTGAGCCGCACCCTCGATTCCTCCGCCCCCAGCTACAGCACTGTCGCCCCGGCAGCCACGGTCCCGCCGCAGCGGAATCTGACCACCAGCTGGGAGTACTGGACTAGCGCAACAGCGGACGGTCCGGATTTTGGCAAGGTCAAATTTGAAAACAACTGGGACGGCTCCTGGTTCGCCTCCATCAGCCAGTCTTTTCCCCTGGCGACTCCGCCCAGTTTTCCCAAATCCAAACTCCGGCCCTGGAAGAACCGCGCCGCGCCCACTGACCGCAGCCGGGCGGCCTTGGAAGCACTGCTGGCCACTCCCTCGGGCGGGCTTCAAAAGGAGGTGGTTTTGAGCGGTTCAGCGGGTGGAGGCACCCTCCGCTACGTGGCTGAAAGCACCGCAAGTGGATGGACGCTGGTTTCAAAGATGGAGAATGATGCCAATCCATCTGTCTTTAGGACGTATGCAAATGCAAGCTGCTTTTCCAGAACAACCACGGCTCAAAATACCAGCTCATCCAGTCGTTCCAGCAACACGACGAAGGAATTCGTCACCTCGTTTGGCGGCACGGTCTTCCTGAGCAAATCGACCTACGAGCGCAGAACTGCTCCAGTGCCGACGACCTATGGATCTCCCGTCGGTCTCAATGCCGTCTATACGGAGGCTGACGGCATGCGCGTCACAGACAGCCGTTCCTATGACAGTTTCGCCGGGGCGAATGAGCAGCACCGCGTCATCTTGGACCGTGAGGTCACCTTTGCCGAGGACGGGCGTGTGTATCAGCAACAAAAAATGTTTGATGAGGGTCCGGGATTTGCACCCATTTTGCTGGAGACTCGCATGTACACCTACGATGCCAGAAAGCGCAAAACCTCTGTTTCCGTGAATGGTATCGCCATCGAAACCTGGTCTTATCCGGACGACTTCACCACACTCTACACGGGGGAGGACGGTGTCACGCACACCACGGTCATCGACGCGCTGGGACGTTTGGTTGAGGAGCGCATCGGTGCGTTTGCTGGAGCCCCGGGCGTCGTGGACACAGCCGGGGTGCCGCCCCAACCTGCGGTCGCCACAGTGTATTCCTACTCAAAACGCCCGGCGGGCGCTGGTGTAGTGGTCACCAGCGCCGTGCGAGCGTTGGACGATGAGGATAACGTGATTCACGAGCGCCCGCTTTCGATTGACGAATATGACGGCGCGGGGGATGTGATCCGCCACACGGACTCGCCCACCGGTCGTACGGATTTTTATCTGACTCTTGCAGGGAGTCCGGGAAAGACCCAGGAGAAACACCTGGCGACCGTCACCATTGTCAACGGTTCGCCAGTCTATGGTGTCGGCGCTCTCCTCGAGTCCAGCACCTACTTTCAGGACGGGCGCATTGCCTCCTCGGTTGCCTATTCCTCGGCCACCATCCCAAGCGGAAAATACTACAACTATTCAGTGGAGGGGGAATTCCTGATCGTGGACAGCGCTTCAGAGACCGCACCTTCATCGCCTGGTTCGCAGCTGCCAGTCAACCTCACCACAAGCACCGTGCGTGACGGCATTGGCCGGGTGGTCAAGATCACCCGGCCTTCCGTGACATTCGATGCCTCCACCGGTGCGGCCACTGCTGCGGCAGTAACGACGGAGTATGAGTATGATGAGCGCGGACGGTTGATGTCCGCAGAGCTGCCGGAGACGGGCTCAGGCCAGGCGTACGAAAAGGCGGAGTACTCCTACGTGCCGGGTTCGCAGACCTCTGTTCTGTTCACCTACCGTGATGGTCCGGCCGGAAGCCCTCCCCCGAAGAGCAACCAGAGCCGGCGTTCATCAAGCCTCCAAGTCATTTCGGGAGTGGTGTGGGAGGAGGAAGTCAGCGAATCTCCAGACCGCCTCGGCACTTGGCGAACGACCTCCATCAGCAGAAATGCCCTCGGGCCGTTCCCAGCCCCGGCACCTGGTGAGCCGGTCAAAGTGTCCTGGTCAGTGGCGTCCAGTGGGGGTGCTGAGGTCAGCGTGGAGAAGTTCATCGATCCCGCCACCAGCGTGACCGAGGTTAGAAAAACCCGTAACGGCATTCTGATCGAGGATACCGTTTCCTACAATGGGCTTCCCTGCGTTTTTAAGTCACCGCTCATGCCGTATGGGAAGATTCTGACCTACACCGAACTGCGCGAGCCAGCCGCCGAGCCCTCGTTCGCCACCGTCTACTGGCCGGGCTTGGTCTACCTGCCGGGAGGGCAGCTATGGAAGCGCCTGCAGCCTGTCAGCGGAGCGGTCCAGGAGATGTACGCCTATTACGGAGGTTATACGAGTAATGATGCACGCGTTGGGCTGCTGAGCTCCAAAACTGCCCCCGCAAGCGGTGGCACCACCTACTACGACTACGACTGGCAGGGCCGCCTGCTCAAACAATGGGGCAGCGGCGACTACCCGGTGCTCTACGCCTACGATGCCTTCGGCAGGCTCCAGACCATGACCACTTATCGTTCTGGAACCAGTTGGTCATTGGCCGCTTGGCCGGCTTCTCCACCCGCTGGCGACGTCACGACCTGGGCATACGCCAGCCCGGCCCTCTCCTGGCTGATCAAAAAGACCGATGCCGCTGGTGCGTCAGTTGACTACACTTACCACCCGGGAGGCGCCCTGGCTACGCGGCGCTGGGCGCGCAACCAGGCGGGAACCAGCACCAGACTTAAGACCACCTACGGCTACGACGGCTTTGGCCGGTTGAACAGCATCGACTACGGGGACTCCACCCCAGACGTCACCTACCTGTACGATGCCGGTGGCCGGGTGATGCAGAGGACTGACGGCACCGGGAACCACGTCTTCGACTGGCGTCCCGATGGCCAGCTGGAGTTAGAGCAGGTGGACGATGGCCTGGCTGAAGGGCTGGTCGTGGATCCCCACTATGGAGCCTATGGCCAGCGTGACGCCTTCTCCATAAACTGGGGGGCCGCCGCTGCAGCCCCGCTTGCTTACACCTACGAGAATCTGCTCCTGACCGGTGTCTCTGCGGGTCTGCCCGCCAGCCGGGACGTCGTGGTGGGGTATTCCCTGGGAACCACCACCCCCAGCTCCTTCGACTACCGGGTGGGCGGCGGCACCGTCCTCTCCCGCTCCGCAGCAGGAGACGGGATGGGCAATGTGAACTCGATCAGCTACACAGCACCGAAACCGCCCGGGCAGACCGGGTCCATCATCCTTGCTTCGCTTACCTACGGTTACAATGTGGACATGGTGTCCACCGTGGCCCGTGAGAACAACAACCAGTGGGTCTATGAATACGACACCCGCTCTCAGGTTTCAAAGGCGCGCAAACGCTACACGGCGGGCTCGGATGCGCAAATCCTCGCCGGTACCCAGGCCAGCTACAGCTACGATCCCATCGGCAATCGGACCCTTTGGAATTGGGGCGGCTCTTCCACGAAAGATGCCGGCCTGCGGACCACCCTCTACCAGACAACCAACAACAAAAACCAGTACACCGACATTCGCACCGACCAGTACTTCGACGTGACCGGCATGCGTACCAGCGGCACGAATCCGGTAACCTTGTACAAGAATTACGACGCTCCCCTCACCCTTCCCACCACCGCCTTCCAGTCTGGCGCCTCCGGCCTCTATTACCGGTCCGATGTCGCCCATCCCAACCCCTCCACCAGCCGCTATGATGCCATCACCGTGTCTACAGCTGGGATCGTCAGCGACAGCGGACTGCAGTATGTCCCCCCCGCCATCGCCACCCCGGCTTACGATCTGGATGGAAACCTCGTCACCGATGGTCGCTGGACCTACACTTGGGATGCTGAAAACCGGCTGACCGTCATGGAATGCCCCGGCCAGCCCGCAAACATCGCATCGGGCATCGTCGAGGCGCCCGCCATGCGCTTGACCTTCTTCTACGACGGCCTCTCCCGCCGTGTTGCGAAAAAAGTGGAGACCAAAGTTTATGGTTCCTATCCTGTCTGGGATGTGGTTGACTTCCTCGGCTTCGCCTATGATGGTTGGAACATGGTGATGTCCGTCCGCCTCGCAGCGTCCAGCTCCTACACGTCCTCGACCGTGCTCGGTCGCGTGGCCAGCTACGTCTGGGGACCGGACATTGGCAGTTCAGGTTATTGCTATTCCAACTGGCAGCGCGCTGGAGGCGTCGGCGGCCTCCTCATGGTTCTCGACGGTGTTGCCACTCAAACTTTCGCCTCCTCCAGTGGAGATCCCGTCGACGACGACTACTTCCCCCTCTTCGACCGCCTCGGGAACATCATCGGCTACCGCAAGGCTGCCGTCTCCACCGCCACCGTGGACTACAACAACCTCGGCGCCACCGGTGCCCTCTACGACTACGACGCCTTCGGCCGCGAACTGCGCTCCTCCGGCCCCGCCGCCGACCTCGTGCCCTTCCACTTCAGCACCAAGTTCACCGACCAGGAGACAGGACTGAACTACTACGGGTACCGCTACTACGACCCGCAGAACGGGCGGTGGTTGGGGAGGGATCCGGTAAGGGAGAGAGGGGGAATAAACTTATTTTCAATTCTCAAGAATTGTTCTGTGTGTGCTGTAGATATCAACGGGTTGGCCCCATACGAGAAATACGAAACTTTTGCTCAGGCCAATGCTGCCATGGAAAAAGATTTGCGGGAGGCCGGGAATGCCAGTTGGGCACGTGGCAAGCGTCAGTTTGAAGCTAAATTTGGATGGTTGCCAGGGCATGGTTCTGGCGAAGACTTTGTAGTTAGGAAGGGGCGTGGCGGCGAAGGTGCAAACTCCAAACTAATAGTTGGCAAAGAATATGCATCTTTGCTCTATTTTTGTGAATCATGCCATGAAAAAAACTACGGATATACGGAGATTCGACCAGGGGAACCTCCAAGTTTCGATGAAACGGAAGAAATGATTTACCCGGGGTCCGTCAATGATGCAACCCTTTCTTTTCTGAAAAGAAAAATACCAAGCAGTTGCAGATTGATGCTGATTTCCCATTCCCATTCGGTCGAAATTATGACCGCATTACCGAAAAACGATGAGGAAGGCAATGAAAGGTACGTCTGGAAACCACATGCTTACGAAAATGAACTTAGCGATGATGATAAATTGACCGCAAGGAGCCCTTACTGGAATGTACCGATCACTGCGGTTGGTCTATGGGATACGCCGACAACTAAACCTTATCTGCCACTCGGCACTCATTTGAACTGGTAGCGGCGCGCTGGGGCGGGCTACGGCGCCCATTCCGCTCATCCCCATCATGAGTTTATTTTCTCTTGTTATGAAACAATATTCTGCTCTATCTCCGCTCCTTTCTGCATGCCTTCTTGCATGTTCATTTCTGGTGGAGGATTCTCCTGCTGAAGTGCTTGAGCTTATGGTGCCGATTCCCCGCGCCCCCGCTTACGAAAGAGCTGATTCCGCCGTAATTCTGATGCCTCCCGCAAGCTTGATTAGCGGCGAGGTTATCCTTGAATTTTCTCGATACGGTTCGAGGAGTGTATTGAGACTTATTAAGCTAAATGGCGATTTTTTCATAAACACAGTGAGTGAATCATTTCAATTCAAACAATTAGATGTTGATGAGTTGACTTCGGTCAGCGGGCGCTGGCGGCGCCTTAGGAATCGGGACGCAGCGAGCGCGAGCAAGGATGCGTCGGGTGCTGATCTTGTTGAATGTTCAGTTGGGATTGATAAAGACCTTGCCACGCGGATAGCAACCATGGGTGAGAAGTGCCTGGCTTGCACTGCAAACCCAATTTCAAATACGGACTGGCGTTCACTTAGATATTCTGGATATATCGTGACATTTAAACCCGGTTTGACAGCGGAATTAAGTGGTTGTATTCCCACTAAAAAAAATGTCAAGCTTCATGAGAATTTAAAGCAACTTGATGCGATTCAGGATATTCTATGGGTGATGGCCTCCGGGCCTATAAAGTGTGCAAACGTTGATGCTGCTCGTTTAGATTTGGATGAACGTGCCGAAGGCTGTGCCAGTCTTCTAAGACAAACGCTTAATGCAGTAAAATAGACAGCGCTGCTCCAAAAATTGCTAGACAGAATTGTTTTTCCGTCGCCATCGGTGTCCAAAATTTCGAGGTCATAGCCTGGCGTAAAGGGTGCCAGGACGGCGCAGGCGGTCAGCCAGGGAGTTCGACGGTGAAAGTGCGTGTGGAGCCAGCGGATAAATTTCACGCTGTGCTGGGTGGTGCTGCGGTCCATCCCGTGCGTGCGTGGCCGGCTAAACCGGGGCCTTCTTTTCCACCTAGGCTTTGGTCGGGGCGGCCCGCCGGGCGTGGCGCTCCTCCTCCGCCACGTTGCACACGCCTTTTTCCCTGCGCGCCGACTTTATTATTTGGATTAAATTGAAAATGAGGCAAATCAACTGAGCCTGCATTATCTTGGCTGTGGAACCTGGGTTTGTCATCGATGTCCAAAATTCCGGAAATTCCCAGGTCCTGACGAGGCCAGAAGCGCATCCCAAGGGGGCTGGAGGGAGTCGGGGTTTTTGCCTCAGTGAGGTGTTGGAGCCGCCTGTTTGGAGAGCTTCCAGGGCGCTTCCAGACCGAAATAATGCCATATGAGACGTTGACAATAAGTGATTGGTGAAAAAGTTGTTTATGGCCTTTGTATCACCCACTTTGGACCCCGGGCCCGTTTTTGGCCGCTTCATCAGCCCTCTGCTCGCCCTGCTCCCCGCCTGTCGGCACCGTCGCGAATGCACCGAACTTGACGATGAAACCTGGATCACGCTCGGACTCCAGCGCGTCCTTTCCACCTCCCCTTCAGGTCGCGGTTTCCTGCAGAGCCACCCCGACCAGCCGCACGAACCCGGCAAATCAAACCTGCTCCCACCCCGGAGCGCATTGTGGGTCAGCGAACCGGGGGGCAGCTATCCGTTTTTGACAGAAACCCGCAGACGGCCCACTCGGGGCCATCTGAATGAATGAGTGTATAGACCTTTTGCGCCCCGGTGCGGGCGGGGCTGGTGGGTGGTCCGAAGGATTCCCGCGGGAACGGTTATGGGGAAGCCGTGGAGGGAATCAAGCCAGCGCTGAAGGGGATGGAGGTTATCGGGCGGGCCATGCACCCGGACGGACCGGAACGCTCGTTGGGCGAGGTAACGGCGGGCGTACCGGGTGGCGCTTTTCGGGAAAGCGGCGGAAGCCGAGGCGGAGGAAAAAGGGGATCTCGAAGGAAAGGGTTGCGGGAAGATGACCGGGTGAAGTGGGCAAAGGAATGTTTGGGCAAGGGAATGGAGGCAGGTGGGGGGCGTGTGAACCAACGGTCCTGCCGCGTGCGCGAATGCGCGAGGGGACGCGAAGGGATCGGCCTCGATCCCATACGGACGAAAGCTTTTGTCGAACTACCTCTTTTCGTTTGGATTTGCCGGGCAACCGCCCCTGCAAACGTCTCCGGGGAGCCCTTAACCGCAGTTGGGGGGCGTTTTTTTCGTGGACTTGGAGCGTGGGACCAGCGTAGACAAGGCGCACTCAAGCGAGGGCTCGCCTTGGCCGGATGAAATCCGGAGCTGGACGGCCGCTGACTGCACACCCTAAACCACCACCTTAAAAACATGTCCGTAAAGAATTTGCTTCACCGCCTGCATCCCTGCTTCAGCAGGGGGGGCTCACTCCTCGTTGTCGTGGCGGCGTGTTTGCTGACGGCGGACTTCGCGGCTGCGGCCGGGAAGGATCCGACCCTGGTGACTGAAAAAGTGGCCGCTGCGGTGAAGGATGAGAGCTTGTCCATCAGCGTGGACAATGTGCTCTTTGGCGACACGGCACCGGGGGTGCCGAAGAAGCTCCGGGTGGAATACAACTTTGGTGGTGAAAAGCTGACGCGGGATGTAACCGAAGGCGGGAAGCTGGAGATCGCCGCGCCGGCGGGGAAGAGACTGGTGGTGACCAAGGCGGTCTACGGGCCGGCGGATGGTTCGACTCCGGCGAATGCCTCTCTGCTGGAGGAGAACCCGGGAGAGGTGCTGGACACGCTGCCGGGGTTTAAAGTGGAGCATGTGCTGCGCGCGGACGGGGCGAAAAACGGCTCGTGGATTTCCATGGCGAAGGAGCCCAAGGGGCGGCTGCTGCTGGGCGGGCAGAGTGGCCAGCCGATCACGCGGGTGACGATCAAGGACGGGAAAAGCGTGAAGGAGGAGATCCTGCACATCCCCGTGAGCGAGGTGATGGGGATGCTGTTCGTGGACAATGTGCTTTACGTGAATGGGAAAGGGAGCAAGGGTTTTTCCCTCTACCGCTGCAAGGACACGAAGGGCGACGACAGCTACGATGACGTGGAGTTTCTCCGCGAGTGGAGCGGCGGCTCGGGCGAGCACGGGGCGCACGGGCTGGTGCTGGGGGCGGACAGGATGCTGTACGCGGTGTGCGGCAATTTCACCGGGGTGCCGAAGGATCTGGTGGCCAGTTCGCCGCATCGGAACTACGGCGATGATCTGGCTCTCAAACGCATTGAAGACGGAAATGGCTTCGGCGCCGGCGCCAAGCCGCCCGGGGGGTATGTGGTGCGCATGGATCTGGACGGAAAAAACGCCGAGCTTTACTCCTCCGGGCAGCGGAACAACTACGACGTCGCCTTCAATGCGGACGGTGAGTTGTTCGGCTTTGACAGTGACATGGAGTGGGACTGGGGCAATCCCTGGTACCGCCCGGTGCGGGCCTTCCACGCGGTGCGCGGGGGGGATCATGGATTCCGCGAGGGCAGCGCGAAATGGCCGGAGTACTACGCCGACAGCCTGCCTGCCTCGGTCAACATTGGCATCGGGTGCCCGACGGGCGTCATCTTTGGCACGGGGGCGAAGTTCCCGGCGAAATACCAAAAGGCCTTCTTCATCTGCGACTGGACGTATGGCCGCCTGATCGCGGTGCATCTGTCGCCCAAGGGAGCGAGCTACGGAGGCAGCTGGGAGAACTTTGTGGCGCCCAAATCCCTCAAGGGAAAGACGGGCAAAGTGCCGCTGAATCTGACAGACGTGGTGATCGGCCAGGACGGGGCGATGTACTTCACGGTGGGCGGACGGGGCACGCAGGCGGAGCTTTTCCGCGTCAGCTACACGGGCACGGAGGCGGCGGCACCGCTCGCGGCGGCCCAGCTGCACGACGAGGCGGGGAGCGCGGCGCGCGAACTCCGGCGGAAACTTGAGGCCTTCAATGTGAAGCCGGATCCGGCGGCAATCGCGTTCGCCTGGCCGCACCTGGCCAGCCCGGACCGCTCGATCCGCTTTGCCGCACGCCTCGCCATCGAGCGGAACCCCGTTTCCGACTGGAAGGACAAGGCGCTGGCCGAGAAGCAGCCGGATGCCGCCTTTACCGCGCTCCTGTCGCTGGCCCGGCTCGGTGGCACTGAGGCGCAGCCCGCCCTGCTGAAGGCGCTCACGGCCTTCCCATTCTCCGGCCTGACGGAGGAGCAGACTCTGAACAAGCTGCGGGTGATCGAGGTTTCCATCGCCCGCCAAGGGGTGCCTGCCGGGGAAATCGCGAAGCAGGTCATCGGGGATGTGGATCCGCTGTTTCCCGCGAAGACGGAGTTCGCGAACCGGGAGCTGTGCCAGGTGCTGCTCGCGCTGAGCGCACCGAATGCCGTCGCACGCACGGTGGCTCTGCTGAAAGCGGCGCCGACTCAGGAGGAGCAGGTCACGTATGTGATGGCGCTGCGCAACATCAAGGCCGGGTGGACCCCGGACCTGCGCCGGGATTACCTCTCCTGGTGGAATGGGGGCAAGTCCAACCAGCATCCGGAGATGGTCACTCAGTGGTTTAAGGACGCCGGGATCAATTTCAACAACGGCTCCAGCTTTCCGGGTTTCCTGAAACACGCGCTGGAAGAGGCCAAGGCGAGCATGAGCCCGGCTGAGCTGGCGGCGCTGGGGGACATCACCCAGGTGAAACCAGCCACCCAGGCACCGGTGGAGGCGCGCAAGTTTGTGAAGGCGTGGACGACGGCGGATCTGGTGCCTTCGCTGGCAAAAGTGGGCAAGGGACGTGACTTCGCTCGCGGGAAGGCTGCCTATTCCGCGGCCCAGTGCGTGCTCTGCCACCGCTACGGGGACATGGGCGGGGCCGCCGGTCCGGACCTGACAAACGTGGTGACCCGCTTCAAGAGGCAGGACATTCTGGAGTCCATGACCGAGCCGTCGAAGGTGCTCTCCGAGCAGTACATGATGACGATGTTCTCGATGAAGGACGGCTCCCAAGTGGCGGGCCGCATCGCCCAGGAAACCGGAGACAAGGTGGTGGTGATGACCAACCCTTTTGACACGGCGACGACGGCCACGGTGAACAAGGCGGACATCAAATCGCGTGAGCTTTCCAAAATTTCCCTCATGCCGCCGGGGCTGCTGAACACCTTCACCGAGGAGGAAATCCTCGATCTGGTGGCCTTCATCGAGTCCATGGGCGACGCGAAGCACCCGAATTTCAGCAAATGAAGCGCCCGCGCCGTGAGAGAGCCCTGCTGTAAGGTAGTTCGCCAGCTCGTGCTCCTCTTGGCGGGGATGGTTGCCTGTCCGCTGCGCCCTGCCTCAGGTGCGGCCGGCAAGGTCTACGTGAACGGTGCCGTGGTCACGATGGATGAGCAAGGGACTGTTGCGGAAGCTGTCTGCGTGAATGGGAGCGGGCGGATCGCGGCGGTCGGAAGGCGTGAGGACTTGCTGAAAGCCGCTGGAACGTCAGCTGAAGTCGTGGATCTGCGGGGTTGTGCGCTCCTGCCGGGGTTTTATGCGGCACACGACCATTTTCCTTCATGGAGGGCGCGGAAACTGGACTCAGCCGACCTGAACAGCCCGC
This sequence comes from bacterium, assembly GCA_031411255.1. Classification (GTDB taxonomy): domain Bacteria; phylum Verrucomicrobiota; class Verrucomicrobiia; order Verrucomicrobiales; family V1-33; genus JANOAS01. The sequence continues at coordinate 12,528 of JANOAS010000080.1, forward strand.
CCATCGGCACGGTGACGACCATGGCCCAGCTCCAGGAGGTGCTGCGGGAGCGCGGCCGGAAGGTGACCGCCGGTGCCTGGATCGTGGGGCACGGGTATGACGATACGCTGCTCGCCGAGTGCCGGCACCCGACGCGTGCCGACCTTGATGCCGTGTCCACCACCCAGCCGATTTGGATTGCTCACATATCGGGCCATCTGGGTGTGGCGAATTCGCCCGCTTTGAAGCTGGCGGGGATCACCCGTGACACGCCGAAGCCGGATGGCGGCGTGATTCAGAAAGATGCAAACGGGGAGCCGAACGGCGTCTTTGAGGAATGCGGGGGGCTGGTGGCCCGGCTTGTCCCGCAACCTGACCGGGGGCGTCGCATGGAGGCCATCGCGGTGAGCAATGTGCAGTATTTGTCGAAAGGCGTCACCACCACTGTCATCGCAGGCACCAGTCTTGAGGTTGTGGAGGATCTCCGGCTGGCGCGCGAGGCGGGGAAGCTGGACCTGCGTACCAAAGTGATGCTGGCTGAAAACGGACTGCTCCTGCTCCATCCGCGCCCTGAGCTGATGACGGTGAAAATGGTGCAGGATGGATCGATCCAGGGCTACACCGGGTATCTTTCGGCTCCGTATTTCGTGCAGCGGCCCGGACAAACGGCCTACTGCGGGTTTCCGCGGCGGCCTGTCGCGGAATTGATCGAGCTGGTGAAGAAATACCACCGGGCTGGCTACCAGATCGCCATCCACGCGAATGGTGACGCGGCGATTGATGATGTGCTGGCCGCCTTTGAAGCCGCCCAAAAGGACTTCCCGCGTGAGAACCCGCGCTTCCGCATCGAGCACGCGCAGACGGCCCGCGAAGATCAGCTCGACCGCATGCGGGTACTCGGCGTGACGCCGTCGATGTTTGTGGGGCACGTTTTTTACTGGGGCGACCGTCACCGGGACATCTTCCTCGGGCCGGAGAGGGCCGCCCGCATCAGCCCGCTGGCCTCCGCCCGCCAGCGGGGCATTCGCTTCACCATTCACGACGACACGCCCGTCACTCCGGTCAATCCCCTGATGCTCGTCTGGGACTCCGTGAACCGCCAGACCCGCGCTGGAGCTGTGCTCGGTGCCGCCCAGCGCATCACTGTCCTGGAGGCTCTCCAGGCCGTCACCACCGATGCAGCGTGGCAGAATTTCGAGGAGAAGGACAATGGGAGCATTGAGCCTGGCAAGCTGGCAGACTTTGTCATTCTTGACCGGAATCCTATGACCGTGCCGCAGCAGGATATCCGGCAGATTGCGGTGCAGGAAACGATTGTCGGCGGGAAATCCGTGTGGCGGGCGAAATCCGGGAATTGATGGCTCGCGGCCTTGATTCCGTCCGGCGGGGAGTGCTGAAAACCGGCTGCGGTCCCATCCCCCCGCGAAGTGTCTTTCCTGAAACCAGGGTAACAAATCCGTCAGTTTGTCCGTCCGTTGCAGGGTGGTCATGGTGGAAAGGGTTGCGTTGCAGTGTGCAACGGGTGCATGAAATTCAGGCTTGCCATTGGGCGGAAAATTTCATTTATTTGCTCTGTCACGGAGTGCTGCGCGGCGGCTGGATGGGCTGGTCGCCGCAGTCGGGACTCCGTGCCGGCCCAAATGAACAAAATTCTCCTGACCCTGCTGGCGCTGTTGATGGCGTCGGCAACCGGCCTGCTCGCGCAGACCACGACTGTGGAAACTCCGGTGCAACCCAGTGCCGTGAGGATCGGCGTGCGCGGTGTGGCTACGGCTGCCAGCACGATCAGCCACCTGTCTGACATCCAGCTGGAGTTTCCCGCGCCCGCAGGGGCGTTGGTGAAAAGCTGGAGCGTGCTGGGCAAGCCGGCGGTCTACACGTATCGCGTGGACGTTTCCGCTGTGGCGGCAGCGACGGCGACCGGGGCGGTGGGGCAGACGATCCACTTTAAAACGTATGAACTCGGAGCCATCCCAGCGACGGTGCTGCCCAGGATCGACGTTTATGTGAACGGGCATCTGGCGGCGCAGAAGACCTTTCAGCCTGTCTACCAGATCGCCTCGACGACCCTGCGGCCGTCGGCGACGTTGGAAATCGATTCCACCAACCGGGCGGCGGTGGTGGCGAACGGGGTGATCACCTGGAACGGGCCGTGGCATCTGGCCTTCACGATGCCGGCGCGGCGGGAATCGGCGACCGGGAACCGTTTCATCCTGGAGACCTGGGCGGAAAACATCCCGACGATCACCGCGGCGATCCCGCCCACCCAGGCGGTGAGTTTTCCCCTGGGAGGTGTGGCGGCCGGCTCCTGGGTGGCGGTGATGCGGGTGAATGGGGTGACGATTTTGGAAAAGCCCTTCACGATCCCGGAGGTGAATCTCCACATCGCCACGGCGGTGGTGACGCCAAGGTCCGCGCCTGCGGTGACCGCCTTCATGGCTGGCGGGGCGTGGGAGGTTTCCGCCTCTGTGTTGGTGACGTGGCTGCAGAGCTACGCGATCACCGGGCAGGAGGGGCACCGTGAGGGGACGACGAACACTTTTATCCTGAATGCGACGGCTGCGCCCGCGAACTACCTGGTGCCTCCGCAGCCCGTGACGCTGAATTATCCGTCACTGGGCGTTGTCGGGGCCGGGCAGTACACGTTTGTTTTCAAGCTGAACGGCACGGAACTGGACCGGAAAACGCTGACGCTGGCGCAGGATCCGGGGCCGATAGCCACGGCGGTGCTGACGCCAAAGGCCACGCCAGCCCCTACGGCGGCCGGCCTGGTGCCACTTTGGTCAGTTTCGGCCTCCTCGGTGGTGACGTGGCTGCAGAGCTACGCGATCACCGGGCAGGAGGGGCATCGCGAGGGGACGACGAACACTTTTATCCTGAATGCGACGGCTGCGCCCGCGAACTACCTGGTGCCTCCGCAGCCGGTGACGCTGACCTACCCGAATCTGGGCAACGTCCCGGCGGGCGAGTACACGTTTGTCTTTAAACTGAACGGAACGGAGCTGGACCGGAAAACGCTGACGCTGGTGCAGGAGCCGGGGCCGATAGCCACGGCGGTGGTGACGCCGAAGGCCACGCCTTCGTTGACGGCGAAATTCGTGGGCGGGGCGTGGGATGTTTCGGCCTCCGTGCTGGTGACGTGGCTGCGCAGCTACGCGATCAACGGGCAGGAAGGGCACCGCGAGGGAACGACGAATACGTTTGTCCTGAATGCGACTGCGGAGCCGGTGGACTACCTGGTGGCACCCCAGCCCGTGACGCTGAATTATCCGTCGCTGGGCGTTCTCGGGGCAGGGGAATATACGTTTGTTTTCAAGCTGAACGGGACCGAGCTGGACCGGAAATCACTGCGGCTGGCGCAGGATCCGGGGCCGGTTGCCACGGCGGTGGTGACGCCGAAGGCGGTGCCAGCCCCTACGGCGGCCGGCTTGGTGCCGCTTTGGTCTGTTTCGGCCTCCTCGGTGGTGACGTGGCTGCAGAGCTACGCGATCACCGGACAGGAAGGGCACCGCGAGGGGACGACGAACACGTTTATCCTGAATGCGACGGCTGTGCCGGTGAACTACATCGCCGCGCCGCAGCCGGTGACGCTGAACTACCCGAACCTGGGGGTGGTGCCTGCCGGGGCGTATGTTTTTGTCTTCAAAGTGAACGGGACGGAACTGGCCAGGGCCACGCTGTCGCTGGCGGTGGAGCCTCCGGCCCCTCTGGTGCTGACCTCGCTGGTGCCGAGGCCGTGCGCGACCGGGTGGTGTGCGGATGCGACGGTCACGGTCAACAATCCCGGAATGGAAATCACGGGATGGGGCGAGCCGGTGGTGACGGGCAATGCGATCACGGCTGAGCTGACCACGGTCCTGCATCCGTATGACCCGGTCTTGGAAAATGGGGTGATCGTGGTGCCTCCGCCGCGGGTGCTGACGCACACGTATCAATTCGGCGCCCTGGCTGCGGGGACGTACACTTTTTCCCTGACTGCGGAAGGAACGGCGCTGGGGCAGCGGAGCTTCACCGTGGTGACTGAGCCTCCGCCCGCCTCGCCCGTCTTTGCGTACGCCCGTCTGGTGAAGGCTGATGCGGGTTATGCGGCGGAGACGGCGCTTTACTTGCCGCCGGAGCTGGTGGTGAGCAACTGGGGCACGGTGGTGCGCGACGGGCAGCGGCTGAAGGTGGCGGTGGAGACGGCAGCGGCTCCGCCCAGTGTGGTGGCGACTTCCGGTCTGCGCACGCTCTCGCCGCACACGTATGCGCTGGGCGAGCTTCCTGCCGGGGCGTATGTTTTCATCATGACGTGGCAGGGGCACGAACTGGGCCACGCTCCGTTTGCCGTCGGCGGGACGCCTCCGCCTCCGCCTGCGGACGGGCTTCAGTTGGTTTCCGTGCTCGTGCGGCCTGAGCTGGGCGTGCAGAAGGCGGACGTGGCGGTGCAGATCAACACGCCTGGCACGGTGATCACGAACTGGGGCCGGCCGGTGCGGGATGGCAGCCTGTTCCGGGTTTCCCTGACGACGGGACCGGCTCCTGTGGCGGCCACGGCCAACGGCGCGGTGCTCGGGGCGCGGGTCGAGAAATTCACCTACGACCTGGGCTCGCTGGCCGCGGGTTCGTACCAGTTCGCGGTGCTGAGCGGCACCGTGGAAATCGGGCGGCGTCCATTCACGGTGCAGACGGCACCTCCGCCCCCGCCTCCTCCGCCGCCGGCGGCCCATGTGGCGTTCATCAATGTGACGCAGGACACCGCCGGGGCGACGAATGCCGAGGTGGGCGTGGTCCTCTCCAAGCCCGAGGAGGACGTGCTGGACTGGGGCACGGTGACGGCGGACGGCTCTGTGCGGAAGGTGAACCTCACTCTCGGCACGGCGGTGGTTCCGCCGGTGGAGCCGGCTGCGGGCGCGACGCAGGATGCCGCCGCCATGGCTGCCTCTGATGCGCTGGCGCTCGCACCCCTGGCCGATCTGGCCGCTGTGCAGGCCCCGAACGCCCCGCCGCTGCGCCTGGCCCGGCACACGTACGCGCTGGGCGTGCTTCCTGCCGGAAGCTACACGTTTGTCGTGTGTGCCAATGACCGCGAGTGCGTGCGCAAGGCCTTCCGCGTGGGTGACACCACGAGCCGGCCCGAGGCGAAACTGACGGCAGCGGATGTGCTGGCGGCGAAAACGACGGCGCATCCCTTTACGGTGAATTTCCGGGCGAACCGGGGAATGACCTCCGTGGCCGGGGCGCCGGTGACGGTCACCGGACCCGGTGGCTTCAGCGGAACTGCCGTGCTGAAGAGTGAAATGCAGTCGCTGGATCCGCTGGGTATCATGCTGGTGGCTGAGTACGAAATCGCTGCGCCGGGCGAGGGCTGGGATGCGGCGGACAATGGCATCTACGCCGTCAGCATTGATGCGACCAAGGTGACGGACCTCCAGGGCGGCACGCTGGCCAACGGGGCGCTGGGCTCCTTCCGCTGCCGCATCTGGGTGCAGCCGCCCCCGCCCCCGCCTCCGCTGAAGGCGGACGTGACCGTCTCCGCTGCCGAGGGCCGGTGGCAGGCTGCGGTGGCTTTTGAAAACACGGGCGGCTGGTTTGCTGCGGAGTGGGGCACTGTGGCGGCTAATGCAAATGTGCTGAGCGCCCGCGCCGCGCTGACGAAGCTGCCCGAGGGCTCGCTGGCTCCGATTCCGGCCGCCTTCAGCCACACGTATGATCTGGGCCAGCTGGCTCCGGGCCGGTACCTTTTTGTCTTCAAGAGCAGCGCCGGGCACCTCGCCTCTGCGCCGTTTACCGTGGCCGGTGTGGAGCCGACTCCGCTCGACCAGTGGAAGCGCGCCGCGTTTGCCACCGGTGGCTGGGCGCTGGACTCCGTGAGCGGAGACGCGGCGGATCCGGATGGTGACGGGGTGAACAACCTTGCCGAGTTCGGCCTTGGCATGAAGCCGCAGTGCCCGGACATCCCGGAGACGGGCGCCGTCCTCGTGGGACCCGACGGGGCGCGTCACCTGGCCATGACCTACCGCCGGATCACCGGTGCGGAGGGCGTGGACGTGGTGGTGGAGGTTTCGCGAAATTTGAAGGACTGGTTCCCCGCCGGGGACGCCGTCACGCAGACGCGAACGCTGGATGTGGACGGCACGGAGTCCGTCTGCGCCTGCCAGACCGCACCGGTGGGCGCCGGCAGCTGGCCCTACATGCGGGTTCGCGTGGTGCGGAGCCAGTAGGGCCGCGCCGCCCCTGCCGGGGCGCAGGAAATCTCTGACCAAAAACCGGTGGCTCGCGCCACCGGCTAATTTCCGGCGGCCCTCCGGGCCTGTGCCCGCCGCACAGATCGAAACGCCGGGCTCGGGCAGAAGTTGTGGAGGCATTCTTCGCGCCGCTTCGGTTGCCTGTGTCGCGGGGGCGTGAATCTCTGATTGCACCGGAGGCCGGGAGCGTGGATGGAAAAACCTCCCGCTCCCATGTTCCGCTTCATCCACGCCGCCGACCTGCACCTCGACAGCCCGCTCCGGGGGCTGGAGGCGTATGAGGGCGCACCGGTGGAGACGATCCGGGCGGCGACGCGGCGGGCGCTGGAAAATCTGGTCGCTCTGGCGCTGGAGGAGGCGGCGGACTTCGTCGTCATCGCTGGAGACGTCTACGATGGAGACTGGAAGGACCACGCCACTGGCCTGTTTTTTCGCGGACAGATGGTGCGGCTGGAGGCGGCGGGCATCCCGGTGTGCCTGATCTCGGGAAATCACGATGCCGAGTCCGTGCTGACGCGGCAGCTGAGTCTCCCAGCGAATGTTCACCGGTTCTCCGCGCGCGCGGCGGGTTCGTTTGAGGTGCCCGGGCTGCCCGTGGTCGTGCACGGCCAGAGCTTCCCCAACCGGGCCGTGGCGGAGAACCTGGTGCCCGGCTATCCGGAGGCGGTGCGGGGAAAATTCAACCTCGGCCTGCTCCACACCAGCCTGACCGGCCTGCCCGGGCATGACACCTACGCCCCGTGCTCGCTGCGCGACCTTGAGGAAAAGGGCTACGACTACTGGGCGCTGGGGCACATCCACCAGCCGGCCGAACTCTCGCGCGAGCCGTGGATCATTTTTTCCGGAAACGTGCAGGGCCGCCACGCGCGGGAGACCGGGCCGCGCGGGTGCCGGCTCGTCACGGTGACGGAGGCGCTGGAGGTGGAGTCAGTCGAGTTTCGCGAGCTGGACGTGGTGCGCTGGGCGCTCGTCCACGTGGAGGCGGGCGGCGTGGAGAAAACGGGCGAGCTTTTTGACCGGATCGACGCCGCGCTGAGGACCGCCGTGTGCGAGGCGGGCGGGCGGCTCCTGGCGGCGCGCATCATCCTCAGCGGTGCGACGGCTCTGCACGGCTGGCTGCACCGGGAGGCGGACTCACTGCGGGCCGAGTGTGTGGCGCTGGCCCAGTCCGCGGGCGGGCCGGTGTGGATCGAGGAGGTGAAGGTGGCCACCTCGTCTGTTTACGATACGGCTGAACTGGCCTCGCGCGACAGCCTGACCGGGCTCGTCGTCGAGTCCCTGGACCGCGCCGGTACGGAAAGCCTGGACCGGCCTGCGGAGGTGGAGGACCTGCTGAAGGTCCTGCCCAAGTCCGTGAGGGCCGGAGTGGAGGACTTGATGACCGGCGAGGCGAAGGGCGAACTGCTGGCGGAGGTGCGGGCGATCATCCTGGACGCGCTGGCCACGCGTGGCGGGGAGGTTTGACCGGTGTTTACGGCACCATCTGCATGGCCGGGGGCCAGTAGGCCTGGGCGGTGACGAGGGCGCCGACGAGGGCGGCGAGGGCGAGGCTGTGGAAAAAAACGTAGCGGAGGATCTGGCCTTCGTGGCCTTACCAGTTGGTGGCGGTGCTGGCGACGACGAGGCTCTGGGCGTCGATCATTTTGCCCATGACGCCGCCGGAGGTGTTGGCTGCGCCCATGAGGATGGGGTTGAGGTGCAGCTGCTGGGCGGTGATTTTCTGAAGGCCTCCGAAGAGGACGTTTGAAGCGGTGTCCGACCCGGTGAGGGCGACGCCGAGCCAGCCGAGGAGCGTGCCGAAGAAGGGATAGAACCATCCGGTGCGGGCGAGGGCGAGGCCAAGGGTGGCGTCCGCTCCGGAGTAGCGGGTGACGAAGCCGAGGGCGAGCATGGCGGCGATGGTGAGCAGGGAAAAACGAACGCGCCAGAGCGTCTGTCCGTAGGTGCGGAGCATGGCGGCTGGTCGCAGGCCCATGAGGAAACCGGACAGGATGGCGGCCAGGAGGATGCCGGTGCCGGTGGCGGAGAGCCAGTTGAGCTTGAGCACGGCGGCCTCGGGCGGGGCGGTGGCCGGGGCGACGGGCGGGGCGCGGTGGATGAGCTGGTCCAGCCCTTGAATGGGGAGGGCGGGCGAGGCGGCGTGGCCGGGCAGGCAGCCGTCGAGCCAGGTTTTCACCGCCGGGATGCCCCAGAGGAAAACGACCAGGCTGAGGACGATCCACGGCACCCACGCGTGCCCGGCTCCGGGCACGGGGGGCTGGGCGGCGGCACGGGGCACATCGCCCGGCTGCCAGAAGCGCAGGAGCAGGGCGACGGCGGCGAGGGAAATGAGCGAGGCTCCGATGTCCACAAGCCAGGGGCCGTGGAAGTTTGAGATGAGGAACTGGGGAAGCGCGAAGCCCAGCCCGGCGGTGAGCGCGGCAGGCCAGACGGCCAGAGTTTTCCGGAATCCGGCAAAGGCGCACACGACCCAGAAGGGGATGAGCAGGGCAAAAAACGGGAGCTGGCGTCCGACCATGGCGGTGAGGGTGTGGAGGCCGGCGTCGTCGAGTTCCATCACCTTCGCCAGAGTGAGGACCGGGGTGCCCATGGCGCCGAAGGCGACGGGCGCAGTGTTCGCGATGAGCGAGAGCCCGCACGCCTGGAGCGGGCGGAATCCGAGCTGGATGAGGATGGCCGAGGTGACGGCGACGGGCGTGCCAAACCCGGCAGCCCCCTCAAAGAAGGCTCCAAAACAAAACGCGATCAGAATGACCTGCACGCGCGGATCCGGGGCGAGCCTGGCCAAGCTTTGCTTCAGGGATTCAAAATGGCCCCGCTCCACCGTCATCTGGTAGAGAAACATGAGGTTTAGAATGATCCACCCGATGGGGAAGAGCCCTGTACCGGCCCCGAGGGCCGCGCTCGCCAGCGCCGCACCGGCGGGCATGCCGTAGACCCAGATGGCCACCGCCAGCGCCGAGGCGAGCCCCGCCAGCGCCGCCCTGTGGCTGCTGACATGCCCGCACGCGATGGCCGCCAGCAGCACGACGACGGGGATCGACGCCACGAGCGGAGAGAGCCATGGGGAATTCAGCGGGTCATAGATTTGGGTCCACATGAACGCGGACTCTAGCGGGGCGGAGGGGGGATGGGAAGTGCAGAAAGGAATCGAGCGAGCGGGATTCGAAATTTCAAAGAATCGCTTGTTTTATTCTCTTGGGCCGGTTATTTCTGTTATATCGGAAAAATTAGTTTTCTAGTTTATGCCCCATGGCAATCTCATATTTGAAACGTCGGTGACTTTTTGCAGTCTGGCTGACTTTGCCAGTCACTGGCCTGCCTGGCTGGTGATGTGGGGGATGTCGGTGGTGATTTTTGCGGGGGTGAAGGCGCTGAGCTGGCGGGCGGGGTTGCGAGGGTGGGCGGGGTGGGGCTATGCGCTGCTGTGGCCGGGGCTGGATCCTCGGCCGTTCATGGGGGAGCGGGGGCCGGGGCAGGTGGACTGGTGGGGGGCGGGGATGGCGGCGGGAAAAATGGGGCTGGGAGTGTTGTTGCTGTGGGGAGTGGCACGGTGGTGTCCAACGGGGATTCTTGCCGGGTGGGTGGGCATGGTGGGGCTGATTTTT
>JANOAS010000081.1:0-9450 GCA_031411255.1 bacterium
CCCACACACACGGCTGATGCAGTGGTAGTAGGCAACATCAAGATGCTCGGGAGCGGTCATGCGGGCGCGTCTCATGGCAGGATCTTCGGTGGGAATGGAAAAAGTGCAAACTTTTTCCCGCATAGGGTCTGTCCCCTTACGAAGTCCGCAGGCGCGTCTCATGGAAGGATCATCGGCGGGGAGCGGAAAAGTGCAAACTTTTTCTCGCATGGGGTCTGTCCCCTTGCGCACTGCGGTCCCCTTGCGCACTTGCGCACCCTTGCGCACAAGACTCAACGGTGTTGTGTATTGAGCCGAAAAACACCGACGAAAAACGGTGTTTGCTGCTCCCAATGAGCCAGTAGAGAGCACTAGTCCTCAAAACTGCGTGAAGTCGCGCTGCGTGGTGTCTGGCCTCAGCGCGGTCTTGGGAGCCCTTGTGCGCAGCTGCCTCTTTCTCCTTGATCCACCACGGAGCCCCGCACTTAACCGTTTCAGAATAATTCGGCAAAAAAGAAATTGACGCAGTCAGCTCGCGAATTTTTTCATTTTTTATGACAATTATAGAACGCTCGCCGTCCGCCATTTACACCCGCTTTTTCGCTCCCCTCACGGGCCTCTTCTCCAGGCTTACCCGGCGCCGCGCCTGCCCGGAGCTTTCCGACGAACACTGGCTCCACATCGGCATCTCACGCGTGCTGCACGAAGTCAAAAGCGGCCGGGATTTTCTCCAGACTCTGCGGACCAGCATGACATTGCCCGGGGTGAACCATTTTTTCTCCACTCTGAAAAGCACCCGCCGCCTGGCTCTCTGCACTGAGGCCAATGTACAGCTTGCCCAGACCATGAAGGACACTCTGCCCGACCCCTTCAAAGACTTCCCCAGCCTGGCCGGGTTTGACATTTATGCGGCTGACGGCCACTCGCACGCCGCCGCAGTGCATGACGCACAGCAGCCCAGCAAAAGCAGCGCCACCGGGATGGCCAAGTTCGCCACAAGTCACATTTACGCCCTGAACATGCGCACCCACGGGCTCACTCATGTGTCCATCGCCGACCAAATCACGCGCCGCCGGGAGCATGAAATTCGCGCGCTCAAACGCCTCACTCTGGACGCTTTCCGGCAGAATGCTCCGAAGGGCCGCAAGGTGCTTTATGTTTACGACATGGCGTGCGTCGACTACACATTCTGGCACAAGCTCAAACAGGGCGGTGTTTATTTTCTCACCCGGGCGAAAAGCAACACTTCGATGCTCAAGGGCGGGACCCTCAAGTGGGACCCTGCCGATCCGGTCAATGCCGGAGTGCTTATCAATGAACAGGTCGGCGTGGGCAGAGTCATGGTGCGGCACGTGCAGTATCGCTGCCCGTTGAGCGGGGAGGTCTTCGACTACCTGACCAATGAAATGACGATTCCGCCTGGTTTGATTGCAAGGCTCTACAAAATGCGCTGGGACCTGGAGAAGGTTTACGACGAACTGAAAAACAAGCTCGACGAGAAAAAGGCTTGGGCGAGCACGCCGGCGGCGAAGACCCTGCAGGCGGTGTTCATCTGTCTGGCGCACAATTTGATGGTGCTGCAGGAATACGAGCTGGAGAAGGACGAGGGCGTGACGAACACGAGCGAAATCAAACGCAAGGCGAAGAGACTGGAGCTGGAGACGGCGCGGCTGTCCGGAAAAGGTGAAACAATGCCGGTGCTGCTGCGAGGCTTTCAGCGGCTGACCCAGCGCTCTGTGAAGCACATCCGGTGGCTTCGTGCGTATTTATTTCACGAGGCTCCCTGGCACGAAGCTGTGGCCGTCTTGCGCCTGTCATACGCCACTTTTTGATGGGAACACACAACACCGTTGCCCTTCGCAAGAGCGACTCGGCCTCAGCGAGCCGACTGGTCGAAATTAGCAAACAGGCTAGGTTGTTTAGGCGTACGCCCACGGTTGTGTGGTCAGCGCCCAAGTCCGCCTCGTCAATATTGAGAGCCTTGCGCATTAGCGGCTCAGCTTTTGCATGCTCCGCGAGGTCCAGCCAGTAATACCCAGCCTCGTTACAAAGCCACGAGGCCATCATGTTTTCATCCTCAGTCCATTTATACGCCAAGGCACCGAAGGGTTCCAGCTCCCAGCGTGCCGCCTGCCATTCTGTGACGGTCTTCAGGTGCTGGTTTCGCTCTTCCACCAGCGCCTCGACAGCTGCGGCCCGCTCGGCACGCGCCGCCCCGTCCATTTCCCGCAGCATCACCATCTGCACCATCCGGTGAACCCGCCGCAACCGCGACTGGTCCGCTTTCGGCCCCGGCGGGCGGGTGAGGAGGGCGAGTTTTTCCAGGGAGCGGATGAGGTCTGCGAAGGGATCGGCGAGGCGGGAGGGGGCGGGGAGGTCCGGGAAGTCCCGGCGGAGCAGAGTCTCCAGCCAGGGGAGGGCGATGTGGTCGGGCGGGAGGAAGGCGCAATACTCGACGAGGCGGCGCTGCTCGGGGCTGAGGCCGCTGAGGACCGGGGCGAGGACGGCGGAGAGGCGGCGTTCGTGATTGTGCTGCTGGAGGGTGGCATCCGGGTCGTCGGCGAAGGTGTCGAGGTCCTCCAGACCGATGTCCCGAGCGATCTGGGCGTAGGCAATGGTGTCGTGGACGGCAAGCCAGGCGGCGGTCAGCTCGATGGCGAGGGCAAAGCCGCCCAGGCGGCGGATGAGGGTGCGGGCGGCGGTGCGCTCGGCGTCATCGGGGATGGGGCGGAACTTTTCCATGAGGCGCAGGGCCTCGTCGGGCTTGAGTTCGCCCAGGGTGAGCCAGCCGGCGGCCTGACCGGGCCGGAGGCGGGTGGTGGCCAGGAGGTGGAGGGTGGGCCCGAGGCTCGCGAGGGCGCGGCGCTGCTCCGGCGCGAGGACGGCGAGGGCGGTGGCGTTGTCCAGAATGAGGAGGACGGGGCCCTTTTCCTCCAGGCGCTGGCGCAGCCACTGGCAGAGGGTGGCGAGGTGGATCTCGGGATTCAGCCGCTGCTCCTCCGGGAAGACAACGGGGAACGAGCCGCTGGACCCGGTGAGGGCGGCGCGCAGGTCGGCCTTGTACTCGCACGGAATGTGGAACCGCCCGCCGGGATAGGCCCCGGCGAAGGCGTGGGCGTAGGTGAAGGCGAGTTCCGTTTTCCCAATGCCGCCGAGCCCGTGGATGCCGCAGATGACGCCGGAGCGGTCGTGATGGAGGGTGCGTCGCAGGAAAAGCAGCTCGTCGAGGCGGCCGGTGAAGTTTTTATTGTACGCCGGGACAGTGGTCTCGCTGAGGGCGGCGCGCGCCACCTAAGCAGCCCTCCCCTCAAGGTCTTTGGCCAGCTGCGCCAGCACGGCGACGAGGTCCGCCCGCTGGAGGGCGGCCAGCCCGAGGTCCGCAAAGGGCTGGCAGAAGGCGGTGGTGATCTGCTGGCGGCTGCGGAGCTGGCCCACCACGGCGGCGGTGTCGGCCAGGTGGTCCGGGTCGGTCATCGGCGGTGTGCAGAGGACGGCCACCTGCTGCGCGACCTCCTGCTCGCCGAGCTGGTCCTTTCCGAAGAAGCCAGGCACCTCCACAAAGTAGACCGGGGCGGCCCCGTGGCTGAGGATGTGCTTCGCGATCTCCTGGTCGATCCACAGCCGCCACTCCCGGCGGCACCACTCGCTGGCGAGGTAGGCCGGGGAAAGGAAGGCGAGGAAGAGGCGGGACTGCGTGACGCCGTCGCGCAGGCGCGTCTGCCAGTCGTCGAGCGAGCGGATGTCTTTTTTATCGAAAAAGAGCGCCAGCTCCCGACCGCCGGTGAACTTCCGGTGCTCGGCCTGGAGTGCCTCCAGGAACGCGGTGACGAAGCCGTGGCGGTTGTCGTCGCGGGCGTAGGAGACAAAGAGGTCGAAGCGGTCAGGATCGGCAGCCATGCCGGGAAATAGCGGGCGGAGGCGGGGAATGTCCAGCGCGTTTCCCAACAGGAGCCCATGAACACCACTGGCAAGAGCCGGATCCCCGTCGTGGCACGGCCCCGACCGCCCCACGCCTCAAGAAACCTGCTCGCCTCGGCCCCCATCCCCCAACCCGAACACCGCCACATACCGCTCCACCATTTTCTCCAGGGAAAACTGGTCCGCCACATGCGCGCGGGCGGCTCCGCTCATCTTTTCGCGGCCCGCAGCATCGTGCGCCACCTCCACCAGAGCCTGCGCGAAGGCTGCCGCGTCGCCGGGCGGGACGAGGCGGCCGGTCACGCCGTCGATGACCTGCTCGGAGACACCGCCGACATCCGTGGCGATGACGGGCAGACCGCAGGCGAGGGCCTCCAGAGAGGCATTCGGGCAGCCGGGGGGCTCGGAGATCATCACGAAAAGGTCCGCACTGAGCAGGAGGGGCCGGGGGTCTGAAAGCAGGCCGCACCAGACCACAGGCAGGCCCCGGGCGAGGCGGCGGAGGTCCTTCGCGTGGCTCTCGTACCCGCGCTCGGGCCCGCCGGCGATGTGGAATTCATACGGCGGCAGCTGCGCGTGGGCGAGGCGCAGGGCGGCCAGCAGCTCATCCAGCTTTTTGTCCGGACTGAGCCGGGCGGTGGTGACGAGGATCAATTTTCCGCCCGCCTTTTTCCCTGCACCAGACGGCTCCAGCCGCACGCCATTCGGCACCACGGCCACGGGTGCGCCCAGCACGGCGGCCGCCCGCGCCGCCTCGGCCTGGTACTTCACCACCACGGCGGCGAGCCGCCGCCCGTAGTCGTGCGCGGTGGCATACGGCAGGCCGGTGCGCGGGCTGGCGAAGTACTTTTCCAGCGAGGTGAAGAACATGCCGCCCGGGCTGACATCCACGATCCGCGTGCCGGGCAGGGCGTCGGCGAGGAGGATCTTCACGCTGGTGATGAGATTCCAAAAAACGAGCACCTCCGGCGGGTCGTCGTCGATGTGGTCGAGCAGCTGCGCGACGGCATCGGCCGCATCGCACCACGGGAGCGGGCGCGTGGCCAGCACGGGCACGCCTGCCGCCCGTAGCGCCCGGCGGCCGGGCGTGGGGCGGGCGGGCTCCTCCTCCACCACGACCGCGCGCACGGGCAGCCCCCGCCCGTGCAGGGCCAGGAGCAGACGCCGCGCGCTCGTCTGCGCGCCGCCGGTGGAAAAGTTGTTCGCCACCAGGAGCAGGCCGCCGGGTTTCCTCTGCGGGGCGAGCACACGCGGGTAGAGCCACGCCGCACGCGCCGCCATGGCATGACGGGTGAAGGACCTGGGGAACGGCTCCTCCCTTCCCGCCACGGCGCGGCGCACCGCCTCCGCAAACTCCGCCGCAGTGAACTCCGCAGGCACCAGATGCACGCCGGGGATCTCGCGCGTGCCGCCGACGTCCGTCGCCACCACGGCCAGCCCGGCCGCGCGGGCCTCCAGCTGCGCGAGGCTCAGCCCCTCCCAGGCACTGGTGCAGACGAGCGCGTGCGCGCGGGCAAAAAGCGCCCTCGTGTCGCCCACGCAGCCGGGCCACTCCACCCGCGCCGCCACGCCCAGCCGCTCCGCCGTTTCCCGCGCCAGCACGGCGGAGGCATGATCCACCGGCCCGCCCGCGATGACGAGCCGCGCGTCCGGCAGCTCAAGCAGGACGGGCATGAGGAGATGGAGCCGCTTCTGCGGGCGGGGGTTCGCCAGCGCCAGGAGCACCGGCCCGCCCGCCGCCGGCCCCGCACCACGGGCCCCGGAGAGGCGGCCGGCCTCGATGCCATTCCACACCGTGCGCGCCGGGAGCCCGGCAGGCAGATCGCGCTCCACGGCAGCCGCACAGGCGAAGAAGAGGTCCGCATCCAGGGCCGTCAGCGCGCCCCAGTCCGGGGGCCAGCCGTGCCGCATGTTGTGCACGGCGGCCACCACGGGCCACCCGGCGGCCTTCATTTCCCGCAGCTCCGCCGCGCGCAGCAGATGGGCATGGATGAGGTCCGCCCCCCAGTGCCGCGCACACCGCAGCACGGCCGCTACCCGGTCATCCTCCGCAGAGAGATCGTAAAACCACGGCGGCTCCGGCAGAGCCTCGCGCCCCGGACGGTCGAGCGCGGCCACGGCGGTCGCGATGCCCCGCTGGTTCAGCTCCGCAGCCAGATCCAGCGTCACGCGCTCCGCCCCGCCGGTCTGGATGGTCGTCACCACCTGGAGCACGCGCAGCCCGGCGTGCCAGTGCCCGCCCAGCTGGGGCAGCGCCGCCAGCCGCGTGCTGCGGGAAAAGGCCGGGCGCTCCCAGGTGAAGTCCTCCGGCAGCAGGCCAGGCTCCGGCAGCCAGAGACAGGACAGCTCCGGCAGCTTGGCGGAAAAAGGCAGCCAGCGTCTGCGGGTGAAGTCGCCCCCATTTCCCGCCAGCGCCCGCCGCCACGCCGCATCCGCACGGGGCCCGAGCCCGACGAACCCGCCCTCCGGCAGCACAGGAAGCGTCCCGCGCTCCAGCCACGCCCCGGCGCGCAGCAGGAGGACGGGGCCGTGCTCATCCCGCAGCCCGGCCAGCGTGGCCGTGTGGCGCACCTCTTTTCCCCAGCCCGCCACGGACCGCGCCGTGCGCCCGGCCAGCCTCTCCGCCGCGATGTCCGGCGCGTGAATGACGATCACCATGCCCGCGCCATCTCAATACGCAGAAGGATCCCGCCGGCTGGTGTGGCGCGGAGGCGGGGGCGGCGAGTCATCGTGCATCGTGGAGTGCACGCCGCCGATGAAGAGCCCCTGGTCAAAGCTGGACGACCCGCCCACCGGTGGCGGCACGAGCCGGCCGGACGGCGGGACGCTGCCCACGATGGCCGCCGTCACACTCGTGGGCGCGGCGCCCGTGTAGATGAACTGCCCCTCGGGTCCGGGCTGGTAGGAAATGGTGTCCTCCATCACGCGGCCGTTCGCCTCGGCCCGGTAGGCGATGCGCGTGCCCGCCGCCACGCTCGCCTGGATGAAAAATCCATCCGCCGCGATCCGCGTGCGCACCCCGCCTGGCGCGGGCGATGGCGCGCCGGGCGACACATCCACCCGCACGCCCGGCCTGGAGGGCGCAGAGCTGCCGCCGCTCGACCCGCCCATGCCCTTCATCAGCTTTTTCACCAGGAAGACAATGACGCCGAAGATGCCGAGCGGGCACAAGAGGCCGAGGAGGCCGGTAAACCTGAAGCCAGACTTGACCGCAGGCGGCGCCGTGTGAGGGAACACCGGCGGCTGCACCACGGGGGCCGGGGCCGGGCGGGGCTGGACCGCAGCAGGGGCCGCAGGGGCGGGAGCGTGCGTCTCCGGACGCTCCACCATGGGCGGCGGGGGTGGTGGCGCGGCCTGGGGCACGGCGGCGCGGATGCGGAAGCCATTGTCGGCGTTCCGGCTGCGCGGGTCATTCCGGTAGCGGGCGGCGGAGCGCGTCTCCTTTGCCTCGCGGAGGAAGGAGCCGCCCCGCAGCACGCGGCGCGGCTTGTCGGAGAGGTTCGCATTATTCTGCACCGGGTCCGTCACCGGCCCGGCGGCATAGGGGGCCATCCAGTCCTCGCACCATTCAAAGACATTCCCGCCCATGTCAGCAAAGCCCCAGGCGTTCGCCGCCTTCCGGCCCACCGGGTGCGTCGTGCCGCTGCTGTTCCCGCGATGCCACACGCTGTCCTCCGCCATTTCCCCCGCAGGCCAGGCCGAGGTGGAGCCCGCACGACACGCATACTCCCACTCCGCCTCGCTGGGCAGGGAGACGACCAGCCCCGTCTTCCGGGAAACCCATTGCGTGAACTGCTTCGCATCCGGCCAGGTGACCATGACGACCGGATCCTCGTCCGTCTGGGCAAATCCCGGCGAGCGCCAGGTGAAATCCTTCCTCTGCACCAGCTGCCCGCCGACCACGCCGAAGCCGCCACTGTTCCCCTGCTCCGCCTCCGTCTTGTAGCGGGACTCCTCCGCAAACCGCGCGAACTGCCGCCGCGTCACCGGCCCCTTTCCCAGATAAAAGGGCCGCGTCAGCGTCACCGCCCGCGCCGCCTCATCCGCCTTCCGGCCCGCCTCTGTCTCCGGTGATCCCTGCGTGAAGCTCCCCGGCTGCACGAGCAGCAGCTCGACCTTCACGCCGTTCCCAATATCCCGCACAAGCACCGGCTCCGCCGCCCGCGCCGGAGCACCGGTGAAACAAAACGCCACCGCCACTGTTGCGGCTGTCAGGATAAAAGCTGGGTTTCTCTTCATGGGCTGCGAGCCTAACCATGCCGCCCGTCGGAGCTACAGAATAATTTTGGCCGGTTTTGGAACCAACCTCCACCCGGCTACTGCGGGTGCGCAGGCGGGACCTGCTGCGGCGATGCCGCTGGCACCTGGGCAGCCGGGGTTGGCGGAGTGACGAGCAGGGTGACCGGAGCCGCCTCTCGCGCACGCCTGGCGAGGTTCTCGCGCTGCGCTTTTTCCTTCTCCGCAAGCAGCGTGGCACGCACCTTCGCCGCATCCACAGGCGCGGAGGCAGCAGGCTTGATCCCGGAGACCAAAACCAGCCACGCCGCCTCCTTTGTAAAAATAATTTCGGCCACCAGCCCGGGGGCGGACAGGGCAGCCGCCGCTCTGGTGGCCTCCGCCGGCAGGAGCAGGTGCCCCGTGCCATCCACCGCCCAGCCGGCATCCCCACCCTGGTAGCGGGTGTCGCCGTCGTCGGAGGCCTCCACGGCCAGCGGGCCAAAACCGGAGCGCTGCGGGTCGGCAGGCAGGGCCTGAAACGCGGCACGGGCCTTCTCCAGCACAGCCTTCGCCTCCGCCTTCTCCGTGTCGTTCTGGTATTTCCTGCGCAGAAAGGCCAGGTGGCGGGTGGCGGGACGCGCGGCAGGCAAAGGCAGAGCTTTCACCGCAGCGGCGACCTCCGCGTCCGTCACCGTCACGGGGCTGGCCTCCTTTTCCAGAAGGCGGGCGCCAAGCATCCGGCGGATGGCAGCGCGCACGGAGGGATCACGATCCAGCCCCTCTTTCACCGCCAACTGGGCCAGAGCCTCGTCATCGGCCAGCGCCCGAAGGACGTCCGCCGGAGGCCGCGCACCAGCGCTGGCCAGTGCGTGGTCGAGGTCCGTGCGCACGAGCACGGCCGGCCCCACAGTGGCCACGGCGTCCGCAGGCAGCGGCGTGGCAGTTTTTCCCGGCTCCCGGCGGCAGCAAACCAGGACGAGGGTGACGGCAGCAAGGAAGAAGAGCGGGCGCATCATGTCAGGCGGCACGGTGACGACGGCGGGCGAGCAGGCACGCTGCGGCGGTGAGCAGTGCGGCTCCGGCAGGCTCCGGCACGGAGACGGGCGAGGCCGTCAGGCCAAAGAGGTAGGGCGTATTCGACTCGGTGGCCCAGTTTTGCCCCGCCGTGTTCCCAGTGGCGACCAGGCCGCCGACACTCCAGCCCGCAGGCTCGGCATAGGGGCCCGGCGCTGCAGCGTAGCTCCAGTGGTACTGCCCGGTGGGCGGGGTGGGCTCCCCCAAGGGGGGCCCCACGCCCCAGACGATCACGTTGTTTAAAACGGGGAGGAGCCCCCC
>JANOAS010000082.1:0-18480 GCA_031411255.1 bacterium
GATGAGCACGGCCCAAAGCGCGGCCTCTTCTGAATTTGCAGTGAGGTTCGAGGTGACGCTGGCTGGCGCTTCGCCCACGCCCGGGGCGAGGAGGCAGATTAGGGAAAACTGCGCCGGGCTCGTTTGGCCCGTCCAGGTTCCCGTGCCCTCAAGGACGGCTGTAGCGGAGGCCGGCACGGTAGCCGGAAGCGGGTTCGGAAGCTGCTTGGAGAAGGTGGCTCCAGAGGGGCTCTTCCACTGGGCAAAGATGGTTGGTGGCGTCGTGTAGGTGGTGCGCCAGAGGGAGACGAAGACTGTGCGCTGGAGGGCGGGAGAAGGGGGGCCAGTCGGCGCAGGCCCGGTGGCGGGCGGGGGAGGGGCAATGTTAAAGAGGTCGGCCCGCATCAGGCGGTCCGCTGCGGGGGAAGTGCCGTAGGCGGTACCGACAACAGTCCAGGAATTTGGGTCCAGATCGGAAGATGTCTCCAGTGTGTAGAGGCGGTATGATTCCGGCCTCCAGGTAACGCTGTGCTGGATGAAACCAGCATAGGTGCCTGTGAGTGCGGTCTGGATTTGGGTCAGCTTGAATTCCTCACCGGGGAGACGCGGGTCATTGGCGGCCTCACCGCTCAGGCAGAAGGCGAAAAGGCAAGCCAAAGCCAGAGCGAAATACCTGAGGAGGGAACTGCCGTGCCGTGCGGCGGTGGATAATAAGGGTCTGGACATGGATGGAGGAGATTGGAATGAAGTTTGGTGAAAATTGTTGTTGAGTGGCCCATTCACCGCGCTTGCTATCGCAGTTCACTCCGCCCGGCAATCGCTTTCTGTTGGGGTGTTTGTACAATTCTCAGGCTTTTTCCCTCGACCGGGGCGGTTGCCACTATTTGAAGCGCACGCTTCAGGCCGGCGGGATTTTCCGCAGTTTAGCCTGCGCAAAGCAGCTGCGCACCCTTGCGCAGCCAAAGAAATGGCCTCACAGACTAGGGACAGCCACCCTGCCAGACGTTGGAGCTGGCAGGGTGGCGGGGGGGAAGAGGGGACTTGGACTCCGCGCCGGGGTTCCTCAGGCGCTGACGGTGATCTCGATCCACGGGCTCCACTGGCCGATCATCTCTCCGTCGCGCTGCCAGATGGCGCGGTAGCGCCATTTCTGCGGGGTGGCGGGCAGGGGGTGGGAGTCGGTGTAGTTGGGGTTGGTATCGGCGGCGAGGAAGGCGGGGCCGGTGGTGCGGTCGACTTCGATGTAGAGGGCTTTGGCGATGCCGCGGGCGGTGTCCCAACCCCAGAGGATCTCGACTTTTCCGCCACTGATGCGGAGTTTGAGGGTGGGCTGGAGCGTGGCAGGGTCCACGGGGGTGGACTGGGGGCCGACGAGGTGGAGGGCGACGCCCATGGCGTCTTCAAAATTCGTCAGGGAGCGCAGCCAGTCGACAAAATCGCGAAAACGCTTTTCGATGCCGGGCATGACGGCATTGGGAAAGGTGGCGGGCGGGATGGGGTAGGAGAAGTTGGTGGCGACGCCGGGATTCACCTTGTCGCCGTAGCGGGCGCGGTTGCGCTCAGTGGTGGCGCTCTGGCCGGCCTGGACGAGGGTCTCCTGCCGGCTGCAGAGGGCGGAGAAGGCGAGATTGTCCAGCATGAAGGCGGCGACCTGGGTGGTGGCGCCGGTGATGCCGAGGTTGCCGTAGAACTGGGGCAGATTTTGTGCTACGTGGGCAAGCAGCAGGCAAAAGTCTGCATTGCCGGCAGGAACGAAGTCTTGGGTGGCCATGGGATTTGGTGGTTTTTTGGTTTAGTTTATGGTTTTCAAGGCATAGGACTAAAATCTGGCCGCGCGGTTCAGCGGCCTGGCCGTGCGGTTGAGCGGCCTGGCCGTGCGGTTGAGCGGCCTGGCCGTGCGGTTGAGCGGTCCGGCGGTGCGGTTGAGCGGTCCGGCGGTGCGGTTGAACGGTCCGGCGGTGCGGTTGAACGGTCCGGCGGTGCGGTTGAGCGGTCCGGCGGTGCGGTTGAACGGTCCGGCGGTGCGGTTGAGCGGTCCGGCGGTGCGGTTGAGCCGTCGGGCGGCGCGGTTGAGCGGTCGGGCGCAGCCAAAAAGGAACCTGACTCAGCGCCGGGCTGGCTCTTTTCCGCAATCAGGGGACATGTGTGAACCGTAAAATGCCGCCAGGAGAGTGTCTGGCGCTCCGCAGCCCCGGCAGACGGGGCGGAACGGTGGTGATAACCGGGTGTGTTCACGGGATGGAGTCTTACCCGACCTCAACGCAGAGCGTCAAGAATATTTTCGCCTGTGCCGAATTTTTCGCCAGCAGGTTGTGAAGAACCGGCTGCGCATGTGTGAAAGGTGTGCGCAAAGGCTCGTCCCTTTGCGCACCCTTGCGCAACTTTCCTGAAGGACGAGCTGTACCACGTGCAGCTGACCCCGGAGTCAAAGGCCGGAATCCTCCTGGAAGCCAGCCCGGCGGCCAAAACGCACCAGCCGCACCCCAGCGTCTGGATCACCCCGCACCCGAAGGCACGCATCGTCTGCATCGCCCCGGGTCACGATGCCGCCGCGCACGGGGACCCAAATTTCCAGCGGCTGGTGCGAAATGCCGTCCAGTGGGCCGGGTCCGCCCGCTGAGGAACCGGCCAATCCCCGTCGCGGATTTCATTCGACAGGCAAAACTTTTCGGTACACATAGGGATTTTCCGGCCTATAGGCACGGTTCCCCATACGGATATGAAATTTCGCATCTCGAAAGAAAACTTTTCAGCAGGCCTGGCTCAGGTGCTCAGTGTGGTCAATTCCCGGACCACACTGCCCATTCTGTCGAATGTTCTCATTGAGGCCCGTGGCAACGAGCTGATCCTGACCACGACGGACCTGGACGTGGGCGTGACCGGACGCATCGAGGCGGAGGTGGAGAAAGAAGGCTCCGTCACCCTGCCGGCGCGCAAGCTTTCCAGCATCGTGAACGCCCTGCCCGACAGCGAGGTGGCCGTCTCCGTGGACAAGGAAAACGTGGCCAGCGTGGTCTGCGGTGCGAGCCGGTTCAAGATTCACGGCCTGAGCAGCGAGGAATTCCCCCCTCTCCCGGATTTCGACGACGCCAACGAGTTCAAGCTGGCCCAGGCCACGCTCAAGGACGGCCTGAAAAAGACCTCCTACGCCATCTCCACAGACGAAACCCGCTACGTGCTGAACGGCATTTTTGCCTCCTTCAAGGACGCCAAACTCACCCTGGTGGCCACCGACGGCCGCCGCTTGGCCATGGCGGACTATGATGTGGAGTTCCCCGACAGCCAGGAGGTGGACTTCATCCTCCCGACCAAGGCGGTGAATGAACTGATGCGCCTGCTGAGTTCCGGCGAGGGCGAAGTCCGGCTGCGCGTCAGCACAAACCAGATCCTCTTTGAAATGAACAAGAACGTGCTCTTCAGCAAGCTGATCGAGGGCACGTATCCGAATTTCCGCCAGGTCATCCCGGGCCCCGCCAAGGAGCGGGTCACGCTGGAGCGCGAGGCCTTCCTGCGCAGCGTGCAGCGGGTTTCCATCCTGGCCAGTGACAAGGCCAGCAGCATCAAGCTCGCCTTCAGCGCGGACAACATCGACATCATGGCCGCCACGGCGGAAATCGGCGAGGCGCACGAGTCCATCGCCGTGAAATACAAGGGCAAGGACATGGCGATCGCCTTCAATCCCGACTACCTCCTGGCCCCCCTGCGGAACCTGGACACGGACGAGGTGCACCTGGACCTGATCGACGAGCTGAACCCCGGCGTGCTCCGGATCAACACGCCGTTCCTCTACGTGATCATGCCGATGCGCGTGGCGCAGTGAGGATCTGCTGTAGAAGGTTCGGCAAGCGTTAGCCCGAACGTCGGATTTCACCCCTCGCCCCCCTGCTTGGTGCATTGACGCGGTGCAGGGTTGGTGCGTGGATGGCCTGCAAGGCGCATGAAATCGAACTACGACGTGATCATTCTCGGTGCGGGGCACAACGGGCTGTTGGCTGCGGCCTACCTGGCGCGGGCGGGGCTGAGCGTGCTGCTGCTGGAGAAAAATGAGTACATCGGCGGGGCGACCACCTCCCAGCAGGTCTTCCCGGACTACGAGGCGCGGCTGTCGCGTTACTCTTACTTGGTCAGCCTCTTTCCTCAGCAGATCATCCGGGAACTCGGCCTGAATCTGGACCTGCGTACGCGGGAGACGGGATCTTTTACTCCGTATGTCCGGGATGGTGTGCACGACGGTCTGCTGCTGAGCAATGTCTCGGAGGAACGCAGCCGCAAGTCGATGCGCGAGCTGACGGGGAGCGACGCGGAGTACGATCAGATGCAGAAATTTTACGGACTGTCCCGCGTCTTTGCCGAACAGGTCTGGGACACGATGCTGGAGCCGCTGGTGGCGAAGGAGGAACTGCAGCGGCGCTTCAGCGGGGACGACCTGCACCGCGAGGCGTGGCGGAGTCTGGTGGAGGAGCCGCTGGGGGTGGCGGTGGAGCGGTATCTGCAGAACGATGTGGTCCGCGGGCTTGTTTTCACGGATGCGAAGATTGGCGTTTGCACGGAGCCGCATGATGAATCGCTGCTGCAGAACCGCCGCTTCCTCTATCACCTGATCGGAAACAAGACGGGCGAGTGGAAGGTGCCAGCGGGCGGGATGGGCCGGGTGGCGGGCGAGCTGGAGCGCTGTGCACGGGAAAGCGGCGCCGAGATGCTGACGCGGGTGGAGATTCTCTCTCTGGACGTGGCGGGGAAAAAACGTGGCGTGGAATTTGAAGTGGACGGGCGAAGGCACACGGTGGAGGCGCGGTTTCTCCTGGTGAACTTCGGGGCGAATGTGCTCGCAAAAATCCTGGGCCAAACCCGCCAGCCCCACCTTGATGACGAGGGGTCGGTTTTTAAAATCAACATGCTCCTGCGCCGCCTGCCGAGGTTGAAGTCCGGACGACATGCCACGGCGGAGGCGTTTTGCGGCACATTCCACAGCCACGAGGGCTATGAGCAAATGAAGAAAAGCCGCCAGCTCGCCGCCGCCGGAAGACTGCCGGAGCCGCTGCCGTGTGAAATCTACTGCCACACGCTGACCGACGGCAGCATTCTCTCGCCAGAGCTGCGCGCGCAGGGATTTCACACGATGACGCTGTTCGGGCTCGACACGCCGTGGGGCTTGTTTGAAAAGGACAACGCCGCGATGCGGAGTCGGGCTGAACGGGGATTTCTGGAGAGTGTGAACACCTGGCTGGAAGAGCCGCTGGAGAACTGTCTGGCTGTGGCGCGCGATGGCAGCCCGTGCATCGAGAGCAAGAGCCCGGTGGACATCGAGGACGCGCTCGGGCTTTACCATGGAAACATTTTCCAGAGCGCGCTGACCTTCCCCTTTGCCCGGGCAAAGGAGCAGGCGGGGTCGTGGGGGGTGGAGACAGAGTTTGAGAACGTCTTTTTCTGCGGCTCCAGTGCCCAGCGCGGGGGAGCGGTCAGTGGCATCCCAGGGCACAATGCCGCGCGCCAAGTGCTGGAGGCAATCGGGAGGAAGTGAGGGCTTCCGGGATCGTGCTCAGGGCAGCTGCAGTGCCTTGATGATCTCCGTGGCGAGTTCCTTGTTCACCGGTCCGCGGTAGTGGGCCTGGACGAAGAGGGCTTTCTCTGAGAGGTCGCCCTTGTGCCGTGCGGTGAGGGCGGGGAGGAAATCCAGATGAGGGATGCGGCTGGCTTTGAGGAAATCCAGAAGCGTGGTGTACTGGCAGGGCCGGCCCGTGGCGAAATTTTCGACATCAAGTGGACCAGGAATGATGACGAAGAGGGGCTGCCTGCCGTCGGCGACGATCCTGTCGTGGTAGAGGGCAAAGGTGGCCGTCAGAGCCTTGAAACCGCGGCTCTCGGGGAGCCAGAGTTCGCGGCCATACGGGTCGGGTGGAGCGAGGCTGCTCAACCACGAGTTCACGGGGATTCTGTTGTCGCTGAGGGCCATCAAATTCCGGTCGAGCTGGCAGGTTTCCCAGATGTAGAAGAAGGTGCGGCGCACCGGGCCGCCGGAACGGCTGCGGTTCTCCGCGTGCCAGGTCAGGTAGTCGAGGCGGGTGAGTTTCGGCAGCTCCTCGCGGTCGTGCTCCAGGAGTCGCTTGAAGTCGTCCAGCGAGGTGCTGGGATTTGGCTCGATGGAAAAGTGGCCATCCACGTATTTGGCGAAAGGCTTGGTGAAGGGGCAGCCGGAGTCGATGTTGAGAAGCGGGCGAAAGGCATTGACCGAGCGCTGGGCATCGCTGGTCATGAAGCCGACGACGACGCGACTGCCGCCAAAGACGGGGCCGTCGCGCAGATAGCGCTGCCATGACTGGACGAGGCAGGCACCGGGGATGCCGAGGTTGATCCACTCTGTGCCGGGGCGGAGGGCGGCGGCTTGGGCGGGGTAGGTTTCCTTGTCCCCGACGGCGGTGCCATAGGTGAACGAGTCGCCCAGGCAAAGGATGCGCCGCGCGGGATCGGGCGCGGGGAGCGGGTAGTCCGCCGTGGCACGCGCGCCCTGGCTGCTGATGGTGTAGAGCGGTGTCTTGTGCCCGGGGCGTGGCACCCAGCCGATTTCCGGAGTGAACTGGTTGAACTTGTCATCATCGATGAGCGCCTGGATGCCGGAGCGACAGACATCAGGCAGTGCGGTCAGGCCGCGGGTGCTGAGCCGGTCGTCCCGGCGGCTCATGAGGGTGATGAAGACGTGGCACACCAGCGTGAGCGCCCCGTAGAGCAGTGCCGCGAGGATGAGGGAAAAGGCGAGTGTTTTTCCCCGAAGGCGGGCCCGGCGCAGCGCCAGCACCAGCGCCAGCACGAGCCACACGGTCAGCATGAGGACCAGCCCGCGCACCGGCCACCTGAGGGCGTGCGGCACATGGTGGAAAAAAGCCAGCGCGGCGAGGTTCGCCAGCAGGGCTGTGGTGACACGGGGCGTGGTGGCGCGCAGGAGTCCGGCCCGGCTGCTGACTGACTCTGCGGCGGCTGGGGTGGTGGGTGGCATGGGCTGGCGGTGCTGCGGCGGCCGGATCCCTCCGGCTACCTGGCAAAAATCTCGCCGAAGAATTTCTTCATCGCAGCCCAGGATTCCTTGTCGGCTTTTTCCTGGTGGGCGGGGCCGGGCTTGGTGAAGCCGTGCGGGGCGCCCTCATAGGAGACGAATTCCATGGCGGCCTTGGACTTGGTCATTTCCTCGCGAAAGGCTGGCACCTCCTTGTTCACATGCTCATCGGCCCCACCATGGCAGACAAGGATGCGGGCCTTGATGGTTCCCGGCTCAGCCGGCAGCTGTGTGGCCAGACCGCCGTGGAAGCTGACGACGCCGCGAATGTCGGCCCCGCTGCGGGCGAGTTCCAGCACGCAGGTGCCGCCGAAGCAGTAGCCGATGGCGGCCAGTTTTTTCGCATCCACACCGGGTCGGGCCTTCAGCTGGTCGAGCCCGGCGATCACGCGACGGCGCAGCAGGGGGAGATCTTTCTTGTAAGCTCCAGCGCAGACGGCGCACTCCTTCGGGTCGGTGGGGCGGATGTCCTTCCCGTAAATGTCGGGCGCGAAGGCGATGTAACCGAGCGCGGCGAGCTGCTTGGCGCGGTCCTTGGCGTAATCCTGGAGACCGGTCCAGTCATGAACGACGAGCACTCCGGGCAGGGGCCCTTTCTTTTCATCGTCCCAGGCGACAAAGCCCTCAAGCGTGGCGTCACCGTCCTTGTAGGTGACGGCCTCCGTGCGGACGGCCGCATGCACCGTGGAGGCGAGGGAAAAGATGACAGCCAGAAGCGGGAGAAGGGTGGAGGTTTTCATGCGCACTTCCTACACCCGACAGGCCGCCTGGCGCAAGCCCGACGAGGGCTGGCGGTGGAAACAGGCGGCGGCATCAGCCGGTTTACCTCCGCCCCCGGCGGGCGAGGTAGTCGATGAGGACCTTGGCGTAGTCCTGTTTGGTCGAGACGGGGACGTAATCGGCGCGCATCTGGCCGCAGCCGGTTTCGATCTTCTGGACAAAGTCGCGCACCTTCTCCAGGTAGGCGGCGCGCACGGCACGGGGGTCGATTTTCAGCCGATGGTCGTCGTTTTCGAGGTCTTTGAACTGGTTGAACTCCCGGAATGGGAAGGTCAGCTCCTCCTCGGCCATGACGTGGAAGACGACGATCTCGTGGTTCTTGAATTTGAAGTGGTGCAGGGCCTCGACGATGCGGTCCGGGTCGTCAAAGAGGTCGCTGACGAGGACGACGAGGCCACGCGATGGAATGCGCTCGGCGACCTCATGCAGGGTGGCGGCGAGCGCGGTGTCGCCGCCGGGCGCGGTGCCGTGCAGTTCCTCCAAGAGGACACGCACCTGGCTGGGGCGGCTGGCGGCTTTGATGAATTTCTTGATCGACGAGTCGAAGGTCACAAGGCCGACGGCGTCCTGCTGGCGGACCATGAGGTAGGCGAGGGCGGCGGAAAGATACTGGGCGAATTCAAACTTGGAGACCTTTTTTCCCTCCACGCTGGAGGCGAGGTCGCCGCGGTAGCCCATGGATCCGCTGGCGTCGAAGAGGATGGTGGTGCGGAGGTTGGTCTCCTCGATGTACTGCTTGATGTAGTAGCGGTCGCTCTTGCCGAGGACGCGCCAGTCGATGTCCTTGATGTCGTCCCCCGGGGCGTAGGGCCGGTGCTCGGCAAAGATGACGCTGAACCCCTTGTTCGGGCTGGTGTGGCGGCCGGACATGAGGCCCTGCATCTTGCCGCGGGCGAGAAACTCCAGGCGCGTGACCATGCTGGCGGTCTCGCCCGGCAGGAGGCGCATGTAGGGCAGGGCGGCGAGGGAGCCGGGGGCTGGAGCCGGGGAGGACATTAGGAGATGTCGATGTCAGCCTTGGGCTTGAAGTGGTCGAGCAGCATGCGCACGATCTGGTCACTGGTGACTCCGGCGGCCTCGGCATTGAAGGTGGTCATGACCCGGTGGCGCAGGACGGGCAGGGCCACGGCAGTGACGTCCGCCGTGGTGGCGTGGAAGCGGCCTTGGATGATGGCCCGTGCCTTGGCTGCGGTGATCAGGCAGATGCCGGCGCGCGGACCGGCGCCCCAGGAGACCATTTCCCGCACGAAGTCCGGAGCCTCCGGCTGCTTCGGCCGGGTGGCGCGGGCGAGAGTGCTGGCGTAGTCGATGACGTGGTCGGCCACGGGCACGCGGCGGACGATTTCCTGAAGGGCAACGACCTCCTCCGCATTCAGCAGGGCCTTCACGTTGGCCTTGTAGGTGCCGGTCACCTGCTTGATGACGAGGTTCTCCTCGTCCTTCGACGGGTAGTCGACGAGAATGTTGAACAGGAAGCGGTCCAGCTGCGCTTCGGGCAGGGGGAACGTGCCCTCCTGCTCGATCGGATTCTGCGTGGCGAGGACGAAGAACGGATTCGGCAGGTCGTAGGTTTTTTCACCCACAGTGACGTGCTTTTCCTGCATGGCTTCGAGCAGGGCGGCCTGGGTTTTGGGCGGGGTGCGGTTGATTTCGTCCGCCAGGACCATGTTGGCAAAAAGGGGGCCGTGGACGAAGCGGAAGACGCGCTTCCCGGTCGTGTGGTCCTCCTCAAGGATTTCCGTGCCGGTGATGTCCGAGGGCATGAGGTCCGGGGTGAACTGGATGCGCTTGAAGCTGAGATTCAGCACCCGGCTGAGTGTGCTGACGAGCAGGGTCTTTGCCAGGCCGGGCACCCCGACGAGGAGGGCGTGGCCTTTGCAGAAAATGGCGATGAGCATTTGCTCGACGACGTCCTGCTGGCCGACGATGACCTGGCTGATTTCCGCCCGCATCTGCTGGTAGACGGCGTTCAGGTGCTTGACGGCTTCGGTGTCGTTCGTGGAGGTCGGTTCAGACATGGGAGGTTGGGTAAATGAGAAGAGCCGCAGTGTGGGGTGGTCCCGGCTCCGCGCAAGGCCGGAAGCAATAGAATTGGGCGGAAACCACGGAGAGGCACATGCATAAAAGAAAGCGGCGGCCCCGCCAACCGGGAACCGCCGCCAAAGGTCGCTATGCCGGAGTCAGCCAGCGGCTAGTCCACCACCAGTTTCTCCCCTACGCCGATGCGGTTGGGATTGGTGATATTATTGCGGCTCATCAGGCGCTCCACGGTCGTGTTTTCACTGCGGCTGATGCTGTAAAGCGTCTCTCCCCGCTTCACCGTGTGGGTGCGGGAGCCGCGCCCGGTGTTGTAGGAGGTCTTCATCACAGAACCACCGGCGCTGGATTTCTTTTTCGCCGTCGTGTTGGAGGCGTAGGTTTTTTCCGGGGCGGGTTTGGCCTTTGGCTTGCTGGAGGACACCTTCGGGCTGCTGTAGCTGGAAGAGGAGCTGGCCTTGTAGGGTTTGAAATCCGGCTTGTCGTAAGAATATTCGCCGCCGCCGCCGCCGCTGTAGGGGGCTGGAGTGCTGGCGTAGGAGTTGCTGCCGCCGTAGGCACCGCCACCGTAGGGCTGGTTGTAGGACGGGGCGGCTCCGCCGACCGGGGCACCGCCGGTGTAGGGCTGGTTGAAACTGCCGTCGCTGTACCCGCCGTTCGCCGCTGCGCCACCGTAGGCATAAGGGTTGGCTGTTTCTTCTGCAGACTTGCGCTTGAACAGGTTCGCCAAGCTGAAGCCCGTGCCGCCACCGCCCAGTGCAGCGAGGCTGGAGTTTTGGCAGGACGCACCCAGCAGCGGCAGGGCGAGCGCGAGAAAGAGTCGAATGGTTTTCATGGTTGATCCAGTATTTGCGTGTTTCTTCCGAAAAATAACAGTATTTGATAGTAAATCAAACTGAAATAATTTTTCGATAAAAGCCGCCCCCGCTGCGGATGAAAATGATGGCAATTCAGATTCGCCCCGGCCCGGATCGGGCAGGCCCGTCCTAAAAACAGCCGCTGGTGAACCAGACGAACCAGCCGGGTGCGGCAGACGGGGGCGGCCCGCCTACTGGCCTGCTTCCGGCCATGTGCGGGCGGTCCAGCGGCTGCTGGGCTTGTCGGTCAACTCAATGACGCCGAGAGCGCGCGGATCACGGTCAGGGGCCGGAGAGTCGACGAAAGAGAAGCGCTCCTGGTTTGCCGTGGTGAGGGTGGCATTGAACCCGAGGGTGCTCATGGTGCCGGTCATCCACTCGTGCCGGTAAAAAAAAGAGCGGGGAAAGGTGACGGTGAGGCGCCAGTCACCACCGGGCCGGGCGGCGAGCTGGGCGCGGGCAAAAAACGGGCTGAGGGTGCGGTCGTAGGTCTCGCCGAACTGGGCGGGACGAAATTTGCCGATGCGTCCGGGGCCGTCCTGGTCGGGCAGGGTGATGGTGAGCGGGGAGACGCAGCCGAGGGTGCCGCGCTCGCCCTGGGCACGGGCGTCGATCTCCAGCTGGAGGGTGGCATTGCCAGGAGTGACCTTGCTGAGTTCAAAGACGAGCCAGAGCCAGTCCTTGTCCGCCTCGGCCCGCAGGCTGACCTGGCCGGCGGTTTTGCCGCCCGGGGTGAGCGGGGTGATCTGTTTGAGCGCAAGGTGCCGGCTGGCCTCGATGTTCCGCATGAACTGGTATCGCTGTGCACCGACAGTCAGGTCGACGACAACCGGCGCGGTAATGCGCGCCGGGCTGCCGGGGCCGCCCATGGCGGGGAGCTGGAAATGAAGAGGGAGCGACTGCGGCTCGCCTGCGGGCAGGCTGAAGGTGGTTTTTGACTTCTGGCCGTTCCACACGGCCTCGCAGGTGCCGTCGACGGGCTTGCCGCTCCGGTTGGTCAGCGTCGGGGAGACGAGCATGTCGTCGCCGAGGACCTCGAGGGAGCCCTCCGGCCAGTGAAACCGGAGCGGGCTGGCGAGCAGGGGCGCCTCCAGCAGACGGGAGTAGTTTTTTCCAGCCACGAGGGCGGTGAGCCAGAAATCATCGCTGAACGCCGCACCGCTCAGCCGGGTGAGGGTGGGGGTGAACTCTTGGGAGCCATTCGGGTCGACCCGGAAGGGCTGGTCCTGGGCGTCCGCCGCCACGGTCCAGCCCGGAGCAGGCAGGAAACAGAGGAGCCCGGTCCGCTTCCGGTCGGAGGCATTGGTGAAGGTGAGCCTTGTCTTCAGCGCAGCCGCCTCTGCGGTGCCCTGGGCGGCGAGCCCCAGCGTGCCGGTGCCCTCATTTTCAAAAAGAAAGGCGGCCAGCTGACCGCCGAGGCGCTGCTGGGTGGCGAGGTTCGGGTGGAGGAAATCCTGCACTTTGGGCCCATGGTCGTAGCAGGCGCGGATGGCGGCGAAGGCGCGGGCAAACGACGGCTCGCCCTCGGCCGGCGTGCCCAGGAAGGCGGGCGCCGGGTCAAAAAAGAGAACCGAATTCCGCGCCGCCACCTCCCTGAGCGCAGCGGCATACGGCCGGGTGAGGGCGAGACGGGCGCGCTCGTTTTCCGTGCCCGCCAAAAGCGCAGGGCCCACGAAAAAGACGTCCGCCCGCCGCTGCCGCGCAGCGGCGATGATGATCTCGGCGGTTTTTGAGAAAGTCTCGACGGGCACTCCGGCCAGGGCGTCATTCGCGCCGAAGGCCACCACCAGACAGCCCGGGCGCTGGTCCCAGGCCTCGGAAGAAAGCGGCCCCAAAGCCTGAAGGATGGTGCCTCCGTTTATCGTCAGGTCATGGAGCTGGATGGCATTGCCTCGCGTGCCGATGGTGCGGGCGGGCCGGCCTTTTTTGGGAAAGAGATTCCACACACCGCCGGGGTAGTAGAAATCGAGCGCCAGCCGCCGCGCGACCTCGCCTGGCCAGGTCTGGAGCAGATCGTAGGAGGCCTCGTTTTCCGGCAGGTAGCCGCCCGCGGTTTCGTCCCCCAGCAGGGCGAGGGTGACGGGCTCGTGCTTGAGCAGCCTGGCGAAGGTGTTGGGCAGGAATTTCTCGAAGCGGGCTTTCTGCGCTGCGCTCAGGCCGGGTTCCTCGAACTTCGGCGGCTGGATGGGGCTGCGCGGGCGGGCCGTCTTCGTCTTTTCCCCGGCACCGTCCTCCGCAGCACCCGCCGGCTGAAGGGCCAGAAGGGCGAGACTGAGGGCGGTGAGGAGTCGGAGCGGACGAATCATGCAAGAAAATCAGGGCAGGGTGACCTGCAAATACTCCGCGCCAGCGGCGGAGGCCAGCGCCTTGTTGGCCTGGGCGGCGGAGACGAGGAAAAAATCACCCGGGGCGAAGGTGCGCCCGCCGCAGCTCAATGCACCCGAAACCACGGCGATGATGGCGCACTCACCGTCCGCCGCAGCCGGGGAGGAGGCTCCGGGGGCGAGGGTGCGGCGGTTGGTCTGGAAATAGTCGCACCGCGCAAGGGTGTCGCCCTGCGCCACGCCGGGACCAGGCTCGGTGTCGGTGAAATCAATGCAGGCCAGCGATTCTGCGACGTGCAGGGCCCGGGGTTTTCCATCCAGACCGAGGCGGTTGAAATCAAAAACGCGGTAGGTGGTGTCGCTGTTCTGTTGGATTTCAAAGATGAGCAGTCCGGCGCCGATGGCGTGAAGGCGTCCGCTGGGCAGGAAGAGAAAGTCGCCCGTCTTTACCGGCAGGCGGTGCACCTCCTGCTCCACAGTGCCGTCGGCGAGGGCTTTCTCAAAGCTTTCCCGGGTCGTCCCGGCAGCCAGACCGGCGTAAAGGGAGGCCCCTGGTTCGGCGTGGACGATGACCCACATTTCCGTCTTGGGCTCGCCGCCCATCTGCGGGGCGAGGGCGGCCGGCGGGTGCACCTGGATGCTGAGGGTGTCCCGCGCGTCGAGGATCTTCACCAGCACGGGAAAACGCGGCGCGGGATGCGTGGCGAGGCGCTTTCCGAAAACCTCTTCCCGCCGCTGCGTCCAGAGATCGTGCAGGGTGAGCCCGGCCAGCGGCCCGCTAGTGACGACGCTCTGCTCGGGATCCCGGTCCACGATTTCCCATGATTCTCCAAACGGCGCGCCATTCTGCGGCAGGGGCCGGTGGTAGAGCGTTTCCAGCGTGCGACCGCCCCAGACGCGTTCCTGGTAGAGCGGAGTGAAGGTGATCGGTTCAGTCATGGTGTCGAGTTAAAGAAGGTGGCCCATTTTTTTCTTCTTGGTGGCCAGGTAGCGGACGTTGTGCTCGTTGGATTCAGACTTGATCGGCACCTGCTCGACGATGGAGAGATTGTGCCCCTCCAGCCCGACGACCTTGCGCGGGTTGTTCGTCATGAGGCGGATCTGGCGGACCCCCAAGTCGTGCAGGATCTGCGCGCCCATACCGTAGTCGCGCAAGTCCATCGGGTAGCCCAGCTTCAGATTGGCCTCCACCGTGTCATAGCCCTGCTCCTGCAGCTTGTAGGCGTGGATTTTTCCCTCCAGACCGATGCCGCGCCCCTCGTGCTTGCGCATGTAGAGGAGCACACCGCTGCCCTCGGCCTCGATGCGCTCCATGGCCGCGTGCAGCTGCGTCCCGCAGTCGCAGCGCCGGGAGCCGAAGATGTCGCCCGTCAGGCACTCGCTGTGCACGCGCACGAGCACCGGCTTCCTGCCGTTGATCTTCCCCTTCACCAGGGCGATGTGCTGCACGTCGTCCAGGCAGGTCTGGTAAAGATGGAGCTGGAAGTCGCCGTAGTCCGTCGGCATGTGGACCACCTCCACCCGCTTGACCAGCTTTTCCCGCTGGCGGCGGTACTCGATGAGGTCGGCGATGGTGCACATTTTCAGCCCGTGCTTTTTCGCGTAGGCCTTCAGGTCGGGCATCCGGGCCATGGTGCCGTCCTCCTTGAGAATCTCGATGAGCACGCCCGCCGGACGGCAGCCGGCCATGGTGGCCAGGTCCACGGCAGCCTCCGTGTGGCCGGCCCGCTGGAGCACGCCGCCGGGTCTGGCGACAAGCGGGTTGATGTGCCCGGGCTGGACAAAATCGTCCGGCACACTCGTGGTGGAGGCCAGGAGCTGGATGGTGCGGGCGCGGTCCGCCGCGCTGATGCCGGTGGAGATCCCCTTCGCCGCATCCACCGTCACCGTGAAGGCCGTGGAAAAGGCCTCCCGGTTCTGGGAAACCATCATGTCCAGCTTCAGCCGGCGCGCGATCTCGCGGGAGACGGGAACGCAGAGCATCCCCCTCCCCTCCCGGATCATGAAGTTCACCAGCTCAGGCGTCATCATCTCCGCCGCGCCGATGAGGTCGCCCTCATTTTCCCGCGCCTCGTCGTCAGTCACGACGACCAGTTTTCCCGCGCGAATGTCGCGCACCACGTCCTCCACGGCACTGAAGACCGCAGAGGGGGGGGCGGGGCGTTTGACCGCCTTCCTGGCGGCTTTTTTCGCGGGTTTTCTGGCAGGTGTCGTCGGCATGGTGAAAAATCAGGAGGCAGAGTCTGTGCATGTGACAGCCCCTCCGCAGCGAGCCCGTAGGCACCGTGCGCGGGGGGAGGCCGGAGGCCGGAGGACCGGGGTCAAATCTTGAGCTTCTTCTTCTTGTACTTCAGCTCGGTGGTCTGGACGACCTCGTTGTTCAGCGCGCTCTTCGTCTCGCCGCCGCCGGTCATCTCGTTCCCCTCCACCTTCTGGATGAACTCGACCAGACGCCCCTCCTCCTCGCTGCCGGTCCGCCAGATCAGCGTTTTCTTTTCCTCGCTCCACTCCATCTCGTAGGCCGTGGTCGAGCCATCGTCTCCGAAATACGTGGCGCGGTAAAGTTCCGCCTCCGGATCATAGGTGCACATCCAAGTGTAGCTGCTGGCCCCGTCCTCGCCGCTGGCGGTCCCGTCCATCTGGAACCAGACCCGCCCGAGGGTGAAATGACCGGTCCACTCGTCCTTCTGGGCGACTTTCTTCTTCTTGCCGCCCACGAGTGTGTAAACGTCGGTCTGCGTTCCCGTCCACTCCCCCTCGTGGGAGTCGAAGTACTTCATTTTCTCGCGAATGAGCTGGACGCGCTCCTCGCGCTCCTTCTTAAAGTCGCGGAGTTCCGCTTCATCATCCTTCTCCTCGTCCTGAGCCCGCACCGGGGCCAGCACCAGGGAAAACAGCAGCAGGGTCGAAATCAGCCAAGTCTTCATGCCCTTAACTGTGGCCCCTCCCGCCCCGCTGCGCAAATGAGTGTTCGAATATCCTCAGGCTCCGAGCAGGTATTTCCGCATCCGGGCCAGGTTGTCGGCCAGACGGTCGCGCTTGCCCCCGGCGACTTCGGAGGAAATCCAGCCGTAGTAGTTGATCTCGGCGAGCGCCTTGCGGGTGTCCGGCCAGTCCACATCACCGTCGCCAATGTCGCAGAACTTGCCTGGATCGAGCTTGAAGTCCTTGGTGTCGCACTTCACCACGCGGGGGCCGAGGGCGCGCAGCCAGTTGGGGATGTTGACGTATTTGCGGAAGTTGCTCAGGTCGATGTACGCCCCCACCCAGGCGGAGTTGATCTCGTCCAGGTATTTGATCATCTGGTCCGGCTTCTGGTCCGCGCCGCCCTTCGGGTCGTAGAGGAAGCGGTTCCACACCGTTTCGATGCAGATGCGCACACCCAGCTCCGCAGCGAGCGGGACCGCCTTGCGAATGCCCTCGATGGAGCGCTGCCAGACCTGCTCGTGCGTCTCGTCCTTGTCCGCATTCACCGCGCCGGGCACCAGGAGCAGGGTGCTGCCACCCACTGCGTGGGTGTAACGGATGCCGGCCAGCAGTTCGTCCAGCGCCTTCTCCCTCGTTTCGGGCTTGGGGTCGGAGAGGCGCGTGCCCCAGTGGTTCGCATTCACCACGCCGTGGACCGGAATGCCGGTTTTCTCGATGGCGGCCACGATGTCCTTCGGCGGCACGGAAAACTGGCTGTCCATCTCCACCCCGTCGTAACCGAGGTCCTTCATGATCTGGAATTTCTCCAGCGGCGTGGCCCCCTCGCCGATCATTCCGTACTTCACGGAAAACTGGAAGCGCGGCTTCTGCGGAGGCGGGACGAGCGTGCCGATGGGCGGAGCCGGAGCCGGTTCCTTCGGATCAACGGCAAGCGCGGTTCCGGTGAGGGCGAGGGTGGAGGTGGTGAAAAATTGACGGCGGTTCATGGCAGGTGGGCTCAGTGGTGAAAAATCTGTCACACACCTTCACTGCGCCGCCCCGCGTAGCAAGCGGGAAAAAACCTGAATCGAGGGTCAATTCAGCCCCAGTATCCGGTCAAAGCCGGTCTCATCCTCCGTCGGAGCCTCGCCTGCGTCGTCCTCGCAGCCTGCAGGCGGGTCTAGTTTCTGGTGGCGGCTGGCGTCGACGAGGATCTCGCACTCGTCCTCGTCCAGGGACTGGAAAAGCACGGTCACTTCGTAGAATTTTTCCGCGCCGCCCCACGAAAGGATGCGGCAGTCGACCACGATGCCTTCGACATTCAAAAAGTCCCCGGAAACAGGCTGGGTGGCCGCATTCGCCGACGGGCGGGCGCAGAGGTGAACGCCAAGGGTGAGGGAGTCTCCGAGATCAAACAGCTTGTGGGAACGAAAAACCATGCCGCGCCGGTTGATCTCGACGAGTTGAATATCCGGCCAGTTGAGCTTGGTGCCCCGGACGCTTGCGTTGGAAGGTTGCCTGACAGGTTTTTTCTCGGCCATATGGGCAGCGGAAAGTGGAGAACTCTGAAGGGATTTTAATCTGGAGAGGCAGTGTGTCAAGCCTGGCTCGGAATTCGACATCAGCGTGCTCCCGGCTACGCTGCACAGGTGAAGCGTTTTTTGTGGCTGGGTTTCCTGCTGGCGGTCCTCCTCGCGGGGGCCGGCTGGTTCATGCTGCGCCAGTCGCTACCACTGGCCAGACTGGACCTCCCGGCCGGAACGGTGGGCCTGCCGCTGGACATGAGCGGCGGCCAGCTGGCCGTGGAGCTGACGCTGGGCGGCCGGCCGAGGCGCTTTCTGGTGGACACCGGGGCGTCTGACATCGTGCTCTCCCCTGCCCTGGCAGAGGAGCTGGGGCTGAAGCGCGGGGAGGAAATCCCGGCCACCCTCTCGCTCGGCCACACCGGACTGGCCGCCCGCACCACCCTGCCGCTGCTGGTTTTCGGCACCTGCCGGCTGGAGAACCAGCCCGCCCTCATCGCCCCGCTGGCCGGTCCCGACGGGCTGCTGGGTTGGGGATTCTTCAGCGCCGGGCTCGTTACGCTGGATCTGCCGGGAAAAACCCTCTCGCTCAGCCCCGGCGGCAGCCTGCGAAAGGGCGCTCCCGGCGTTTTTCCCTGCACCACCGGTCAGGACGGCGTGCCCAGGCTGACGGTGCTCTGTGATGGCGCGGCGCGGGACTTGTTGCTGGACACCGGCTCCGGATTTGGCTTTCAGTTTGACCCCTCCCTCCCCACGCCACGCCTCGCCGGCCCGGCCAAACCCGGCCCGCTCGGCACCAGCCTGGCCGGAGCCCTGCGCCCGTCCCTCGCCCGGCTGGCGGCCCCCGTCCAGCTGGGGGCACTCCAGTTTGACCACGTCCTGGCCAGCCTGGCTCCGGGCGAATCCTCCCTTGGCCTCGAAGCCCTGCGCTCCTCCATTCTCACCCTGGACCGGCGCTCCGCCCTCGCCCACCTGGCTGCGGACATGCCGCTGGCCCTGCGCCTCGTCCCGGGACGCAAAGCCGT
>JANOAS010000083.1:0-3505 GCA_031411255.1 bacterium
GGAGGATGATCCAGGCTCGACGGACGAGCGGCTGGGGTGATGTCCTGGCGTTGATGATCTTCCGCAGTGAGCTGCGCTGCTCCAGCGTTACCGGCAAAGTGCTGATGGGTCGCGACATGCACGGGATCTTAGCGGAAAAAGTAGTTCTGTCTAGTTATTTCTCAGGCAGCACACTACCACGCTCATCAACGACGCCACGACCCTCAAAGTCCGCGATAACTTCCTCATCACCGGCCCGGAACCCCGGCGCTTCCTCCGGGGCACCGTGACGGCGGCGCCGTGAATTTTTTTCTGCCACGCCGCGCCACGGATGCCGAGGAAAGACAAAGTCGGAGGCCGCTTCGCCGGGATAAAGGGGATTTCCGAATACTCCGGCAGGGCCATTGAACGATTGTCTAAACATCAAAAAGCTGCTCCATTCGCCTCGCCATGAACTCTGCATTTGTTTGCCTCCGTCGTCTGCGCGTGCCTCTCGCCTGGCTCCATTGTTTTCTGCTGGCGCTGCCAATGCCGCTCGTGGGGCAGGGTGTGCCTCAACTGATGAACTACCAGGGCCGCGTGGCGATGGATGGTGTGAATCACGATGGGCCGGGGTGGTTCAAGTTCGCGCTGGTGGATGGCGGGACGGATCAGAGCCGCACGGCGGCGGCCACGGCGGTCATCTCCGGCACCGGGCGCGTGTCTGATGTGGTCCTGACGGACGGCGGGAAAGGCTATGTGACGCCGCCGGTCATCACCTTCGGCGGCACCGGCACGGGGGCTGCAGCGACGGCTGTGCTCACAGGCGACGCGGTGACGGCGCTGATTGGAATCCAAGGTGGCGGAGGGTTTTCCACGGTCACACCCACGCCGGTGTTTTTCACCGCGCCGACGCCGAATGTGCAGACGACGGTCTTCTGGAGCAATGACGGCTCGGCGAACCCTGACAAAGCGCCGGAGCGGGCCGTGCAGCTCACGGTGCAGAAGGGTCTCTACTCAGTGCTGCTGGGCGAGAAAGGTCTCATGCAGACGCTGCCGGCGCAGGTTTTTGGAAATGCGGACGTGCGGCTGCGGGTGTGGTTCAGTGCCAAAGAGGATGGGCCGTTCACACTGCTCACGCCGGATCAGCGCATCGCGGCGGTGGGCTATGCACTCATGGCGGACGGCGTGAGGCCAGGCGGCATCACCTCGGAAATGCTGGCGAGCAATGCCATCACCATGGCGCAACTCTCACCGGAGCTGCGGCAGACGATCCAGGGACTCCAGGCATGGCAGGCCACGCAATTGCCGGTCATCACCAGCCTGCTGGCGGCGGACGCGGCGGTGGAGCAGTTGTTCACGTATCAAATCGCCGCCACGGGGCTGCCGACATCGTATGCCGTGAGCGGACTGCCGGGGGGCTGGACGGTGAATACTTCCACGGGGCTCATCACGGCCTCGCCGGCTGTGGCGGGGAATGTAACGCTCACGATGACGGCGACGAACGTGGCCGGAACAGGAGCGGCAAAGGTTTTGAACGTGACCGTCGCCGGCCCGGTCTTTGTGGACAGCTTCACCGGGAATAACAGCAATAACGGCACGCAGGCGTCGCCGGTGCAGACCATCGCGCAGGGGCTGGCCGTGGCCACTTCCGGCCCGGTGCTGCGCAGTGTGCGGGTGTCCGGCGCGGCTCATGTAATTCAGCAGCCGCTGACGCTAGCCGGTGGCGTGTCGGTGCGCGGCGGCTACGACCGCGCCGCTGGCTGGACGCGCACGGCACCACGCACGCCGATCAATTACTCACCTCTAGTCGTCGCTGACAACGAAGCTGCCGTGGTGGTCAACAACCTGACCGCTCCGGTGCTGCTCGATGGATTCGCCATCACCAGCGGCACGGGTTTAGGTGGCGGACGCAGCACCGTGGGTGTGCGCGTGCGCAACTGCCCACAGACGGTCACGCTCTCCAACAATACCATCACCACCGGCGGCGGCACCGCCGGAGTCAGCGGCTCCAGCGTAGCTGCCGGCACGGCAGGGGCGGATGGTGATGATGCCACCAATTGGCGCGGGCCGAGCTACCCGGCCAATGCCTTCCCCTCCTCGGGCTATCCTATCAACTACTACTTTGGAACCGGTGGGACAAATCTTTCGTCCGCGAACTTCTACGGCGTGGACATTGATCCGTGGGAAGGATTTCCCGGGAAGCTGGGGAACTCCAGCGCGCCCGGCGCGGCGGGAGGCGCTCCTGACAACCCCAATGGCGGGAACGGCGCTGACGGCAGCAACGGAGCCGGCGGCACCGCGGGCGCTCACGGCACTGTGGCGTCGGGCATTCAACTGGCCGGAAATTTCTCCTCTGCAGAAGGCGGTCAGGGCGCAGTCGGCACCAGCGGCATACGGGGGGGCGACGGCGGCGGCGGCGGCGGCATCACCAATTTTAATGCACCTCCCTACTGGGGCGGCGGCGGCGGTGAAGGAGGCGGGGGCGGCGGCGTCGGTGCAGGTGGCAAAGGCGGGAAAGGCGGCGGCGGCTCCTTCGCCGTCATGGTCGTGAACAGCAGCGTCGCGGTCACCGGCTGCACCCTCATCACGGGCAACGGCGGAGTCGGCGGTGCCGGCAGCAATGGAGCCGTGGGCGGCGCGGGCGGCGATGGCGGCACAGGATTCGTCACTCCTGCGGTCAACGGCTTCAATCCCGGCAACGGCGGCGACGGCGGCAATGGCGGACTGGGAGGCTCCGGCGGAGGCGGCGCAGGCGGCCAAGGCGGCCCCAGCATCGGCATCATCGCCAGCCAGGCCAGCACCCTCACACAAAGCAGCAACACCTTCACTCTCGGCAACGGCGGTGCCGGCGGCCAGGGCGGCGCGCGCGGCACTTCCGCCAACGTCGCGCCAGCCGGCCCGTCCGGTGCGCGTCAAAACGTCCTCACCGGAGTCCTGCCATGAATCCTTCACCCATCACTCACGTTGCCCTGCTCCTCCTGGGCACACTCTCCGTCAACGCCCAGGAACTAACCCACGCCACGCTCGACTCTGCGGGCGGGCGCAGCACAGGCGGCACGATCACGAATGACGCAACGCTGGGTGGCATCGGCGGGGAGATGCATAACACCGCGCCACTCGCCGGTCGCCCGGGATTCGCCGGGCAGCTCTGGGATGCCGGGAGCCTCGACATCACGCCGCAGCCCGCCTCCATGCAGGAAAGCAGCACGCTCCAGCTCGCCACGCACCTCACCGGTGACGACGGCACTGCGCAGCCTCCTGCTGCCGCCATGACATGGGAAAGCGGCAGCCAGTTCCTCAGCGTCAGCGTCACCGGCCTGCTCAACACGGGCACGCTTCCCGGCGACCAAACCGCCACCGTCACCGCACGCAGCGGCGACCTCCTGGGCAGCGCTGTCATTTCACTGCTCGACTTCACGCCCGACGACTACGGCTCCTTTGCCTCCGACAACCTCGACGACGCCTGGCAATGGCTCTACTTCGCGAACAACCCTGACAACGCGCAGCCCGCCGACGATCCCGACAGCGACGGCCAGGACAACGC
>JANOAS010000084.1:0-22260 GCA_031411255.1 bacterium
CTTTTTCCGCTAAGATCCCGTGCATGTCGCGACCCATCAGCACTTTGCCGGTAACGCTGGAGCAGCGCAGCTCACTGCGGAAGATCATCAACGCCAGGACATCACCCCAGCCGCTCGTCCGTCGAGCCTGGATCATCCTCCATCGAAGTGAAGGCAAAAGCCAGCTTGATGTGGCGCAGGAAGTAAAAGTGAACAGGCCAGTCGTCGTCCATTGGGAGAAGCGCTTCAAAGCTCAAGGTGTTGAGGGGTTGAATGATGTCAGACGCTCCGGCCGCCCGCCTGCCATCGCCGATGAGGTCAGGGCGAGAATCATTTCCAAGGCGGCAACGCCGCCTCCTGGTCGGCGGAGATGGAGCACGAGAACCATGGCCAAAGCTGAAGGAGTCTGCGCTCAGACTGTGGAGCGGCTCTGGCGGGCCAACGACATCAAGCCTCACCTGAAGAGGACCTTCAAAGTCTCCACCGACAAAAATTTTGAGGCTAAATTTTGGGACGTCATTGGCCTCTACCTCAATCCGCCGGAGCGCGCTCTGGTGCTGTGCTGCGATGAAAAAAGCCAGTGCCAGGCGCTCGAGAGGACCCAGCCTGGATTGCCGCTGGGCATGGGCCACATCAGCACTGCGACCCACGACTACATCCGCCATGGAACGGTAACGTTCTTTGCCGCACTCAACTACATGGATGGAAAGATTTTCCATCAAACGGCAGCCCGCCACACGCACGTACAGTGGCTTGCCTTCCTGAAGCGCCTGAACCGCGAAACCCCCGAAGACGTAACTCTGCATCTGATCCTCGACAACTATGCGACGCACAAGCATGCGAAGGTGCGCTCATGGATCAAATGGCTCAACGACAGGCATCAAAAGAAGCATGGAGTTCCGCGCATCGAGCTGCACTTCACGCCAACATCCAGTTCGTGGATGAATTTGGTTGAGCGCTTTTTCCGGGACCTGACGGTGGATTGCGTGCGCGATGGCAGTTTCGGGAGCGTCGCCGAGCTGGTTAAGGCCATGGAGGATTATCTCGCAGAACGTGAACTAAATCCGAAACGATACGTGTGGAGGGCAAAGGGTGAGGAAATTTTAGCCAAGCTCCAGAGAGCCAGGGAGGCAGTGGGAAAAGTCAGCGGGCTTGAAAAATTCTGTTCAGCTACTTCTCAGGCAGCACAGTAGTGTCTGCACCGCTGAAATCCATGAGGGTGCTTCCACTGAGGATGCTGTAGGTGACCAGCGGACGTTTGGTGATGGTCAGGGTGAGGTGGTTGCCTTCCAGCACGGCGGCGGGCGGGAAGTCGGAAGCGTTGGGGTTCATGTTGAAGCCGTATTCGAGCAGTGCGTTCGAGCCGTCCTTGTCGAGGTCGTCCTGCGCGTCCTGCGCGGTGATGTTGCCGAAATTTTCAATCTCCCAGGCGTCAGGCAGTCCGTCGTTGTCGGTGTCAGGGTCGCCGCCGTCCTCGCCGGTGAAGAGGGCGATGTCATTCCCGTCGCCGCCGGCGTAGGTGATGGCCAGGATTCGGCCGCCAAAGGTGCCCACGGTTGCGCCCTCGCCGAGTCCGGCAAACATGCCGGTGCGAGTGCCGCCGATGGTGGCGATGACGTAGTTTTGCCGCGGGGGCGGGAGGTATCCATTCAACATGGAAACTTGGAGCGCGCCGGTGATCGCGGCATCGCCGGAGAGGTGCACGCAATCCAACTGGCCGGGGGAAACGCCGCCGAGTTCGATGGCCCACGTGCTGGTGGCGCTGAAGCTGGCGGGGCCGGTGATGGTGATCTCCCCCGCGCTGGCTCCGGGGCTGAGCGTGCCGTTGCTGATCAAAGCACCGGCGATGGTGCCGTTGCCGGCGAGCGTGCCATTGGGGGCAATGGTGACGCCTTCCGCGGCGGTGAGCGTGACATTACTCTGGAGAGCGAGAACCGGGGCGCCATAGCCGCCGCCGACTTGCAGTGACTTCACGCCGGTGCTGGCCACGGGGCCGGTGACGGTGAGGGCAGCCTTGGCACCGATGACGACGCGGTACATGGGCGCGGGGTTGAGGCC
This sequence comes from bacterium, assembly GCA_031411255.1. Classification (GTDB taxonomy): domain Bacteria; phylum Verrucomicrobiota; class Verrucomicrobiia; order Verrucomicrobiales; family V1-33; genus JANOAS01. The sequence goes on from JANOAS010000084.1 coordinate 2,038, forward strand.
GAAGGTCCAGTTGTTGCCGATGTCCCAGGAGCCGCCCAGGGCGGGGGTCCAGTGCAGGTCCGGCGTCCAGAGGCGCACAGCCGTGCGGTTGTCTTGCAGGGTCGTGACATACGCCACCTGGCCAAATCGGTTGAGCGAGCGACGCCCGGTGCTCGGTCCGCGAATGAAGCTGCCCTCCGCCGCGTCGCCAGTTCGGGCGATGCTGATGAGGTCGGTGCCGTCGGTGGTGAAGACGCCGTATACGCTTCCCATCGTGGGATGCACCACGCCGCGCAGCGCCAGGGTGGAAAGGGAAATCTGCCCCTGATCGTTGAAGCCGAATTCCGAAAACAGGCTGGGGAACCGGCCCGAGGGATAGCCAGTGTCATTGGGGGCGAGCTGATTCTCGCGCACGAGCAGCGACAGCCCGCCGCCGACTGTGCTGTAGATGGCGGAGGCGGTGGAAGTGCCGCTGCCATTGTGCGACGCGCGGAAGGCGATGCGGCCTGGTTCATTGATGAACGCATGGAGGAAACTGCTGCTGGCGAGTTGTCCGCCGCCGGTGCCGACTGGTGCAGGTTGGCCGGTGCGGACGATGGGGTCCACCACGGGGACGAATTCGCCCCCGCCGCCGGGAACAAGACGGCAGCGGTAAAGGCCCTCGTTGTCAGCGTTGCCGCCGCTGGTGCCGGTGAGTGTGCTGTAGAACGCGAAGTGCCCGGCGCTGGTGATCCTCGGGTCCAGTCCGTGGCCGAAGTTGCAGAACAAACCATTGCCCTCCGGCACAACGTCCCCCTCGCGCGCGACGCGCTTCCTTTCAAACTGGTTAGTGCCCGGCTCCCAGTAGCGCACGAAATATGCATTCCGAAGGCTCAGAGCGAAGTAGTTGGGCCGTCCGCCGAAGAAGAGGGTGCCGGCATCATTCACAGGGCCAACAAACCCGCCCGCCTGCCAGGCAGCGCCGTCGAAATTTTCCCCCTGCAGAATGAGGCGGTGCAGGGTGTTGCCTTCGGTGAAGAACAGCCCGTCGTTGCCGAAGCCCCAATTGGCATGAAAAGGAAAATCCCCCGCGGCATTGGCCGTCGGGGCAGTGCTCAGGGAGAAAGAGGTAAAGTCGCCCCCGCCGCCGGGAATCGGCTGCAACTGGTGGAGCGGTTCGACATTTCCGCCGGGGGAGTAGCGATAGACGGCCTGTTCCGACGGCGATCCTTCGTTGCCCATGAAGACGAGATGCCCCGCGTTGTTGTAGGATGGAGTGTTGAAGAAAGTGTGGTCGTTTGTGCCGTCGGGGGTCAATTGGGCTTTGCGGGCCAGCGTGGTGAGCGGGCCGCCGGTGCCGCGCAGCAGCGCACGGTCCGCGCCAGCAGGACCACCAGTGACAGAGGCTTCAAATACCACTTCGCCGTTATCGGTCAGGATCGGATTGCCCACAGCCCCTGGCGCTCCTTCTACTCTATTGAAAGTGCCGCCGCCGGGCACGGTGTCGCCCGTGACGGCAATGGTCACGGTATCGCCGCGCACGCCATGCCAGGTGGTGTCCGGCGGCGTCGGCGGGCCGGGCACGGCAGAGAATTCAAACGCGCCAACAAACGGCTGCGTCACGCCGCCCTCCACGCCGATGAGGCGGATGCCCGTGATGCCCATGCGCGGCGTTTCGAGTGTAAACGTCACGACCGGCGGGCGCGTGGGCCGGTTGTCGGCCAGCGCGATGAGATGGCCGGTGAGCGCGGCCACGTAGTTGCTGGTGGAAGGCCATGTGTCCCACGTGGCCCCGCCGTCGAAGGAAGTCTCGATGCCGGGCGCGATGAGGTGCGCCGCAGTGAGCGCGCCGCCCGCCGCCGGCCCGCTGCCGGCCGGGCCGAACCATCCGGCGTGATTGAAAATGGCGAACTGCACCTGCACAGCGGACACATTCACCGGCGAGGCCCAGCGCGCACCGATCCAACTGTGGTTGCCGGCGGTGTTGCCATTCCATGAGTCCACGCGCGTCAGCGGCTCGCCGTCCGTCAGGTTCCCGGGGATGCCTGCATTGGCTGTCGCCACTTCGGCGTTCGTAGTGGTATTCTTCACGCCAATGGTTCCGCCAGCCAGCAGGCTGAGGTTTTGCGGATTGGAGGAAGCGTTGTTGGGGTTGGTGCTGTAGCGCGCTTCCATGCCGTCAGGAAAAAAATCGCCGTCGGTGTCCGCGAGCAGGGGATTGGAGAGCAGCGTGTTCACTTCCGCCGCATCGCTGGCTGTGTCGCCGTCGGTATCCGAATAGGCGGGCGAAGTGCCGGCCGTTGTTTCCTGGGCATTGCTGAGGCCGTCGCCGTCGGTGTCGGCAGCGGTGCTGCTGTCGCAGGCGGCGATTTCATACGCGCCGAGATAAATGTAGTGCAGTCCGGCGATGCGAATGCCGCGGAGGCCGCTCATGGGCGAGTTCAACGTGACCACAAAATCGCGCCGCGTGGCGATGGGCCGTGTGCCGCCGCCGGTGCTGTGGCCAGTGAGGCGCGTGACGTAGTCCGTGGTGAAGGCGCCGCTGGCCAGCGTGGTCCATGCCGTGCCGTCGGTCGTGGTCTGAATGACCGGCGCACCCGTGATGTGCGTGGCCGTGAGTGCCGCGCCGGGGGCGGGGGCGCTGCTGGCATTCCCGATCCAGCCGCCGTCGGCGAAGGTGGCCAGCGTGATCTCCAGCCGCGCCACCGGCTGCGGCCACACGGCATCCCAGACGATGCCCAGATGTGAAGCCGTGCCCGTCATCCCGCTGGTGTCCGCGCGGGTGTAGAGGTCGCCGTCGTTGAGGTGGGCGGAGGAATTCGCGTTCGCGCGCGCCGTGCCGGTCACCGCCAGGTTCGCCGCGGAGTTCGTCACATTGCGCCCGATGATGGCGCGGCCCGCCCGCGCGATGTTGGCACTGCGGCTCGAGGCGCTGAGCGGATTCGTGTTCAGCGAAATCTCAGCGCCATCGCTGAATCCATCGCCGTCCGTGTCACGGTTCGTCGCCTGCGTGAGGTGCGTATTGATCTCCGCGGCATCGCTGAGGCCGTCGCCGTCGGTGTCCGCGAGCTTCGCGCTGGTGAGGTGCGTATTGATTTCCGCCGCATCCGAAAGCCCGTCGCCGTCCGTGTCCGTCGCGTTGGGGAATGTGCCGTGCGTCGCGTCCTCCGGCCCGTCGTTCAGGCCGTCACCGTCGGTGTCAGCGAGTTGAGGATTCGTCTGCCAGCGGAACTCGCTCACGTTTGCCAGACCGTCGCTGTCGGCATCCAGCGCCGCGTCATTGGTGCCCACGGAGAGGCCGTTCGCCGTCTCCCAGGCATCCGCCATGCCATCCGGCTCGCTGTCGGTGAGGGCGTCCGCCTCCACGGCCAGCTCGAAGACGCCGAGGAATCCATTGCCGTCACCGTAGCCGCCCGTGGGCCCGATGAGGCGAATGCCGCGCATCCCGGTCTGCCAGCGCGGCAGCGTGATCGTGAAGGCCCGGCTCGTCGGCGTCGAGTTGTCTGCGATGTTGTGCCCGGTGAAGGCGCTGGCGTAGTCCATCGTCGCCGGCACCGTCGTCCAGGTCGTGAGGTCCGCCGACACCTGCACCACCGGTGGCACCAGCATTTCCGCCGTGAGCGGGAACCCTGAGCGCGGCGACTCCCGGTTCCCAAACCATCCGCCATCCACAAACGTCGCCATCGTCAGCGTGAGCGACTTCACCACATCCGTCCGTGCTGAAGCCCAGGAGATGCCGACGAAGCCGTTCACATTCGCAGGTTGCCCGGTCTGGTAGTTATCCACCCGCGTCGTCAGATTGCCGTCGCGGATGTTCGCCACCGTGCCCCCATTTGCATGACTGGTGCCGGCGTCGTTGATGGTGGCATCATTGCTGCCCAGCAGACCCGTGCCTGAGCCGGCAATGTTGATTGCCTGGCAGGGGGCAGTGAGCGCGCAGAGGAGGGCGAGTTTGCGGAAAATTGGATTCATGGCCCCCCTTTCCTCGGCAATTCGGCCGGCGTGTGGCAAAGAAAAGCAAAAAAACACCACTGCCCCCCTGCGGAGGCGCGTTGTCCCATCTGCGGGAGTGAGTAGCAGCAACCCTGGGGTCAGGAGAGGGCGGCTCGCAGAGAGGCCATTTCCTCCTCCAGGGCTTCGGAGGAGGCCACCCCCTGGGAGAGTTCCTCGCGGATGAGGTCGCGCCAGCGCCGCCGCAGGCGCATGGCCAGGGAGCGGAGTGCCTGCTCTGACGAGCCGAGCCGGGCGGAAAGCTCGGCGTAGTTCTCAGGTCCGCCGATTTCCGCCTGCTCCGCAGAGTCGGGGAAGAGTGCGGCGAAGATCGCGGCCTTCCCGGAGTCTGCGCATTCCCGGGCCAGGCGGTCGCGGCTCCTCGCCATGATCTCCATCGCCCACACCCGCTCGAAGGCCTTCTCCGGCGTTTCCGCATCCACTGCCAGGGCGCAGTATCCCTTTTCAGCCGTCTCTGCATCCAGGGAAATGTGGGCGGCGCGGCCCCCCCGCTTGGCCGCCACGGTGCGGGAGTGGACGTCGCTGAGGTGGTTCCTCATGCCTGCGAGCAAAAAGGAACGAAAGCGTCCCCTGCCCGCCTGCACTTGGGAGAGTGAGTGCCGGACAAGCATCGAGGCAAGAAAGCCCTGCACGGCATCCTCCGCATCCTCCGGCGTGCACCCCCAGCGCCGGGCGTAGGCATAGAGCGGGCGCCAGGAGTCCCGGCACAGCTTTTCCAGCGCGACGCCGGCCCGCGTGTCATCGCCCCCGGCGGCAAGCACGAGACTCCAGCGTGTTGTCTTAAACTCATCCGCCACACGCCCTTTATCCACGAAACCGGCCCTGCCGCCAAACAAAAAAGTGTTTCCTGCGGGCATTCACAGATGCGGGCGGTGGAGTGGCTCTTTTTTCGGTGGGATCGAAGGCCCCGCCGCCGCTGCCGCCAAGGCAGCTTTCATTCGCCCATGGCCAGCTGGAGCAGGGCTTCGCGGGCCTGCGCGAGCCATTTTTCCACGAACGAGGCCTCGCGGGAAAGGTGGTCGAGGGACTCAGGGGTCGGCGCGGCATCCAGGGCGGGCAGGGCGGAGTCGATGGCCTGAAGTCGCGCATCCAGCGCGGCGCAGAGGTCTTCGAGGGATTCGCGGGCGGGCAGTTCCTGGTTGAGGAGAAGGGCCTTCGCCAGTGGTGAGGCGGAGGCCTTTTTTTTCACGGCCAGTGCGGCGGCGTGCTGGAGGGCGGGGGCGAGGCGGGAAAAGAGGTCCATCAGTTCCCCGTTCAGGGCGCCGCCATGGGGCGGGGTGAAATCCGGGAAGAGGAGTGAACCGAGGTGGCGCAGCCGGCTGGAGCGGCGGTCGAGGAGGTCGCGCGCCTGGTTGAGCCGGGCAAAGGCGGCGGCGCGGTCGGCCTTTTCCGCATCTGCGGCTGCGTCCGGATGGCGGTCCCGGCTCAGTTCGTGGTAGCGGGCCTGGAGTTCCGCAGGATCTAGTGCGGCGCGGCGGGGGAGGTTGAGTTCGGCAAAGGCGTCAGTCATGAGGAGCATCCAGACTGGCACCCGGCGGTACGGGTGTCAATCCACCACGCTCAATTCCGCTTTCCCCGGTGCGGGATCGCGGCTTTGGTGGGGGCTGCCCCGATGAAACGCCGTTTTTACCTTCAGGCCCTGGCTGCACTCGCTCTGATCTGGGGCGCGGTGGCGGTGGCGCATTCCCTGGCCCTGGCTGCCGTGCCGTCTCCGGAAAAGGTGGCTGCCTACCTCGCGGCGCACCCGCTGGCGGATGCAGGGAAGGCCGACTCTGCGGGGGATGCCGCCACGGTGGCCTCCCGGCGTGTGGTGGTGGAGGAGTTCGCCCGGCAGCGGGCGCGCCTGACCTTTGTCCAGAAGCGGGAGCTTTACGCCACCCATGCCGACACGCTGCTGGCCTTCACCAGCCACCTTTCCCGGGATGAAAAAATCCTGCTTGCCGACCTGACGGCGGGACCGGACTTCAACCGGCTCATCGCCTCCCTCGCGAAAATGCCGGACCCGGACCGCCTCCGAATGCTGGAGCGGGCGAAGCGGGAACTCATCGACCGCGTGCCGGACCCGGCCCGCCGTGCGCAGCTGGACAAGTTCGACGCGGGCATGATCAGCGGGCTGATCAAGACGGCTCCCGAAAACGTCTTCCAGATGCTGCCACCGGAGATGAAGCTCCAGATGCTGCCGTTCCTGGAGCAGCTGCAGAACAACGTGCGCAAGCTGGCCGACTGAGTCACGAACCGCCCCGCCCTTCCCATGCAGAAGCGCACTTTTCTCCGGCTCTGTGTTTCCAGCCTCGCCGCAGGGGCCGCTCCCCGCAGCATGGCCGCGCCGGTGGACCTGAGCGGGGAGCTGGCGAAGATACGCGCTGCACACGGCGTCCCGTCTCTGGCAGCCATGGATTTCACTGGTGGAAAAATCATCAGCCAAGGGGCCACGGGACGCCGCATGAGGGACAGCGCGGTCCCCGTGACGATGCAGGACAAGTACCACCTGGCCTCCTGCACAAAATCCATGACAGCCACCCTGGCTGCGATGCTGGTGGAGGCAGGAAAGCTGAAATACGACAGCACCCTGGGCGAGGTGCTCACTGACGTGCCGATGCACGGGGCGGTGCGCGGCATCACCCTCTGGCAGCTGCTCACGCACCGCAGCGGCATCGTGCGGGACATCCCGGACGCGCTGTGGGAGGATCTGAAGAAAACCAGCGAGCCCCCTCTGGCCCAGCGGATGCGCCTGGCCCGCACCATGCTTGCCCGGCCTCCCGCGCACACGCCGGGGGCAGCCTACGAGTACTCAAATGCCGGCTACGCCCTGGCCGGGATGATGGTCGAGCGCCGCGCGGGCATGCCGTGGGAGCAGTTCATCCGCAAGCGTCTTTTCAGCCCGCTGGGCATGAAGTCCGCCGGGTTCGGGGTGCCGGCCACACCCGGCGTGGTGGACCAGCCATGGGGGCACCATGCGGATGGAGTGCCCGTCACACCGGGGCCACTGGCGGACAATGTCGAGGCCATCGCGCCTGCCGGGCTCGTCCACGCCAGCCTGCCCGACTGGGTGAAATATGCCCAGTTTCACCTCCGCGAGAACGGCCCGGTGAAGCCGTCCATCCTGTCCGTGGCGAGCCTGAAGGCACTGCACGGCTCCGGCCAGCCCGACGGCTACTACGCCGGCTGGGAGCGCCACCCGAGGGACTGGGCCAATGGCTGCGCGCTCTACCACAATGGCACGAACACGAGTTTCTACGCCGTCATCTGGATCGCCCCCGGGGCGGACTTCGGAGTTGTCGCCGCGACGAACCAGGGCGGTGACAAAGCCGCCGCCGCGTGCAATGCCGCCGCCGGATTGTGCGTGGCGATGCATGCGGGGAGGTGAACCTCCCTGTGTGCGGGCGGTGCTGGTGCGGCGGGCGAAGGGCTGCGGGGTCAACCGCGAATGGACGAGTGACGCGAATGAGGGGGAGGAAATTTGTTGGGGGAATCTGGCTGACGGGGGGATTGTGGCAGATTCACCGATGGGTAAGCCTCCGTCCAAAACCAGGCGCGGCATTTGACCCGAGCGCTACCGGATGGTGACAGCTACTCACCGTATCCGTCGCCCGGAGGGAGGACGGAAAACCAGTGATGGAGGAAGTAGATCCAAAGCAGCAGAGTGAGACCGGCGGGGATGAATTGAAGCGCACGTCCGCCAAGGAGCCGCACGCTGACCCACAGGCCGAGGATACCGGCAGCCGCCGGGAGAAAGGCGAGTGCCTTTGGGTTCCGGTGGGAAATTTCGGCCGGCCACACCGATATGATGCCGATAGTGACGGCCAGCCAGAGCAGGGACATGCCGGCCGGGGAAAGGCTGGCGGGGCTCGGCGGCGGCTGACTGTTTTTTGGCGCGTCCACGCGAGGACTTAAGCGATCAATTCTGCATGCAGCTTCGGCGCGGTGGTGGGGCCGATGAGGCGTTCGTTGAGGCCCTGGAAGGGGAAGTGGAGTTGCTCGGCATTCAGGCCGAGGAGGTGGAGGATGGTGTATTGGAGGTCGTTGACGTGCATTTTTTTGTCGACCACGGTGTAGCCGAGTTCGTCGGTTTCGCCGTAGGACATGCCGGGCTTGACGCCGCCGCCGGCCATCCAGATGGTGAAGCAGCCGGGGTGGTGGTCGCGGCCGAGGAATTTGGAGCCGTTGCGGGCCTCGTTCATGGAGGTGCGGCCAAATTCGCCGCCCCAGACGACGAGGGTGTCTTCGAGGAGGCCGCGCTGTTTCAGGTCCTTCAGCAGGGCGGTCACGGGGCGGTCCATGTCCTTCATTTTTGCCGGGAGGGCGGTCATGAGGTCGTCGCCGGAGCCGGTGCCGTGGATGTCCCAGCCGTAGTCGAAGAGCTGGACGAAGCGCACGCCCTGCTCGACGAGACGGCGGGCGAGCAGGCAGTTGTTGGCCAGGGAGGCCTCGCCGGGTTTTGCGCCGTACATGTCCAGGATGTGCTGCGGCTCCTTCTTGATGTCCATCGTTTCGGGCACGGCCATCTGCATGCGGTAGGCCAGCTCAAACTGGTTGATGCGGGCGAGGGTCTCGGGGTCGCCGGTGGTCTTCAGCTCGTATTCGTTGAGCTGGCGCAGGGCGTCGAGCGAGGAGCGGCGTGTCTCGCGGGTCATGCCGGCCGGGTTTGAGACGTAGAGGACGGGCTCGCCGACGGAGCGGCACTGCACGCCCTGGTAGACGGAGGGGAGAAACCCGGAGCCCCAGAGTGATTTCCCGCCGCTGGGGTCGCTCGGGCCGCTGAGCAGGACGACGTAGCCGGGCAGGTTCTGGTTTTCCGTGCCCAGACCGTAGGTGACCCATGAGCCCATGGAGGCGCCGCCAAAGAAGGCCTTGCCCGTGTAAAGCAGGAGCTGGGCGGGGGCGTGGTTGAACTGGTCGGTGAAGACGGACTTCACCATGGTCACGTCATCGACGACTTCGGGGAAGTGCTTCCAGAGTTCGCTCAGCCACTGCCCGCTGCGGCCGTGCTGCGCGAACTTGTAGGGGGAGCCGAGCAGGTTTGGGTGGCCCTTGGTGAAGGCGAGCTGCTTCCCCTTGAAAAACTCGTCCGGGCACGGCTGCATGTTGCGCTTCACCAGCTCGGGCTTGTAATCCAGGAGATCGAGCACGGGGGGCGAGCCCTCCATGTGGAGGTAGATGACGGACTTGGCGCGCTGTTTGAGCGGGGCCTTTTTCGGCGCGAGCGGGTTCAGCTGCGGGATGGCGGCGGCGCGTGAGATCATGTCTCCGAGGGCCATGCCGCCGAGGCCGGCGAGTCCCTGGCGGAGGAAGGTGCGGCGCGAGTGGGCGAGGGCGATTTGCTGTTGGAGAGTCATGGGGGATCAGCCTTTCATGAGGACGGCGTCGAGGTTGAGGAGGACATTGGCGACGAGGGTGAGCGCGGCCATTTCGGCCCAGTCGGTGGAATCCGGCAGAGCGTGGAGCGGGTCGTTGGCGAGCTGTTTCGCGGCGGCGGGATCCGCCCTGCCGGTGGCCAGCTGGGTGCGGTAGAGGTCGGCCAGGGTGGCGAGCTTTTCCGCAGGCACGTCGCGCAGGACGCACTGCCGCCACGCCCACTTGATGCGCTCCTCCGGCGTGGCACCGCCCTCCTTCACCATGCGGCGGGCAAAGGCCTGGGCCATTTCCATGAAGGCGGGGTCGTTCAGGGTGACGAAGGCCTGGAGCGGGGTGTTCGTCCGGATGCGGCGGATGGTGCAGATCTCGCGGTTCGGCGCGTCGAAGGTGGACATGCTGGGGTAGGGCACCGTGCGGCGGAGGAAAATGTAGAGCCCGCGCCGGTAGCGGTCCTCGCCGGTGCTGGTCGGGTAGCCGCGTTCGCCATTGAAGGCGGCCCGCCACATGCCCTCCGGCTGCGGCGGGTAGACGCTGGGGCCGAACATTTTTTTCGAGAGCAGTCCGGAAATGGCGAGGGCCTGGTCGCGGATCATCTCCGCCTCCAGGCGGAAGCGCGGGCCGCGGCTGAGCAGCACGTTCTGCGGGTCCTTCTCCAGGTGCTCCGGGCGCACCTCGCTGGACTGCCGGTAGGTGGCGGACATGACGAGGGATTTCAGAAGCGCCTTCACGTCCCAGCCATTTTGCATGAACTGGACGGCCAGGGTGTCGAGCAGCTCCGGGTGGGTGGGGTAGGTGCCCTGCGTGCCGAAGTCCTCCTCCGTCCACACGAGGCCGCGGCCGAAGAGCTGGGCCCAGAAACGGTTCACCGCCACGCGCGCGGTGAGCGGATTTTCCCGCGCCGTGAGCCACCGGGCCAGGCCGAGGCGGTCCGGCTGAGCCCCGGCAGGCATGGGGTGAAAGGCGGCGGGCACGCCGGGGGAAACGTCCTGGCCGGGCACGAGATAGTTGCCCTTCACCATGAGGCGCGTCTTCCGGCGCTTGTCTGTGGGCAGCTCCTGCATGACGGGCGTCTCGGCGGGCTTGATGGCGGAGAGCTTTTTCTCCAGGGCGGCCACCTCTTTGGCTTTCGTCATGGAGGCCGGGTCGAGCTGCGCGTAGAAGCTGCGAATCTGGTCCACCTCCGCAGGGGTGCGGGCGTCCGCCGCCTTGGCCAGCACGGGGGAGAGCGACTCCGGCACGGCCCGCAGCGGCGCGGGGCGCGTGGTGGCGGAGAGGCGGAAATGCGAGAGGGTGTGCTCTTTGTATGTCTGGTGCAGCTCGATGGTGAGCGTGCAGCCGTAGTGCAGGCAGAGCGGCTCGGACAGCTCGAGCACCAGGCTCTGGGGCACGCCCTGGCGCGGGGCCACGGCCCAGCCGCTCTTGTCCGCGAGGTTTCCATCGACCGCCAGCGACGCGGGGAAGTCCGTCTGCTCGAAGCTCGCGCTGGCCGCGCGCACGCTCACTTCGCGGCGGCCGTCCACGGCCACTTGGGCGCTCACCTTCGGCGCGGTGGCGTAGGCCTCGCGGAAAACAGGCTGCCGCTTTTCATCCAGCACCAGGATCACCATGCCGTCCATGCGGGATGCCGTCTCGCCATCCGTGCGGCCCCAGTAGACCAGGCTCTCCACGGGCTTGGTCGCTCCGAGGTCCACCTCCCACCACGGGTCGGCCTCCTGGTGGGTGTGGGTGACGGAGTTTTTGTTGTAGTCGCCGTCCGTGTTGCCATCGATGGCCCGCTCCGGCAGCCCGCCGTAGTCGATGCTGGACTGCGTCGCCTTGCCCTCCGGGGCGATGTTTTTTCCACCGGACATGACCTGCATCTCGGCGAAATGGAGGAAGCGCTGTTTGCCCGGCAGCTCGACGCGCACGTAGCGGCCCTCCGCAGGGCGGTTGCCGTTGGGACGCTCGAAGACCTTCACCTCGTTCACGACAAAGTTGCCTCCGGCATTTCCCGAGAGGGCCTCAAGCCTCAGCCCGGTGATGCCCGTCATGTCTGCCGGGCCGTCGATGACGTAGACGTCCGTGGCCGGTGCCTTGTCCTTTTTCGGCGTCGCGCGCACCGTGCCGTCGTCCTGCCGCGCGAGCGTCTGGCCCTTGCGGGACTTGGCCTCGGAGACGTTTAGGGTTTTCCACAGCGCCGTCTCGTCGCGCATTTTGGTTTCCCACGCGGACTGCTGGGCGAGGAATTCGGCGGGCGGCGTGGCCATCTCGCGCTTCAGCGTTTCGATCCTGGCCTTCAGCTCGTCGATCTTCTGCTGCTCCGCCGCTGTGGGCGTGGGGGCGGTCGGGTACTCGTCGGGCCGGTCGTCATCGGCGGTCTGGTTGAAGACGGCGTAGAACTTGTAGTACTCCTCGTTCGTGAGCGGGTCAAACTTGTGCGTGTGGCACTGGGCGCACTTCATGGTCAGGCCCATCCAGACCTGGGCGGTGGCCTCGGCTCGGTCCTTCACGGCGGCCACGCGGAACTCCTCGTCGATGGTGCCGCCGAGGGTGTTCGTCATTGTGTTCCGGTGAAAGGCGGTGGCCAGCAGCTGCTCCGTGGTCGGGTTGGGCAGGAGGTCGCCGGCGAGCTGCTCGGTGGTGAACTGGTCGTAGGGCAGGTTTCGGTTGAAGGCCTGAATGACCCAGTCCCGGTAGCGCCAGATGTTCATGCGCAGGGGATCACTCCCGTAGCCGCGCGAGTCGGCGTAGCGGGCCAGGTCCAGCCACATGCGGGCCCAGCGCTCCCCGTAGGCGGGGGAGGCCAGCAGGCGGTCGACCAGTTTTTCCCAAGCGTCCGGGCTCGTGTCTGCGGCGAAGGCGGCGGCCTCCTCCGGCGCGGGCGGCAGGCCGGTCAGGTCCAGGTAAACCCGGCGGGCTAGGGTGAGCCGGTCGCCCTCCGGGGAAAGGGCGAGCCCCTCCTGCTTCAGCCGCTGGCTGATGAAATGGTCCACCGCATTCGTCCCTGCCGGCACTGCCGAAGCCACCGGCGGCTTGAAGGACCAGTGCTTGTCGTATTTCCCGCCCGCATCGATCCACCGGCCCAGCACGTCGATCTGCTCCGGCTTCAGCGTGTGGCCGGTTTCCGCAGGCGGCATGATGTCGTCCGTGCCCGTCGCGTTGACGCGTTTCCACAGGGCGCTTCGGTTGCGGTCGCCCGGCACGAGGGCGGCTTCGCCGGATTTCGCCGGGGCGGTAGCCCCCTCCCAAGTGTCGAGCCGCAGCTTCCCCTTCCGGTGCGCCTCGTCCGGGCCGTGGCAACTGATGCAGTTCGACGAGATCACCGGGCGGACGTCCCGGTTAAAATCAGGAGCCGCCGCGAAAGCCGGAGCCGCCGCTGCAAAAAGGAGGGAAATGTACCTGAGCCGGGTCATGATGGGACGCCAACGTGGCTCAGAGGTCAGCCGGGTGCAACCGGGGGCGGTGGTTAGGGGGAATGCCTGGCGGAGTGCGGGGTCGGTTCCAAGCACCTTGCTGCTGCATCTTCAACGGGATGTCGCGGTCGTTGGCCGGGGGCTCGTCGAGGCAGGTGGTCGCTTGAAAATGAATTTTCCACTTTACTCCAGCAGGTGCTTCGGTGAACATACGTCCGCTGCACGCGAAACTCGGCCCCGCGCCGTGAGAGCCCGAAAGGCTCCTATACGTGCGGCTTTTTCTTTTTTTGGGGTTTGGGTCCGAAGCGGGTTTCGAGGCTCAAGGGATTCGAGGGCGTGAAGAAGCTGCCGTGGGAGGGGCCAAAGTGAAGGTCGTGGATCTGGCTGATTTGGGGCCAGACGGCGTTCAGGTAACGGGCTTCGTGGGTGACTTCGCCGGTTTCGGGATGGACGCGAGGCTCGTAGAATCGTTGCAGCGCCCAGAGGAAGTAGTCGGCGGCTTGCAGGCAGATGGTTTCGCGCGGGTTTGTCACCACGGTGTTCCAGACGTCGGCACCGCCTCGGGAGAAGCCGAAGCTCTGAGTGAAGTCGGTCTCGGCGTGTTCGAGAGCGGTGCGCAGGGCGGCATTTCGGTCTTTGTTGCCGCGTTTGGCGATCCAGAGGCGGTAGCCGTCGGCCATGCGGCTGAATTTGCCGAGGAGCGACCGGGCGAGTTCATCGTAGAGGTGATCGGGGTTGTAGCGGTAGCCGGGGGATGCCTCGCGCAGTTTCTCCTCGCGGATGCGGATCACCTCCTTGTCGCACACCACGGCACGGAAGCGGATGGAAGGGCCGAGCGAGCGCAGCAGATCAAAGACCTTCACGCGTACTTCAGGCAGGTCGTCTTTGGCATGGAGCAGGAGGGCGGTCTTTTTGCGTTCGGGTTTGAAGGACTCGGCGGAGGCGAAGTAGGGATCGGTGAGCAGCTGATTGCGGAGCGTCTTGAGCGCTACCGTTAATGTATCGGGATCATCCACTTCAAGCATTCCGAGGAAGAAGAAACGGGAGCAACCCGGCTTGCCGATGTTGATGCGGCCTTTGGCATCGAAAATGTCCGGCGTGCCGGCTTCATCGACGAAGAGATGGCAGAGGTCGGGGGCAAATTGATCTTCGTTGGGTTCCACGCTCATATGGCGGCCTTACAGCCATTCTCCCTCCCATTTCTTTGCCAGAGCAACATCCAAAACGGTGCACAGGCCTCCTCCTCATTGAGGATGGCCGCCAGCTCAGCGTTGGTACGCAACATCAGGATGGGGACGAGGTCCAAGTCGATGGGAGGCTGCGTCATGCGGCGGGCCCCGGGGTGGGAGGTCTCGAGCTCACGCTTCAAAGCGTGGATGACTGGAAGATTCAGCGTGGCTCGGCGTTCGAGGGCCGCTTGCTTTGTTTTTTGAAACAGGTCATCAGGCAATTCCATGGGGATGCGCATGCGCAAATATGCGCACCATTGACGGGGTGCAGACAGCAAATGCTTTCGTGCCCGAGCTGTCGGGCTACGGCGCGGGCTTGGCGGCTGCCTTGGATTTCGTCCGCTCGGTAGCTTGGCTGTTGAAGGATTCGATGGGGAAGACCTCCGGGTGCCGCGGATCGTCAGCGTATAGGTGGGAATGGTCGTGCCACAGTCTCCGGTCTGCGATCATGAGCGGCAGGTAGAAGTATTCCAGCCACTTTCTAGATTCACCGGTGGCGGGCGAGTAAAACAGGAGGGGGTCCCACTCGTAAAACTTTGGCCTGAGAAGATATTGGCCCTTGGCGGTTGGGTCGCTTCTCAGTCCCCAGCACGCTGGGGCATACGCCCCGCAGCCGGACAGGCCGCAGTAAATCAGCACGTACATCCCCAGCAGGATGCCGCTGACTATGGCTGCCTTTTGGAGGCCCTGTCGCGAGGGCTGGGGGTTTTCCGGTGATGAGGGTTCTACGACCATGCGGTGAGGCCGAGAATGAGTGTGGCTGCGAGCGTTCCGCTGGCGACCAGCCTCCATCCCTGCCAGTAGTGGTTTAACGAAGATTCGGGCAGAACTCCTGGGCCGAAGGTGAAAAACCGGCGCTGGCGGTAGACGGGCAGTTTGGCCCGGAAAATCTGGACGCCGCCTGCCGCGACGGTGAGGATGGCGCAGACGATCCAGCGGCGCAGGTCGTGCCCAAGCCAGGCGCTGGCAGCAAGGACAAGCGGCCAGAAGACCTGAAGGGCGACGGGGGTGAGGCCGAGTGTTTTCATGGGCGGAGGGGGGCGCGGGATGCGCGGATCAGTATGCGCCCAGTGGCGGGGTGTGGCCAGGGGATTTCCGGCCGGAAAGCGTGTCAGGCGGCGGGGACGGGGGCGGGTTCGGCGGCGGGTTCGGCCTTGGGCGCGCGGACGGGGAGGCGGGTGGCCAGGGCGAGAAGAATGATGCCGGCGGCGGCCCAGAGGGGGGCGCGGGCGTAGTGGGCCTCGGCATCCCGGGCGAGGAGCCAGCCGCCGAGGAGGGGGCCGGTGCCGCGGCCGAGGCTCGCGGCGGACTGGAAGAGGCCCATGGCGCGGCCCTGGTATGCACCGCTGGTGAGACGGGAGGCGAGGCCGTTCAGGGTGGGCTGGATGAGGCTGTTGGCAAAGGCGATGGCGCAGCTGACCCAGATGAGGCCGGAGGGAGTGGAGATGCCGGGCAGGAGGAAGAAGCTGGCCGTGAGGACGAGGGTGCCGGTGAGGGCGAGGGGCTTTTCCCCCACGCGGGGGAGGAGCCTGCGGAGGAGGCCGCCCTGGACGAGGATGCCGACGATGCCGATGAGGCCGAAGAGGAGGCTGTTCTCCAGCTCCCCGTAGCGGAAGTGGTGCTTGTTAAAAAGGGAGAAGCAGAACGTCATGACGGAAAAACCCATCAGGAAAAGGAAGTAGGTGGCGACGAGGAGGGCGAAGGGACGTCCGTTTTCTCCCTGGAAGACGGCGAGGGTGCCGGTGCGGCTCTCGGGGCTGTTTCGGAACTCGGCGGGGAGGGTCTCGGGAAGTTTAAAGTAGACGAGGGCGGCATTCAGGAGGGAGAGGCCGGCGATGGCGTAAAAGGGGGAGGCGGGGCCGAAGTGGTGGCTGAGAACCCCCCCCATGAAGGGGCCGATGACGAAGCCGAGGCCGAAGGCGACACCGATGAGGGCCATGTATTTCGAGCGCTCTTCGGGTTTGGTAATGTCGGCCAGGCAGGCCTGGGCGGCGGCGACGTTGCCGCCGGTGGCGCCGTCGAGGAGGCGGGCGATGAAGAGGAGTGGAATGGTGGAGGCCCAGCCGGTGAGGGTGTAGGCGGCGGCGGAGCCGAGGATGCTGACGAGCATGACGGGACGGCGGCCGACGCGGTCTGACAGGCGGCCCCAGAGCGGGGCAAAGGCGAACTGGGCGAAGGAGAAGATGGCGACGATCCAGCCATTGGCGGCATCACTGGCACCGAGCTTCTTCGCGTAGATGGGCAGGACGGGAAAGACGACGCCGAAGCCGATGGTGGTGATGAGGATGGTCAGGAAGATGACCAGGAGCTGGCCATGGCGGGAGGGAGTGGTCTGCATGAAGCGGGAAAGGAAGGAAAGGGGAGTCGGTTGGTTCAGTCTGGGCGCGGGCGCAGGGGTGGTGCCTGGTTTTTAGCAAAACCGGGAGCCGGAAATCACTGCGGCGCGGGCTGGCTCAATGGCAGCCGCATCCGGTGCCGCAGCTGCCGACGGAGTCTGAGGAGGCCTGGGCGCCGGTCCAGCCGTAGCCGCCGACGATGACGCGGCGCACGGGCTCGCCGGTCTCGGGATCGGTGGTGAGGGCGGGCTCGGTCATGGACTGGCGGATTTCGAAGCGGCGCTTCTCCTCGCCGAGGGTTTCGTAAACGTAGGTGGGCATGGTGGCTGTCAGGTTAGACGGGAAGCGGCGGGTTGCAAGGAAGGGGAACGGGTGAGGTGAGGCTGGCTCTTTCCCCTGGAGTGGCTATCCTGCGGGACGATGCCGCCCAACCCCCAGTCCAGGCAGGAGCCGCCGCCGCAGATCCCGGATCATGATTTGAACGGGCTGGTCGGCCGCGGGAGCTATGGGGAGGTGTGGCTGGCGGAAAACCTGTGGGGCAAGGCGCGTGCGGTGAAGGTGATGGACGCCCCGGATGAGGGCGGGCACGGGCACGGGGCGGGACAGCGTGAGCTGGCGGGGCTGGAGCGCTACCGGCCGCTCTGCCGGTCGGCGCTGGGCCTGGTGCGGATCTACGAGTCCGGCTGGACGAAGAGCGGGCGCTTTTTTTATGTGATGGAGCTGGCGGAAAATGCCAGTCTGGACGGGCGGTATGTGCCGCGCACGCTGCGGCTGGAGCTGGACCGGCGGGGGCGGCTGCCTGTGGCGGAGTGCCTGCGGCTGGGGACGATGCTGGCCCGGGCGCTGGCCACGCTGCACGAGGCGGGGCTGGTGCACCGGGACGTGAAGCCGGCGAACATCATCTGCGTGCTCGGGGAGTGGAAGCTGGCGGACGTGGGTCTGGTGACGGGGCTGGACGAGGCACGGACGCTGGTGGGGACGGAGGGCTACATCCCGATGGAGGGGCCGGGCCGGGCGCAGGCGGATCTGTACGCGCTGGGAAAGGTGCTCTACGAGTGTGTGACCGGGCAGCCGCATGACGAATACCCGCGCCTGCCGGAGAAGTGGATGGAGGCGGGGCACGAGGCGGAGTTTGAATTCATGGAGGTGGTGCTGCGGGCGTGCGAGGGGGATGCGGAGCGGCGCTACGCGAGTGCAACGGAGGTGCAGGCGGACCTGGCACTGCTGAGCAGCGGGCGGTCTGTGCGGCGCGTGCGGCAGCTGGAGAGGCGGTCTGCGCGGCTGAAAAAACTGGGCCTGGTGGCGGTCGCACTGGCGGTGGTGGCGGGGGTGGGGGCGGTCTACCAGGGCAGGCGAACGAGCGAGGAGTCCGCCCTGCGGCAGCGGGCGGAGCAGGCGGAGGCGCGGGCGAGGCAGGAACTCTTCCTGGCGGAGCTGGCGACGGCGGCGGCGGACCGGCGCAGCGGGGCGTCCGGGGCGCGCGGGCGGGCGATCGCTGCGGCGGTGAGGGCGGGAAAAATCCAGCCGGACTCCGAGGCGGCACGCAGCGAGGCGGTGGCGGCGCTGGCCGTGGCGGACCTGCGGGTGATGGACCGCTGGCAGGCGGAGCGGCCGGCGCGGCTGGACGGGAGGTTTCTGACGAGGTTCAGCCATGACACGAGTTTGCTGGCGGTGTCGCAGTTGAACGGATCCATCCAGCTGACGGACACGTGGACGGGGGAGGCTCGGGGGACTTTTGCGGCAGTGGGCCGGCGCATCCTGCGGGTGGGTCCGTTCTCGCCGAATGCGCAGTGGCTGGCGGTCGCGTATGAGGGCGGTCCACTCAGGCTCTGGCCGCTGGACGCGCGGCTGGCCCCTGTGGACCTCGGTGCGGAGGAGGAGGAGGGGGTCATTTTCAGTCCGGACGGAAGGTTCCTGCTGACGTGCCTGGCGGATGGGACGGCCATCGAGAGGGAGCCCCCGGAGTGGACCGAGACCAAGCGGATCAAACTGTGGTTCAACCCGATCGCTGCTCAGTTTAACCCCTCCGGGACCCAGGTGGCAGTCTGCCCGAGGCATGGCGCTCAAGTGTTCGTCTTCGACGTGGACACGGAAAAACCGCTGCGTGTGCTGGACCATCCTGTTCCATTTCACCCCAGGGTGCTGGCGTGGACGCCGGACGGCAGGGGGTTGGCGGTGGGCGGGACTGGCTCGGCCATTTTTATCTGGAATCTGGCTGACGGAGCGGCGCGTCCGGAACTGATACGTGGTCACCAGGGGGATGTGGTGGGGCTGGCCTGGCACCCGAAGCTGCCTGTGCTGGCCAGCAGCAGTGCGGACCGGACGACGCGCCTGTGGAATACGTTGATCGGCCTAGAACTGGCCTCGTGCCCGGTGTGGGGGGGCGGGCTGCTTTTTTCACCGGACGGAAAGCGGCTGGCGCTGGACTTCGCAGACTCCGACCAGGCGATGCGGCTGGGGGTGGAACTGCCGGAGGTCTACGAGACGCTGCTGGACGCCTCCACACCGAGAGGCGGGCCGATGGTGAGGGAGCAAGGGGCGTGGGATGCGGCCTTCAGCCCGGACGGGCGGTGGATCGCCGTGACGACGGGGCAGCAGGTGGCAGTGTATGATGCGGCGACGCGCCGCCGTGCGGGGGGGCAGCCGGTGGAGGGGCGGGCGGAGGTGCATTTCGCTGTGAATCCCCCGGCGCTCCTGGTGCTGGACGAGTCCGGCTGGCGGAAATGGCCGCTGCGCGAGGGCGCGGGGGAGACGGTCCTCGGCCCGCCGGCGCGTCTGCCTGACTGGCCCGGGCTGGCCACGCACCCGGCGGTGAGCGGGGACGGGGCGACGGTGGCGGACCTTGACCCGGCGGGCCACCCGAGGGTGAGGCGGGCGGACGGGAGTGTGCTTGGTTTTGATTCGCGTGCCAGGCCGCCGCTTTATTTAAGCGAGGACGGCTCGCGCATTTCCATCCGGTACGAGGCGGAAAAAGGGGAGCCGGCGGGCATGGGCCTATTTAGTACGGAACTGCCACAGTTGGTGACGGCCCTGCCCTGGGCGGAGTCGAGCTGCCAGGCGTTTCCTGCCGACGGCAGTCCGCGGGTGGCCATCGCTGCGCGGGATGCAGTTTCCGTATTTGACACCGCCTCGGGCACGACCGTCTGGCGGTACGATCTGGCCGGGGATGCGGGGATGGCGGAGCCGGTGGCCTGGAGTGCGACGGGTTCATTGATCGCCGCCGTGACGGGGGCGCAGGAGATCGGGCTCTTTGATGCGGGGACCGGGCGGCTGCTCACCCGGCTGGAGCACCGGATGCAGCATGTGGTGACGCGGGTGGTCTTTTCACCGGATGGAGGTGCACTCGTCGTCACTTGTGCCAATAATACGGTTCACTATTGGGACCTGCGGGCGATGCGCACGGCGCTGGCCGCGCAGGGGCTGGACTGGGGGCGGGGCACACCGCCACCACCGCCCCCGGCACACGCCGCGCCGAGGGCGCTGCGCTTCACTGCCGAATGACGCCGGTCCCCTCCCCCTCCCCATCAGATTTCATGTCCGCCCAGTACATCACCTGCCCCTCCGTCCGCCTGCACGAAGCCCTGTCAGACAGGGCCTTCCGTGCCGTGCTCCCGAATGGCCACGAGCTGGTCGCCTTTGTCCGTCCGCGGATGATGGCCCGCCTCGGCCTGCCCAGCCCGGGGGACGTGGTGGACCTGGAGATATCCGTGTCTGATTTTTCCCAGGGCCAGATCATGGCGTGGCGTGCGGCGGGTGCTGGGGAGGGAGCGGCGGGGTGAGCGGGCCGCCATCAGTGACGTTCCGTTCGCGCACGCCGCTCTTCCGTTTGCTCGACCACTGCAGCGGCCGGGCGGAGGCTCCTGCGGGCTGCACGTTTGTCCCTGCGGACACGGCGGAAAGGAATGCGCTGGAGACGGCGGTGCTGGTGGCGTTTTTCGGCGG
>JANOAS010000085.1:0-54991 GCA_031411255.1 bacterium
AGGGTGACGGAGATGTCGCGGAATTCGCCCAGCGTGGGATCAAGCGCCTCGCTCGTGGTGCCGGTGGCGCTGGCGAAGCCGACGGAGGCCATGGCGGCGGCGTCGTCATCACTCAGGTAGAGCGTGGCGGCGGGAACCTCCGCGCCGTAGCCTGCGCCAGGGGCGATGGTGAGGGTGATGGTCTCCGTGCTCTCGGCGAGCGCGTCATTGATGGGAGTGACTGCAATGTCTGCGCCGCTGGCCCCGTCGGCAATGTCGACCGTGCCGGACAGCAGGGTGTAGTCCACTCCATTCGTGGCGGTGCCGGACACTGTGTAGTTCACGGTCAGGATGCCCGTGGAGGTGGAGCGGGAAATGTAGAACGCACCGGCCGCGGGTGTAGCGCCCTCCGCCGGAGCGGTGGCACCGGTGGAAACGGCGAGCTGGACGGTGTCGTCATCCTTCAGGCGCATGATGGCGGAGTTGTCATTGTAAACGGTGTAGGCCGGATCCGGCGTGATCGTCAGGATCACGGTCTCGGTGTTTTCCGCAAGGGCATCGTCGATGACCGGGATGGTCACGGTGGCGTCGTTCGTGCCATTGGCGACGATGACCACGGAGCCGGTGCGCGTGGTGTAGTCCGTGCCCTGGGTGGCGGTGCCGGTGAGGGTGTAGTTCACCGTGATGTTTCCCGTGACCGAACCCGTGGCCCGCAGAGTGAAGACACCGTTCGTGGCGGGCTCGCTGGCGGAGGTGGTGCAGCCGACGGTGACGAGAGGCGGGTCGTTGTTGTCCGCGATGTTCACCGTGGCGGTCCACGCGGCGCCGATGGAGTAGGCGTTGTTAAAGGTGGAGAGATTCATGACCACGGACTCGCTGACTTCGCCAAAGGCGTCGTCATACGGGGTGATGATGACCGGCACACTGACCGCGCCGGCGGGGATGGTGACCTGGCCGGGAAGCTCCTGGTAGTCCGTGCCATGAAGGGCCCGGCCGGAGATGCCGTAGTAGACGGTGAGCGGAGCGGCGGTGCTGCCGGTGCGGGTGATGAGGCAGACGCCGGGATCGCGCCCCGCTTCCGCAGCGTCCGCATCTGTGGCGGCGATGGTGACTACGGGGGAGTCGTCATCACTGATGGTGACGGT
This sequence comes from bacterium, assembly GCA_031411255.1. GTDB lineage: Bacteria > Verrucomicrobiota > Verrucomicrobiia > Verrucomicrobiales > V1-33 > JANOAS01. The sequence continues at coordinate 1,125 of JANOAS010000085.1, forward strand.
GCCCGTCTGCGCCGTGGTGTCGCGGATGTAGGTGGCGCCGGTGCCGAGGGTGAGGATGACGTCCTCCGGCCCCTCGATGAGGGCGTCGTCCGTGGGCGTCACGGTGACGGTGGCCGAGGCCTGGTTGGCCAGAATGATGACCGTGGTGGAAAGGGTGGCGCAGTCCGTGCCATTCGTGGCGGTGCCGGACCAGGTGAGATTCACCGTGAGAGGGGTGCTGCTCACCGGCGTGCGTGTGACGACAAAGGCGGCGGTGTCGCCGGGATTTTCCGTGGCGTAGGGGTCGGTGACGGCGACGGAAATTTTCGGCAGGGTGTTGTCATTGTCCGCGATGGTCGCGGTGGCCACGCCCTGCCTGCGGACGATGTAGGCGGAAGCCGTGGCGGACGATGCGGCCTGCATGACCACGGTCTCCAGGCCCTCGGCACTGGTGTCATTGACCGGCACGATGGAGACGGCCAGCGAGGCCGCCCCGGCGGGGATGGTGTATTTTTTAAAGCTGCCGTCGTCCGTGTAGGCCGGGCTCAGCGTGTAGTCCGTGGTGACGGTGGCGGTGCCCGCCATGGCGGCTATCTCCACGTCGAGGGCGGCGCTGGTGTCGCCGGTGCGGGAAATGAGGAAGGTGCCGGTTGTTCCTGTTTCCGCCGCGTCTGCCGTAGCGGTGATGGTGACCTCCGGGATGCCGGCGGCGGTCCAGTTCCCGGTCACGGTGCCGGTGGTGGCGGTGACAGGATTGGCAAACCCGGCGGTGAAGGTGTAGCCGGCGAGCTTCGCGGTGAGGGTGCGGGAGCCGGTGGCCAGGTCCGAGAGGGCGTAGTTCCCGTCGGCGTCGGTGTAGCAGTACTTGCTGGTGTCGCTGGTCAGGAGCACGCCCTGGACGGGCTGGCCGCCGGCGGTAAGGATCTGGCCGGAGACGACGCCGCGCCCTGGGCTGCCGGCGGTGAGGACAACGTGGCGGCGGACGGAGCCGCCCCGCATGTCGCTCACGGTGACGAGGGCGGTCAGCTGCTTGGCCGCGGCGAAGGTCTTGGTGAAGGTGGGCGTATTTTCGCTGACGGTGCCGTCGCTGAAGTCCCAGTGGTAGGCCAGGGTGTCGCCATCCGCGTCACTGGCCGTGCAGGTCAGCGTGACCGGGGCTCCGACTGCGGGTGTGAGCGTGCTGGCACCCAGGGTGGCGGTGGGGGCGCGGTTGCCGGGAAATGGACCGCGCATCATGGCCAGATCGAGCGAGGGAACGGTCCCGGCGTTTTTCCCAAGGATGGTGAAATGCAGGTCCGCCTCCGCGTCGCTGAAGGTCCGCCCGATCTGGATGCCGCCGTCGTTTTTCCCTCCGGGAGTGCCGGGCGTGGTGTCCAGCACATGGCCGGCGTTGCTCGCGCCGGAAATACTGTAGAGGACGAGGGCGGAGTTGGCGAAGTTGGAATTGGCCGGATGGTACTCGATGTAGTAGGCGCGGGCCGAGTCCTTCGTCACGCGGAAGCCGTAGCGCCTGCCTTCCTCGATTTGCGGCTGGTCGTAGGCGTAGATGCGGTAGACGCCATTCGCACTGGCAGCGGCCACCGGGCGGTGGACGTAGGAGTCCGAGAGCCAGCCGAGGGCGCGCTTGCTGATCGTATTGTAGTGCGCTGTGAAGCCACCACCACCACCCATGACGTCAAAGGGGTTTCCGTATTCCTCATTTGCCCCCGTGCCGCCGGCGGTGCCGTCGGTGGTGGCCCAGTAGTTGGCGTGGTTGCGCCCGAGGGAGTGGCCGCACTCGTGGTTGAGCACATCCATTCCGTCCCAGGAAACCCAGACGCTGCTGCCGCCGCCCCACGAGATGCCGCTCAGCCGCGGGCCTTCGTTTACGCGAACGATGGTGCAGGTGAACTGGCCGGAATCGTAGCCAAGTTTTTTCGCCTCGGACCGGGAGTCGCTGTGCACGAGACCGAGGCCGTCCACTTCGGCATCCTTGGCAATGTACCACGCCTTGGTGTGGGGAAGGACGACGAGCGGTGTGACGACGGCGGTGGAGGAGAGGCGGCCAAAGGAGCTTTCCGTATAGAAACGGGAGACGTTCCGCATGTCGCCATACGCGGCATTCTCGGTGTTCGGGGCGCGCATCTGGTCAGGGTAGGTGACGCGGATGTAGAGGCAGCCGAAGTTCCCGATCGCGCTGGACGAGGTGCCTGGAAACGTGTCGCGAAAAGTGCCAGCGCCCCCGGCCCCGCTGGCCTGGATGCCGGCGGTCAGGCTTTCCTCCAGCACGTGGACATGGCTGCCATTGCAGAGGCGGATCAGCTGGCCGCCGACCTCAACTGTGGGAGTCTCGCCTGACACAGTCTCGGTCTCTTCCGTGGTGCGCGTGGTCTCGGTTTTGGAAACCGGGCAGGTCGTCTGCACCGGCACGCCAGCGGCGATGGTCTCCCCCTCCTCCAGCGTGCGGAGGGGGCTCTCGGCCACGGCCAGTTCACGGTCAACCGCCACGCCGCGCAGCGGTATGTCCGCTTTCGTCGTCACGGGCTCCATGGCTCCGAAAACGTGGGCCACCCAGCTCTTGGACGGGACGGTTTCACCGGGGGCCGGCGCGGTTTCGAATTAACGGAGGGTCAAATTCGTCCCCGCCACCTCCACGCCGTCCTGCGGGCGGCCGAAGTAGACCTTGTAGTCGCCGCGTGCCGAGACCGGCTGCTCCAGCTCCTGCATGATTTCCTCCGGCAGCGTCTGCCGGACGACCGGACGCACCGCCTGCTCCAGGGCGCGCTGCGGGTCTGTCGCGATCAACTTTTTAAACTCCGGCCTCCGGACCTGCGCCAGCTGCAGCCCCTCGGCCTTCAACGCTGGTTTTTCCTCTGCGGCGGCCGACTGCCAGCGTGTGCTCCATTCGCTGAAGGCGACCACCTTCTTGAAATCTGGTTTCGCCACGGTCGCCGCCGGGTGATCCGCCAGCGGGGTGGATGCCTGCGCCACCCCGCCGGGGCCAGCCTGTTCTGCGCCGGCAGGTGATGCAGCCGGTTCCGCATTATCAGCCTCAGCCGCTTGCACGGAAGAACCGCCCGGCAAAACCGGAGACGTGCCTGCAACCGGGGGCAGTGGTTTTTGCGGCCCGGGAGCCGGGGGGTGGTCAAAAAGGCAAAGGGCGGACGCAGCCAGCAGTGTACCGGCGAGGAGGAGTCGGGATTTTTTCATGGGGCGGTGGGAAAAGGGGCGCGGATCGCGGATTAGGGCGCAAATCTTACCAAAGATAAGGTTTTACGGCAAGAAAAACCCGCCAGATGTACGATAGGTCATTTTTCCTGGGAAGCCCGGGAGGAAAAAAGAGCCCGTTTTTACGACAGGTGGGTAAAAAGCCTTGCAATGGGGGAAGCGCGGTTATATTCGCCCCTTTTCAAATTATGGCCAAGACAAGCTGGATCGAGCGCAACAAGCGCAAACAAGCAACCGTGGACAAGTACGCCAAGCTGCGTGCGGAACTGAAGGCAAAAGGCGACTATGTCGGCCTGACCCTTCTTCCGCGCAATGCGAGTCCGACCCGTCTCGTGAACCGCTGCCGGACCACCGGCCGTCGGCACGGGTACATTGGGCGTTTCGAAATGTCCCGTCTCACCTTCAGGGAAATGGCTCTCGCCGGGATGATTCCCGGAGTGACCAAGTCCAGCTGGTAAGTTTCAGGCGCGGCGCGAAGCCCGTCTTCGCGCCGTTTCGCCTGCCGGATGAACGGAAGGCGGTCCCATGCCAACCTACGAATACATCGCGACCGATCCTGAAAAGGCCTGTCGCATTTGTTCGCGCGGATTTGAACTCCGGCGGCCCATGGATCGTGCCCCGCTGGAAGTGTGCCCTCTCTGCAAGGGCCCCATCCGCAAGCTCATCAGCCAGGTAAACACCCCCAAGATTACCAAACCGCTGTCCATCTCGGATGCGAAGTCCGCCGGTTTCACGGTGATGAAAAAGCGGGACACGGGGGTTTACGAAAAGCTTTGATTTTTTCCGGCTGCATTGCCGGTCCACCGGGAGCCTCTGGGCCCCGAGTCGGAGGTGCAGCCATCCTATGACAGACCATTCCTTTAGTACGTTAGGGCTTCGGGCCCGGGCCAGGTGGCTTTCTTCCGCCCGCCATTTCCTGCCGTTCCACTCCCAGCTGGAGGCCGTGCTGTGAACCTGTTTTTCCTCGCCGTTGCCGAGGCCGACGTGACGGAGTTTTCCAAGACCGGGAGCCCGTGGACGCTTGTCCTGATCCTCCTCCTCGTTTTGTTGAACGGCCTTTTCGTCGCAGCGGAGTTCTCCCTGGTCAAGGTGCGTGCCAGCCAGATCGATGAACTCGTGGAGGAAGGGCGTTTCGGCGCCAGCTTCGCCCGCCGGATCATCAACAATCTGGACGCCTACCTCTCCGCGACCCAGCTTGGCATCACCATCACGAGTCTGGGCTTGGGCTCCGTGGGTGAGCCGTACCTCACCCGCCTTTTCCAACCGGTCTTCCACCAGTGGCTGCCGTTCGTTCCACATTCCTACGTGCACAATATCAGCATCGTCATCGGGTTCAGCCTGATCACGGCGCTTCACATCGTTCTGGGTGAACTGGTTCCGAAAAACCTTGCCATTCGCCGCGCGGTGCCGACCAGCCTGCTGCTCAGCCGCCCGCTGGGCGTTTTCCACTCCATTTTCAAGCCCGTCACCTGGCTCCTGAACGTGACCGCCCGCAAACTGCTGAAGTGGATTTTCCGCCTCGATCCCGTAGGGGAAAACGAAAACGTGCACAGCGCGGAGGAGTTGCGCATGCTCGTCACCGAGAGCCAGAAGGAGGAGGAAGTCACCGAGACGGAGAGCGAGATCCTCATCAATGCCCTCGAGCTGAGCAATCTGATCGTGCGCGACATCATGACGCCGAGGGCGGAAATGGTCGCCTTTGACCTGCAGAAGCCGTTTGGATTGAATCTGCAAACCGCCGTGGAGTCGAAACACACCCGCTTTCCCCTCATCGAGGGCCACTTGGAGGCCTGTGTCGGTCTGGTCCACATCAAGGACCTTTTGTGCATCATGGGACACGAGGAACCGTCCCTGCTCAGCATCAAGCGGGACCTCCTCGCGGTGCCGGAAATGATGGAGCTGGACAAGCTGCTCAAGTTTTTCCTCACCCGCCACGCCCACCTCGCCCTGGTGGTGGATGAATTTGGCGCGACGATCGGCATGGTCACCCTGGACGACGTGATCGAGGAGCTGGTCGGGGAAATCCAGGACGAGTTTGACTCGCCCGACCTCCAATTTCAGCGGCTCAGTGACGATGAATTCGTGGTCGACGGCACCTTCGCCCTCTACGAACTGGCCGAGCACACCGATCTTGAGCTGGAACACGACAACGTCAGCACCATCGGCGGCTACATCACGGACAAGATCGGTCATCTTCCTGCACTCGGAGAGGGCGTGGAAGTCGAGGGTTACGACGCGGTGGTGACCAAGACGGACGGACGGCGCATCGTTCAGCTTCAATTCCGCAGGAAGGTGCCTTCCGAGAGCCCGGCGGCTGCCGGGTAGTTTCACTGCGCGGCGCGGGCCGGCTTGCGTGCCGGATTGACAGAAGGATCAGGCCGGCGCTCCAGCCCGGTGAGGGAAAGGAGCACACGCTCCATGCGCGACCAGATCTGAATGCCGTCGAGCAGCGGATTCCACACACTCGTCACCGTGCAGTAGGCGCGGTCCTTGGGGTCCGTGTGGTGGATGGCGTGCTGGCGGCTGGACTGGAGCAGACCGGTGTCCTGGAGAAAGGAAATGATGAGGCCGTTTTCCTTCCGCGTGCGGTGGGCCCAGCAGTGGTATTCATTGGCAAAAGCTCCCACGCCGAAAAACAGCGCCCACTCCCAGCGCCACCAGCCGGCCAGCGCGATGACGGCCAGAGAAACGGTGGAAATGATGATGGTGGAGTTGTTCCTGTTCCAAAACCCCTGCTTCGTGAACCAGCGCGGCTCGAAGTGATGCTTGATGTTCGGCTGGATGATGGTGGGGCCGAGCAGCCACCAGTCAGGCGAACCGTAGGAGTCCTCCAGCCAGTGGAGGAGGCCGGTGAAGAGATCCAGGGCGAGGATCACGAGAGCGGACTTGAGCAGGATGAGGCCGATGGTGGCGAGCATGGTTTTCGTTGCGGCGTGGCCGCGGTTTGTGGTTTCGTGAGGCGGCGGCGGGATTGCCCCCTCCTCATGACCACAGCCTGCTCCGGCCTTTCACGCCGGGCCCATGCATAAACCTGGACGCTCCATCGACTGGCTCAATCCGCCCGGGGATTACGGCACGGTGATTTTCCCCAGCGAAAGCCAGCCCGCCCGGTCGCGGTCCTGCCCCTCATTGGCAAACCGAAGCGCTTTTCCGCCCTTCATCGGATTCGGGATGCCGAGGAGCAATTTCGTTTCGCCGGAAGCAAGCTTCGCAAGATCCAGCGTCACAGACTGTGTCCCGGTGGCCGCAGGCGTCAGGGTTTTCAAAACGAAGGGCATGTCCGCAGAGGACTCGATGCCGCGCGAATCCACCGCCAGCAGCCGCACCGGCCAGGAGGCGTAAAACGGGGCGACGCCGCGATTCGCGAGCGTGACGGACACGTTCAGTAAGCGCCCCTGCAACAGCGCCGTGGCTTTCGCCATTTGGAGTTCGTATCCAAGGCTCCGCGCCGCCGCGAGGGCGCGTTCCCGTTCGTCGGGCTTCAGTTTGCCGGAAGTGCTCGAATCCATGAGCCAGGTGGCGTGCGTCTCGCGAACACAGACAGAAAAATCCTGCCCCTCCTTGCAGCCCTCCTTTTTCCAGAGGCAGGGCCAGAGTTCGGGCCGGATCTCCCCGCCGATGGGCGCCGTGCGCCAGCGCTCCACCGCTGCGGGTCCGACTTTGCGCAGGGCCGCGAGGTAGAACCAGCCATCCTCCTTCCGGCCGGTTTCCAGCGTGGACCAGGCGAAGGAATCGTCGTGGTAGCCCAGAGTGCGCCGGCCATTCGAGGCATGAGCGCCATCGTCGTCGCCCGCTGGATAGCGCAGCAGCACCGGCGTCTTTTTGAATGCGACTCCGTAAGCATCCATGACTTCCGCCTGCACGGTCTTGGACGCGAACCATTCCGTATGCGGGTAGCAGTGCCACTCGCCCCAGGTGCCAAGCAAACCAGCCGTGATGCAGCCGATGCGCGGATCACCGTCGTAGCGGGCGCCGAGGGCGGCGATGAAATTTTTGAGCGCCTCCCGCAGGCGCGGATCCTCGTAGTCGGGCGTGTGGTCGAGGGCGGGTGGGAGAGGCTGCGTATTTGTGTTCGTCCAGGCCCGGAGCTTCACGCCCGCCTTTACCAGGTATTCCGGCACGCCGGTGGGTTTGCGCGGAAACTCCATGTAAACCCGGAAGACCGTCTGGCAGCCGTGCGAGGCGACGCGATCAAGCAGCTGTTCCATCGGCGTCCAGTCGAATTCCGCCGGGCCGGTCATCAGCGCGGCCAGCGAGAGGTACTCGAACTCCAGCGAGTGGGGAAAATCCCGCCCTTGGCCGGCGTAGGGGACGAAGCCCTTGAGCGGATTGTCCACCGGCGCGGGCATCGTCGCCGGCTCGAAGACCACCGGAGCGGCCGCCACCTCACCCGCGGCGGAGAGGACGGCAGCCCCCAGCAGCGTGGCGGCCAGTGCCAGGCAGTGGAAAAGACGAATGCGTGAATGTGTCATTGGGGTTTTTCCTCTTACTCCGCCCGCTTCAGACGAAACGGCACGCTGCGGGCGATGGCAAGGACGACATCCTCAAATTTCCACCCGCCTGCCGCCGCCTCGCGCACAATGGCCTGCACGGCGGGCTGGTCCGCGTGCGTCAGCCCCCGGCCCAGGGCGTACGTGAGCAGGGTGCGCGTGAAGTGCTCCAGAAAGGCGTCCTGCTTTTCCTGCGCCAGGAGCGTGGTGAGCGGGCCGGCACCGTCAAACGTCTCGCCGGTGAGAAGGCGTCCGCTGGCATCGATGGCCAGGCCACCGTCCGTGTCGCGCCAGCGGCCGCTGGGGTCAAAGTGCTCGAAGGCAAAGCCCAGATTGTCCATGGCCGTGTGGCACGACGCGCAGGCGGGCGAGCTGCGGTGCAGGGCGAGCCGTTCGCGGAAGGTGCCATGAAAGTCGCGCAGTTCCGCCCGCTCGATGGGGGGCACGTCCTGCGGAGCAGGCGGAGGCGGCGTGCCGAGGATGTTCTCCAGCACCCACTTTCCCCGCAGGGTGGGCGAGGTGCGGTCGGCGTGTGACGTGATGGCCAGTACGCCCGCCTGGGTGAGCAGGCCGCGCCGCGGAGTGCCCCGCAGGCTGACGCGTTCAAATCCCCCGCCCCGCACCGGCGGCAGCCCGTAGTGCGCGGCCAGCCGGCCATCCACCCAGGTGAAGTCCGCCGTCAGCAGCTCCGGCACGCGCATTTCCCCCGCCACCAGGGCGCGGAAAAAGCGGGCACTCTCCTCCTGCATGGAGGCGCGCAGCGCGGGATCGACCGGCGCCTTGTGCAGATTCCGCAGCTGGAGCCATTGGCCGGCGAAGTTCGCCGTCAGTGCCTCCGCCCTCGGATCCGCGAGCATCCGGCGCACTTGCTGCGGCAGCGTGGAGCCGAGCTTCCGGTAGCCCGCATCATGGATCAGCGGCTGGTCTGGCATCGTGCTCCAGAGGAAATAGGAGAGGCGTGAGGCCAGCGCGTAGTCGTCCAGGGCTACCAGCCCGTCCGCCTGGGGAGTGCCGCCCTCCTCCACCCGGAAAAGGAACGCCGGGGAAATGAGCGCGGCCTCCAGCCCCGGCCGCACGCGATCCGCCAGCCGTTGACCGGCTGAGGTGAAATCACAGAGCCCGAGCAGTTTTTCCACCTCCACTTCCCGCGCCGGACGCCGCCAGGCCCGACCAGCAAAGGAACGCAGCACGCGACGCGCCACCTCGGCATCGCCACAGTCACGCGGGGCGCTGCCGAAAATCCGCCCGTGCGACTCCGGCGGCGGCGGCAGCACCGGGGCGAACGGCCCTTCGATTTCCACCCCGCCCACGATCAGATTCCGCTCCCGGCGAAGCGGATCCTCGGCCTCGGGATCATCGAAATCATTCCGGAAAGTCACCACCACCTCGTGCGCTTCCGCAGCCAGATGCACCCGCAGCGCCACCGGGCTGTGCGCCTCGCTGGTGCCGGGAACGTCGAACTCCACAGGATCACCGCAGCCGGCCTTCACCGAGATTTTCACCGGCTCATCCCCCGCCTGGTGCCCGTAAGCGTCCAGCCGCAGATCGTAGTCCCCCTCCACCGCCACGCTGAGCGGGGCCCTCACTACGCCGGCCTTCGGCACAAAGCAGAACGGCTCCTTCACCCGCTGCCCGCCCTGCCACTCGCCCGGAGCGATCCGCCGCAGGCTCACCCGAGGCGCGGGCGGCTCCAGAGCCTGGTCCAGCACCTCGTCAGCCAGGGCGAGGTATTTTTCCAGCAGAAGCGGGGAGAGCGTGAGGGCGCTGCCAATGTTGTCGAAACCATAGCCCGAGTCATCCGCCGGGAGCGGCTCGCGCGGGTGAAAATCCACACCCAGCAGATCCCGCATTGTGTTCACGTATTCGACGCGATTCAGCCGCCGCAGCACCACCGCGCCCGGATCTGGCCGCCCGTCCACCGGGCTGAAAACCCGCGCATCGATCCAGTCAGCCACCAGTTTCCTTTCCGCCGCGTCCGGCGCCTCCTCGCCCTCCGGCGGCATCACGTGCAGCGTCACCTGCTGGCGCACGGATTCCCAGATTTTCACCTCTCCCACCGCCCCCGCCTCGCTGGTGAACCGCTCCAGATCCAGCCCGCCCTTCTGCTTTTCCGCCCCGTGGCAGTCAAAGCACCGCCGCTCCAGCACCGGCCTCACCCGCTGCGCGAAATCCAGAGGGTCAACAGGCTTTGTCACCGCCAATTCGCCGGAAAAGCCGCCGTGCCATGCCTTGAGAGCTGGAATTTCGGCAAAACGAAGCACAAACGGAGCAGCCATCGCCGCCGCCGCCAGCACCAGCCCCACCGTTGTTCCTCCGCGTGAATGCATCGTCGTCAGGTCCCTACTATCGCCTGGAATCGGGCGGATGACAAATGGGACCGGAAGGCAGCCTGAAGGAGAAACGCCCCATGCAAACCATGGCGAACCAGATCTAGTACGCCAGCCCCTTCTTCAGGGCCTGCACAGTTAATTCTGGATGGGTCAGCATGAAAAAATGATCGGCTTGAGGAATGATTTCAAAAGCGGCGAGGGGGCAAAACCTGCGCATCCTTTGCACCGATTTTTGCAACTGATTCGAGACGACAAAAGGTTCGACTGTGCCGGCCAGAAAGAGTGCCGCGGCCCCTTTAGGAAACCGCTGCAGCGTCTCCCCGGGTGGATACGCTCCCATGCAGATGAGCCGTGAAAAATCATCCGGCGCCGACACAAACGCGCGGCAAGCGCCAAACCCTCCTGCCGAAAGGCCCACCAAAGCCGGTCGGGACAAGGGGAATCCAAGCTTTCCGGCCGCCGCAGCAAGGGATTCCCGAAGGTACTCGGAGGGGATTTCGGCCGGGCTTGTGCCGTAGGCAGGACAAATAACAATGGCATCCGGAAAGGATTCGCTCATCCAGTGCTGGTACCACAAAAACGAGCCTCCATAACCATGCAGAAAAAGGATCACCGGCGATGCGGGCCCCGGATGATCCGGCACGTAAAGATTGGCCGCCCCCTTGGCCGGTTTACGCTCTGAGAAGGAGTAGGCCAAAAGGGAGGGGGCATCCGCGTAAACCGGGGATTCCGAAATCAGGCGATAGCGACTGGCTACCAATGGCTGCAGCCTGGCAGCCTGCGAAGGGGACAATCCAAGGACAGCTGGTTGCGAAAGAGCCAGTGATACGACCGCCGATTCGGGCAGCGCGGTCAACGCCGCCCTGAATGCAGGCAGAAGCTGGTCGCCTCCATTCGCCAGCTTCGCAGGCGTACAGCCATGCCTTGTCTCCCACGAGAGCGATTCCAGTTTGGCCGCAGACACGGTGCAGATCGCGGCTATGGAAAGAATGGCGACAAGAAGTTTCATGATTTCGCATGCAATGATCAATCATCAAGACAGCATGCACAGACTAAGTTCAATACGGGGTCTTGTCCATCCAGAGGGCGGGATTTTTTAAGGGCGATCGGTGCGCAACCAAGACCTGGAGGGACGCATGGTTTTATTTCGATCAGCCCGCGAGTAGCAGATTCATTTGGCCCAGGCCTCCCAGAAACCGCTTGGCGCTGGGGCGCGAGGAAGTAGTCTGGAGGCCGATTGAGAACACAACGTACCTGGACGCAGACCCGCGATGCGGTCACTCCGATTTCACGCCCTGGAGGTGGCGTGCCGGTGGCCTTGGGTGCTCGTGTGCTGGCAATGTGCGCGGTGGTTTTCCTGATGCTGGCCTTGCCGGGGCGGGCGCTGGATGTCGGGAGCCGGGTGAAGGCGAACCAGGCGCTGAATGTGCGGTCCACGGCGGCGGGGACAGTCGTGGGAGCGAGGGTGGCGGGAGATGCCGGCAGGATCACGAGTGGACCGGTGACCGCCTCGCTGGGCGGCGTGTCCTACGTCTGGTGGCAGGTGGACTGGGACACGGGTGTGGACGGGTGGAGCTTCGCGGGAGGACTGGATGAATCCCTCCTCTACGGGATCGATGTCTCGCACTTCCAGGGGACGATCAACTGGACCAGCGTGGCCGCAGCGGGGAAGACTTTCGCCATCGCCAAGGCAACCGAAAGCACGACCATCACGGATGCGAACTTCACCCAGAACATGACGAACGGCCGCGCCGCCGGTGTGACGATGGGGGCGTACCATTTTGCCCGGCCCTCGACCAGCCCGACGCTGACGGGTGATGCACTGGCTGAGGCACGGGCGTTTGTGAAGGTTCTGCACCCCTGGCTGGCGCAGGGCGGACTCTGGCCGGTGCTGGATCTGGAGGACGGCTCGTCCCTGGGAAAGACATCACTCTCCCTCTGGACGCGCACTTTTTGCAATGAAGTGAAGCGGCTCACCACGGTCCCGTGTTTCCTCTACACCTCGCGCAACTACGCGCAGAACTACCTGGAAAGCAGTCTGGCCACACTGCCGCTGTGGATCGCGGTGCCGAACACGACGCCGGGTGAAAAGACCTTTGACCTCGGGCCATGGACGGACTGGACACTGCAGCAGTACAGCTGGACGGGCATTGTGGCCGGCATCTCGGGAGCGGTGGATCTGGACGCTTTTGCCGGAGACGAGACGGACCTCGCCGCATTCGTCCTGCCGCCGATGACCCACACCATCACAGCGGCCACCATTTCCCGGCCGGCGGTGGTGCGGGGAAATGCGGTGACGCTGACAGCCACCGTGGACTCCACCGTCGCGAGGACGCTGCTTCTGGGGGCCAGCTTTTTTCCGGCAGGCACGACCACAGGCGGAGTGAGCGACGGGCCCAATGATGCGCCGGTAAATCTGGTCGCGGGCAGCGGGACGGCGGTGCGGCAGTTCGCCATTCCGTCCACGCTTGCCGCCGGTGTCTACGATCTTTGGCTCGCCTTCTACACGGATCTGGACGGCTCCGGCACCATCAACTCCGGCGACCTGGCCGTGGGGACGACGTACAAAAAGCTGAGTGCTCTGACCGTTTACACGACGCCGAATTTCGCCACCTGGGCAGCCGCTGCCGGGCTCTCCGGCGCGGATGCCGCGGCCACCGCAGATCCGGATGGCGACGGGCAAAAGAACCTAGCCGAGTACGCCTTCGGCACCCAGCCGCTCGGCCCGCAGAGCCTGCAGCGGGTGCAGGTGAGCGCGGTTCCCGTCCCGGGCCAGGCCGCACAGATGCGTGTGCAGTTCCCCCGCTACAGCGACCGGGCGGACCTCACCTACACCGTGGAGCGCTCAGCCAGCCTGACATCCTGGACGCCGCTCGCCAGTGCCACCGGCGGCCAGCCGTTCACCGGCGCCGGGCTCACGGAGAGCGGGTCAAACCCGGTCACTGTGACGCTGACGACAGCCCCCTTTCCCACCGGCCCGACCTGGCTGCGCGTGCGGGTGACGAAAAACTGAGCCCCGGCCAGTACGCAAAAACGGCGGCGCACCCCGCAGGGCACGCCGCCGCTCGCAAAAAACTATTTCGCCGCCTTGATGGGGCGGACCTTCACGTTGCGGAAGGCGACCTGGCCGTGGTCGCCCTGGAGGGCGATGAAGCCGGACGGGGCCTTGGCAAAGCCGGCCATGGAGCCGAATTTGCTGGCAGCCACGCGCTTGTTGAAGTCCTCGCTGCCGAGGACGTATTCAAAGTACTTCACGCCATTGATGACGTGCTCGCATTTTTCCGGGCTGATGAGCAGGCGCACGTGGTTCCACTGGCCCGGGGGCTTCGTGGCATCGAGCGGGCGGCCGGTCTTGGGATCGTCCGGCGGCTGGTAGAGGGCGTAGAGCCAGCCGCAGCGCTGCGGGTCGGCGGCCTTGGCGTTGTCTTCCAGCTGGACTTCCGGACCGGTGGCCCAGGCGGCGCCGCCGTCATTGGTGACGTGGTACATCAGGCCGCTGTTTCCGCCTTCGGAAATGTTGTACTCAAGCTGGAGTTCAAAGGAGTCGTACATGTCCGTGGTGACGATGTCCCCGGCATTGTGCGGGTCCACGCAGGCGAGGGTGCCGTCCTTGACGGTCCAGCCTGGTTTGATGGTGTCCTTTTTAAAGTTGTGCCATCCTTCCAGGCTCGTGCCGTTGAAGAGGAGCTTCCACCCGGCGGCCTTCTCGGCATCGGTGAGGACGTTCTGCGCGGCATCAGCAGGCTTCTTTTCCGCAGCAGCGGCGGGCGCTGCGGCAGCCGGGGTGTCGAGCGTGAGCTGCCAGGCGGTGCCAAGCTCCTCGACGCTGGACCCGGTGAGGGTTTTCCAGAGGTCCGGCCCGACTTTGCTCTCGCGGGAGGCGGCGTTCAGTTTCGCGATGACTTCGGTGCCGTGTTTTGTGGCAAGCCAGTTGAGGAAATTCGCCGAGACGCGGTAGCTGCCGTCGTAGCGGGCTCCGGCGGCGCGGCGCGGAGAGATGTCTGCGCCGTGGGACTGCGGCTCGTAGAGGTACCAGCGCACGTAGTCCGCCAGCCCCTCGACAAGCCAGCCCGGGGGACGCCCGAGGGCTCCGCGACCGCCGTATTGCTGCACGACGTGGACGAGTTCGTGAACCACGGAGCCGAGGGCCTCGCCCTTCAGGTTTTTCCGGTACCAGTCGGCGCTGCACGTGATGTGCGTGCCCCGGGTGGCGGCCACTCCGGCGGCTTCCTTGCCAAAAAAGATGTCGAATTTCTTCGGCGCCTCGTATCCCTCGCTGGGGAGCAGGGCGACGATCTTCGGGTACCACTGGCCGACCACGGGGGCCAGCTCGCTGTGGGCCCAGGCGGTCAAATCCGGAGTCTCGGTGGTGTCGATGGTGGCCTCGTACTTGCCTGAGTCGATGGCGAGGATTTCGCGGGCCGGTGCGGGGTCAACGGCGCGGGCGGCGCCGGAAAAGGCGGCCAGGGCGGCCGCCGTGATGAGCAGGGATGTTTGTTTCATGGGTAGTCTGGATTTCTAAATGCAGTGGCAAGGCACGCGCCATCCGGGGGAAATGCAAGCGTGCGCTCCCCCTATTGTCACGGGCGTCGGCGGCCTGAGCGGCCCTCATTTTCCACCATGCTTCGCGGTCCAGCGGGCCTCGGATTCTGCGACCACCTTGTCGAAGGTGGCCAGCTGGTCCGGGTTCAGTTTGGTTCGGACTTCGGCATTGAGCCGGCGGAGGGCCTCCTGCCGCTCGGGGCTGCCGGGCTTCGTCTTTTGCAGCCCGATCATGGCCGAGCGGATGATGGGAATGATGACGCCTTTCTGCGCCGGGGTGAAATTCAGAACGCGGTGGTAGAAACGGGCGACCTGGGCGGAGTCGAGGGTGCGGCCTTCGTCGAGGTCGATGCTGATGCCGCCCGGCTTGCCCTGCGGGCTGGCAGTCGGCGCTGCGACGGGAGCAGGGACCGGGGCCGTGAAGCGCCCGGTGAGAATGCCCGCAGCAAAAATGCCGCACAGGGCGAGAACGATTCGGATGATTTGCCAGTGGTTCATGGTGGGCGATTTTTTCAGAAGGGCGGCGTGGTGGCGGTGGCGTCGAAATCGGCATCAAGGAAATCGCCCAACTGCAGATCATCCTCGACTGCGGCGGCAACCGTCTTGTGCTGCGGGGCCGTCCACGCCGCGATGCCGCAGAGGACCAGGGCCACGGCTAGGCCAACATAGCTCAGCCTTTCCCAAGCGCGGGCACGGTTCGGCAGCGGGGCAGTGGCGGCCCAGCGGGCGGCGATGCGGACGGCGGTGCCCGGAGGAAGCGGGGCATCGTCATCCGGGGCATCCGCACGGGGCGGGGCCTGGCGGGCGGCGGCGAGGAGATCATCGAGGGATGCGGGAGGTCGTTTCATGGGATGCGGGAGTCAAAGGAGTGGAAGGCCGCCTTCAGCCGGCGGCGCGCGCGGAAAAGGCGGACGTGGGTAAGTGGAATGCTCCAGCCGGCCTCGGCGGCTACGTCGGCAGCGGTGCGTTCGTGGAGTTCCATCTCGCGCAGCAGCCACGCATCCAACGGGGCCAGCAGGGCGAAGATTTTTTCCAGAAGGTCGCGTGCATCCTCGCCGGCCGTGGCTGCGGGTTGCGCGGGAATGCCGGTCGAAAAAGTCTCCTGCTGGGCGGGGGTGAGGTCGCTGAAGCGTAGTTCCGGCCGCGCCTTGAGATGTCGCAGCCGGTCAATGCAGGTGAACCTGGCCACCCGCGCGATCCAGTGCTCCAGCGGAGCCTCGCCGCGATAGGCGCCGCCGGTGTGGAAGACTTTAAAAAATACGTCCTGCATGAGATCGTCAGCTTCGGGTTTCAGTGCGGCGTGGGAGTGGATGATTTTTCGCACAAGCGGGCCGTGGGTTTCCACGAGTTCACGCGCCGCCTGCTCGTCGCGGCTGGCGGCGCGGCGGAGCAGGTGGAGTGAAGGGCCGTGTGGCAGGTCGGGCACAGGCTGGAGAATGGCAGCGAAGACCGCCATTCTTCAAGCCGGGAATGTGACGAATCGCAGCACAGTTTCCAGCCTCAGGGTTTCCGCAGACGGAAAAAATTCCGAAGGTCGGTCGAATTCATGTGGAGAGAAGTGCCGGTCAGGGAGCGGGCGGGCTTGTCCGGCACCTCGACCCAGTTCGTGAGGTTCGTGCTGCTCTCCAGCAGCCAGGCCGGGCTGATCGCGGGCCACGCGAGAGTCACGCTCTGCGCGTTCGGTTTTGAAATATAGAGGGGCGGCCACGCCGTCCAGGTGCTGCGCATGATCCAGGCCGTGTCCTCTGCGGGCTGGCCGCCGGCATCATGGCCGCCGATGTAGAACGCAGCCCCGGCATCCGGCGCGAAGGGTGAGACGGCAAAGCACCTCGTGCCATGCAGGTTCGCTCCCGGGATGCCCGCAGCCTCCCAGGTGCCGTCGAGGTGGCGGATGAGGAACTGGGTGGCGGTGTTCACGGCTCCGGGTTTCTCGATCCACACGCCCAGGAGGTGCACCCGCTGGCCGGTGACAGGATCGGTGGCCGGAGTGAACGCCGTGTAGCCCACAGAGACGTCCTGGCTGCGCACACTGTCGTCCTGCCAGAGCCGGGCAAAAAAGTCGCGCACGTCCAGCTCCACAGTAACGGCGTGGCTGCGCAGTGGGTCGATCAACTCCACCGCGCCCGGCCACGAGCGGGCCGCCAGGAGCACCTCTCCCGGACAACCGCGCGGATCCGCCACCGCTGTGAGGCTCGTCATGACCAGCTGGCGCGGATTTGCTGAAAACACGGGCACGGGTGTCGGCCAGGGGGCTAGCTGGGACCACGTGTCGCCAGTGTCATTGAGCCGATAGAGCCCGCCGGTGACGGGATCCGCCGCCGTGTCCTGCCGCATCGAGCAGGCGGCGTAGAGCACCCCATTGGCCTCGGCCAGGCCCGTGACGGGCCCCAGCTTCACTGTGTTTCGGGAAAGACTGGCGGCGGGACTCCAGGCGATGCGCCCTGATGCGACGGAGTCGTAGACACCGCGGTAGATCTCGCCGTTGCTGAGCCCCGCGTAGACGCGCTCCACGCCCACGGGAGGCTGGTTCGCTGGCGTCGGGTCGGTCACACCGTCGTCATTGATGTCCCGGTCCAGGTGCACGGCGAAGCAGAGCGGATTTGACGGATCCACCGTGGTGGCCACCTCCGAGTGCTCCCACTGGCCGGGTCCCGTGCGCGTGCGGGCGCTGGCGAGGAACTGGCCCACCGTGCCGATGTCCACCAGCCCGGCGACGATGTGGCGCACCGGAGCCCCCAGTGGCACGGCCCCCTGGCGGGTGAAGCTGAGTTCCGTCATTCCCTCCACGCTCAGGTGTCCGGAAAAAAGAGTGCTCAAGAGTCCCGTGTGATCCACGCGCCAGGGCGTGACCTCCGTGTCCTTCACCAGAATCTGGACGCCGCTCCACGAGGCGTGGGCCGTGTCATTTCCCCGGCTGCCCAGCGCGGCGAAGAGCCTGCCCTCGTGCGCCACCAGCGCGCAGGTCTCCGTGCCGCCCATGCGCTGGCCGGTGGTGGTGTCCGTGGCGCCGGGCGTGTAGTCGCGCAGGTGGGCCAGGGTGGTGAAACCGGAAGCCTCCCCGGCCTCGGGGCGCATGAGCCCCGTGCGCGTGCGGCGCAGCTGCGGCAGACCGGAGACGGGCGTGCGGGTGTAGTAGCAGAAGACCTCACGCTCGCCGATCACCGTCTCCGGTCCGCTGGCCACTCCAGTGGCGGCGGGGTCGCTCAGGCGCAGGGTCAGGGATTTCCACTCGGCGCAGAGATCATTGTGGCCGGTCACAGGCTGGGGCATCGGCAGCCGGTGCGCAGCATCCGGCCCGAGGCCGAGCATGACAATACCTGAAGCACCGGGACTGGCCGCATCGTTGTTCTGGTACGCAGCGCAGGTGAACCAGCTCACTCCATTGAACCCGCGCAGACCGGCCAGCGGCTTCATCTGGAAAAGATACCTCGCCTGGGCTCCGGCAGGCAGGGCCAGTGTGGCCACGCGGTCGAAGAGGCCGCCACCGCGATGCAGGTCCCGATAGATGGCGATGCCCAGCCGGTCCACCACGCAGGCGTAGCAGAGTTCCCCGCCATGCTCGGGTGCGATGAACGCCCAGGCGTCAGTCTTGCTGCCGGAGTCGGAGGTGAGGGTCACGCTCGTGCCCGTGGCCGTGCTGTAGCGGGCCAGCTGCGTCGGGGCGCCGGTGCGGACGTAGACGACGTCCGCACTGCCGGGTATCCAGCGGCCGTTTTGCTCCACGGCGGCCTGGTTCGGCAGGGCGGTGGCGGTGGAGGGCGCTGTCTCGGGAGCGACCACTGCGGCGGGCCGGTTAAAGATCATGCCGACGCTGGCTGCGGCCGCATCCTGGCTGACCCGCGCACCAGTGCTGTCCGCCGTGGTGGAGGTGGTGAGGGCGCTGCCATTTTTCCAGATCTGCAGCCGTCCGCCCGCACCAGCCTTCGTGTAGAAAAGCGATGCTCCGTTTGCCGAGACGCCCCACTGCGGCCCCTCGTTGTTCACCGAGGGCGGGGCCAGGCCTGTGTCCACCTGCACGGGCGTGCCGGTGGGAAAGCCCGTCGCCAGGTCCATCGTGCCGCGCCAGAGCCGGCCCGCGTCATCCTGCCAGGCGGCCAGGTTTGTGCCCGGCAGAAATTCCGGCGCGATGACGGCCGCCGTCGTGGATCCGGCACGCACGTCTTCCAGGACAAAAGTGGGTGTCACGTAGTCCGGGTCATTGTAGTCCCAGCGCGGTCGCGGCAGCGTGGCGGCCCAGGCCTCGTAGAGCGGGATGAGTTCCTGAAGCTTGTCGGGACGGGCGTCCGCCAGATTCTCCGTCTCCCGCAGTCCGGCATAAGTGGACAGGTCGTAGAGTTCCCAGTTGGCCGCCCAGGAGGGTTTGATGAGTTTCCAGTTTCCCTGCCGCAGGGCGCGCGGGCCGGGTTCCATTTCATCCGCGCGTCCGGTTTCCACACGCCAGTACATGAGCGGGTGCGGCGGCTGCGCGGTGGCACCGCTCAGGAGCGGGAGGAGGTTTTTTCCGTCCAGCTGCCAGGCCGCCGGGATCTCCGCACCAGCGGCCGCCACGCAGGTGGGCAGGACGTCCATCGTGCTCACCGGCGCCATCACCACGCGCGGCGTCAGGTGGTCCTTCCATTGCACGATGTAGGGCACACGGATGCCGCCCTCGTAGAGCGCGGATTTGTTTCCCTTCAGTGGCAGGCTCACAGACCCGTTCCGGTCCTCGCGGTCGGGCGGGGGCGCTCCGTTGTCACTGCTGAAAACGATGAGCGTGTTTTCCATCAGGCCCGGGTGGGCATTCAGCTCGGCCAGCACGGTACCGATGGCGTCATCCACGCCCAGGAGCATCGCCGCCAGGCTGTGGCGGATGGAGTAGTTCGCGAGCGTCTCGCCAGGAAACTTGTGCGCGGTGCGGTTCAGCAGGTCCGCAGTGGCCTGGCGCGGTTCGTGCACTCCGTTGAAGGGCAGGTAGAGAAAAAACGGCTGCGCCGGGTGGTCGGTCACATGGTCGTGAATGCGCTTCGCCGCCTCGCGTCCGAAGACGGTCGAAAGGTAGTCAGTTTCATTCACCACGATGGGCCGGTGCGTCGCATCCACCGGCGTCGCCGCCCGCTGGATGGGGTCCGGCGGCGGTGGCACCTGCGGCGGAGGCGGGGCGTCATACTCGTAGCAGAGTCCGCCCGGATTTCCCTCCGCGCAGTAGTCGTGGTGCCCCTCCAGAAACCCAAAGAACGTGTCGAACCCGCGGTTCACTGGGTGGTACTGGTCCAGTGCGCCCAGGTGCGACTTGCCCACCCACGCCGTGGCATACCCCAGCGCCTTCATCCGGTCGCCCATCGTGCATTCCGTCAGCGGCAGGCCAAAGATCGGGTTGTACTCCAGATTCGGCCCGGGGTTCATTTCATAACCGAACCTCTGCTGGTGCCGGCCCGTCATCAACCCGGCCCGCGATGGACTGCACACCGGGCACGAGACGTAGCCATTCAGGCAGCGCACACCGTTCGTGGCGATCGTATTGATGTTCGGCGTCACCAGGTCCGTCGCCCCCTGCACCCCCAGCCCGCTCATGGTGGCCAGATCCGCCGTCCACTGGTCGCACACGTCCGGCCAGCCCAGGTCATCCACATAGAAAATGATGACATTCGGCGCAGAGCGCGCGCACGGCAGCAGCAGGCCGAGGCAGGCGAGCACCTGGAGCAGATGGAGCCAGCCCCGGCGCCGCCGGGGTGGATTTGGGAGTGTGGAGGTCTGGTTCATGCCCCCTGTGTCGGACGGGCGGGGGGAAAATTACACGGGTAGTGAAAAAATTTCCGAATCCACTCCCGCCGCGCTTTCCGGCAGCACTCGCGGTTTATGCCGGGGTGCTTTACACTCCGAATCGGCGAGGTAAAATCCGGGCGTGCAAAGACAACTCACAGCAATGCTCCATCGCGGACTGCCCGGCGAGGGCGGGTTCTGGGCCACATGCCTTGAAGTCCCGGGCGCCAATGGACAAGGGGAAACCAGGGAAGAGTGCCTCGCGGATCTTTCCGAGGCAGTCGGTTTGATACTCAGCCTCAATCGCGAGGAGGCCCTCTCCGACGACCCGGACGCCGAGGAGACCGCACTCTGCCTGTCATGAAGCGGCGGGAAGCAATTCCGCGACACGCCGAAATCAAAAAACACCTCAGCCGCTCCATTTGCCGGAACCTGGGCGTGCCAGAGCCGAAGGGCGCGTGATCCAGGGCTCCTTTCCCAACCCGCGCATTCGCCATTGCGCCGCCCGCGTTTCCCCCTAATCTGCGCGGCTATGTTACAAGCTGGCATCGTTGGACTGCCCAATGTGGGCAAAAGCACCCTTTTTAACGCCGTCACCCGGAGCCGCAAGGCCGAGGCGGCCAACTACCCGTTCTGCACGATCGAGCCCAACCAGGGCATCGTCACCGTGCCGGACGAGCGGCTCGACGTGCTCGCGAAACTCTCCAAGACTCAAAAGATCGTCCCGGCGGCGATTGAGTTCGTGGACATTGCCGGTCTCGTAAAAGGGGCCAGCCAGGGCGAGGGCCTGGGCAACAAATTTCTCAGCCACATCCGCGAGGTGGACGCCATCGTCCAGGTGGTGCGCTGTTTCGAGAATGACGACATCCACCACGTGGCCGGCAAAATCGACCCGGTGCGCGACATCGAGACCATCACCACCGAGCTGGTCCTGGCCGACCTGGCCACGCTGGAGAAACAGCGCTCGACCAAGGAAAAGCGCATCCGGCTCGGCGACAAGGAAGCGAAAGCCGAAGTCGAGCTGATCGACAAGCTGCTGCCCCACCTGAACGAGGGCAAACCGGCGCTGACTTTGGACGTCCCGGATGCCGAGGCCAAACTGATGAAGGGGCTTTTCCTCCTCACCAGCAAACCCACCATTTTCGCCTGCAATGTGGCAGAAGACCAGCTGGGCACCGCCACGAAGGACCCCGCCGGCCACCCGCATGTGGCTGCGGTCATGAAATACGCGAAGGAGCACCACGGGGCGGAGGCCTGCGTCATCAGCGCCTTCATCGAGGAGGAAATGATCGACCTCAGCGCTGAGGACTCGAAGGAGTACCTCACCGGCCTCGGGGCGGAGTCCTCCGGCGTGTCGAACCTCATTCGCGCCGTCTACCACCTGCTCGGCCTCCGCACCTACCTGACCACGGGGGAAAAAGAAACCCGCGCCTGGACGTTCACCGCCGGCATGAAGGCGCCGCAGTGTGCGGGCGTCATCCACGGCGACTTCGAGCGCGGCTTCATCGCCGGGGAAATCACCGCCTACCAGGACCTCATCACCCTCGGCTCCTTCGCCAAATGCCGCGAGGCCGGCAAGCTCCGCATCGAGGGCAAGGAATACGTCGTCCAGGATGGCGACGTGGTCGACTGGCGCTTCAACGTGTAATCCAAACCACGACCCCATGGCGCGGGTGGAGGCCGCTCCCCCGCCTGCGCCGGAAAACCAGCATCTTTCATCATGCCTGTTCTCTGGGAATACATGGTCCTGAAAGTGGAGGCCTACTCGGGGTTTTTCGCCGGGAGAGTGGTCGACACCGACGCCTTGTCTGCAGAACTCAACCATCTCGGCGCCCGGGGCTGGGAACTGGTTTCCATGTTCGAGGTCCAGACCGGCCAAGGCAGGACAAATTCAGTGAACGCCATTCTGAAGCGGCCGCGGTCCACCGGGGCGTGAAGTCCGGCAGCCTGGACCGGCAAGGGACACCCGGGCGTTTTTGGTGAAGGCCATTGGGATGGCGGGCGCATTTGAAGCCGCGAAGCGGAGAAGTTGTCCGAAGACTCTCCATGCGGTATTCTGAGGCCGGACCCATCCTCCTGATGCCCTGGTTTCCACCCCATCCACAAACCCGTTCATGAAAACCAAACTCGCTCTCCTTCTCGCCGCTCTCTCCATTTCCAGCGCTGCCTCCGGGCAGCAGCAGGCAGCCCCTCCGCTGGTTTCAACCACGGGCAGCGCAGAGATTCGCGTCGTGCCCGACCTGGCGGATCTGAGTTTCCAGGTCGAGACGCGCAGTGCCGATCTGGCGGTGGCGAGAAAACAGCAGGCGGAGCGGGCGGTGAAACTGCTGGCTGCGCTGCGGGCGGCGGGCATTCCGGAAGTGGACCTCCAGACCTCACAGGTCGAGATCTCCCCCGACTACTCCAACAACCGGAGCGAGACGGACAAGGTGCGCTTTTACCGGGTCGTGCAGTCCTTCAGCTGCACGCTGCATGATGTCAAACAGGTGCCCGACATGACCGCGACAGCGGTGGCTGCGGGCGCCACGGATGTCCAGCAGGCCGTGCTGCGGACCTCGCAGCTCCGCAAATACCGCGACGAAGCACGCGCGAAGGCCATCCGGGCCGCGAAGGAGAAGGCCACCGCTCTCGCTGAGGAACTCGGAGCGAAAGTCGGCAAACCCCACACCATCATGGAAGGAGCCAGCTACAGCGGACGGGCTGCATTCATGAACAACGGGAATTTCGCCCAGGTGCAAAGCCAGTCCACCGAGGCTGCTGGCGACGAAGGCAGCGCCTCCTTTGCCCCGGGCACGATCAGCATCTCGGCAAGCGTCAGCGTCTCGTTCCTCCTGGAATAGCAGGCCCGCCGTGCGCGACAAGTGTGCCCCTTCGCGCCCGTTCTGGCCTCTGATTCTCGGTCATCTCCGTTTCGTCCCCTGCCAGACCATTCCGGCGTTGCGGATTCACGGTTGCGCAAACCGTGGTTCCGCGTTGTACATGACCGAACGCTGTGCTCCTGAAACGTCCAATCCGCAATCCTCTGACCTCTTCCCTTCCCACCCGCTGCCTGCCGTGGCTGCCCGCCCTGATCACACTGCTCCTCATCGCAGTGCATCGCGTGAATGTGCCGTATTTTGACTCATGGTGGTTCGTGGAGGCCTACCGCTCCTGGCAGAATGGCGCCTACGGAGTGTGCGAACTCTTCGCCACTCACGGCCCGCACCCCTCCGTGCCAGGAAAACTCATCTACTGGTTCGCCATGCACGTCACGAAAGGCGACGTCGGCTGGTTGCCCTTCGCGGCGTGGACCTTCACCCTCGGGGCCGCGCTGGCTGTGGCGGCCATGATCAAGCGCACCTTTGCCGAAACACGCACGCGCGGCTGGCTCCTGTTCTTCGCAAATTCCCTGCTCTTCACCACCGCTGCCGGCAGCACGTGGTTGTGGGACTTCTGTTTTCAAAACTACATCGTCGGCATGTGCCTCGCCCTCGCCCTGTGGTCGCTCTCCCGCGCCGCCACGGGGCGCGCCGTTGCCGGAGCCTGGTTCTTTGCCAGCCTTGGGGCGCTCTCGTTTGGCTCGGGGTTCACCATTGCCTGGCTGCTGCTCCCCCTCGTCTGGCTGCACGCCAGTTCCGGCCGGCTCCCGCACGCCCGCTGGTGGCTCTCCGGCTCGGTGATTCTGGCGCTCGCGCTCACGTGGCTGGGCATGGTTTTCCTGCCCTCCCTGGGCGCCGTCCACGAACAGGCCCGCGCCGCCGAGCGTGCGGAAAGCCTGCTCACCCGCCCGCTCATGACAGCGAAGTACCTCCTCGTCGTCCTCGGCGGATCACTTGGCCATGGCACGCCCGTGGATCCGGAAATCCTCTGCCTCCTCGCAGGCGCAGGCGCAGCGGCCGTCTTCGCAGCGTGCCTCTGGCAGCTCTGGCGGCTGCGGGACGACCTCCCGCTGCTCGCCTCCGCCTGGCCGTGGCTCGCCTGCTGCGGGTTCGCCCTGCTAAACACCCTCATGATCGCCCTCGCCCGCATGGGCAAAGGCTACACCACCGCGCTCGCCCCGCGCTACGTGGTCTTCACCCTCTTTTTCATGCTCGGCGTGGTCATGCTCTCCGCCCTCCTGCTGCCCCGCCGCCGCGCCATGGCCGCCGCCGCCGTCCTCCTCGCCCTCCAGGTGGTCAACTGGCTCGACGGCGCCAATGCCATGCGCCATTTCCACCATGTCCTGGCGCAAAACCGCGCGGCCCTAAGCCTGGCCAGGGTGCTGCCGCTTTTCCCAGACCGCGTCATCCAGCACGGCGGCCCGGATTCGGTCAAAACCGCCGCCATCTTCCTCCACGACCAGGGCCGCCTGCGCGGTGTGAAAATGATTGACGACACGCGCATCGCCACCCTGCGCGATGCCGGCCCCCTCACCGCCAAGTCCGCCCGCATCGACACGGCGGGCCGCACCGCCGGGGGAAAAATCGTCCTCCAGGGAGTCTGCGAGGGCGGCAAAAACATCGGCGAAATCCCCGACCTCATCCTCATCACCGCCCAGGAACCCGCCGGGGAGGAGCGCATCATCGCCTTCCAGTTTCCCACCATGCCGGCCGACTACTTCAACGACAGCGACCGCCGCCACCAGGAGGAGCGCCATTACGAGGGCTGGCGCGTCGTGCTTGACCAGGCGCCCGTGCCCGGCGCACCCGGCACCCTCCTCCGCGCCTATGCCATGGGCGGGGAGGCATGGCGCATCCGCCGCATTCCGGGCGAGTTTCCCGTCCCCGGGAAGTGAGAAGCGGAGAAAATCGCATTTGATCTTGCCCTGCCTGCATGGAAGACGTTCCACAGGATGAAGAAGGCAGCCATCGTAACCGGGAGCGGGGGATTAATCGGCTCGGAGACCGTCAAACGGTTGCTCCGGGACGGTTATGACGTGGCCGGCATCGATAACGACATGCGCGCCTACTTTTTCGGGGCGGAGTCCAGCACCGCTGAGACCGTGAAGGCGCTCTCCCGCCTGCCCGGCGGCTACACGCACGAGGCGGTTGACATTCGTGATGAGGCGGGCGTACACGCCATCTTCGCAAAGCACGGCTCCCGCGTCAGCCTCGTCGTCCACACCGCCGCCCAGCCCAGCCACGACTGGGCCGCCCGCGAGCCCATGACCGACTTCGGCGTTAATGCCATCGGCACCATGCACCTGCTGGAGGCCACGCGCCTCCACTGCCCGGAGGCCGCCTTCATCTTCACCAGCACGAACAAAGTCTACGGCGACGCGCCGAATTCCCTCCCGCTCGTCGAACTCCCCCGGCGCTGGGAGATCGCCCCCGACCACCAGTACGAGCCCGGAATCGACGAGCACTTCACCATAGACCAGAGCAAGCACTCCCTCTTCGGCGCCA
The DNA here is from genome assembly GCA_031411255.1 of bacterium. Lineage (GTDB taxonomy): Bacteria > Verrucomicrobiota > Verrucomicrobiia > Verrucomicrobiales > V1-33 > JANOAS01. The sequence goes on from JANOAS010000085.1 coordinate 26,775, forward strand.
GCAAGGTGGCTGCGGACGTCATGGTGCAGGAGTACGGCCGCTACTTCGGCATGCGCACCGCCTGCTTTCGCGGAGGCTGCCTCACCGGCCCCGCCCACGCCGGGGCCGAGCTGCACGGCTTCCTCTCGTATTTGATGAAGTGTACCGTCACCGGCCGCCCCTACCGCGTCTTCGGGTACAAGGGCAAGCAGGTGCGCGACAACATCCACAGCTTCGACCTCGTCGAGGCCTTCATGCACTTCACCGCCGCCCCCCGCAGCGGCGAGGTCTACAACATCGGCGGCAGCCGCCACAGCAACTGCTCCATGCTCGAAGCCATCGCCCTCTGCGAGGAAATCAGCGGGAAAAAACTCGACCACACCTACGTGGAGGACAACCGCTCCGGCGACCACATCTGGTGGGTCTCTGACGTCCGGAAATTCCAGCAGCACTACCCCGGCTGGCAGTACCGCTACGGCCTGAGGGAGATCCTCCAGGAAATCCACACCGCCTGCACCACTGCGTAGCCCCCTTCCCTCATGCGCGTCCTCATCAGCGGCATCTGCGGCTTTGTCGGCTCCTGGCTGGCCCGCACCCTCCACGACGCCGAGCCCTCCTGGCAGATCTTCGGCTTCGATAATTTTGTCCGCGAAGGCTCCGAGGTGAACCGCAGCGAACTCCGCGCCCTCGGCATCAAGGTTCACCACGCCGACCTCCGCTCCGCCGCTGACCTCGACGCCCTCCCCGCAGCGGACGTCGTCATCGATGCCGCAGCGAACCCCAGCGTCCTCGCCGGCGTCGACGGGAAAAGCAGCAGCCGGCAGCTCATGGAGCACAATCTTGCCGGCACCATCAATCTCCTCGAGTACTGCCGCCAGCACCGCGCTGCCTTCATTCTGCTCAGCACCAGCCGCGTCTACTCCGTCCCCGGCATGAGCGCCGTGCCCGTCGTGGCGGACGGCCTCCGCTTCGTCCCGGAAATCAGCGAGCGCGCTCCCGGCCTCAGCGCGGCGGGGTTTGCCGAGGACTTCTCCACCACCCCGCCCCTCTCGCTCTACGGCTCCAGCAAGCTCGCCTCGGAGGTGCTCGCCCTCGAGTACGGCAGCGCCTTTCAGTTTCCCGTCTGGATCAACCGCTGCGGCGTGCTCGCCGGGGCCGGGCAGTTCGGGAGGGCCGACCAGGGCATCTACAGCTTCTGGCTTCACTCCTGGCGCGCGCGCCGCCCCCTGCGCTACCTCGGCTTCGGCGGCCACGGCCACCAGGTGCGGGACGCCCTCCACCCCCGCGACCTCGTCCCCCTCCTCCGCAGGCAAATCGCTTCCCCCAACCGCACCGGAGAGCGCATCATCAACGTCGCCGGCGGCGTGCCGAACAGCATGTCCCTCGCCGAACTCAGCGCCTGGGCCGCAGACCGCTGGGGCCCGCACGACATCCTGCGCGATGGCACGGAGCGCCCCTTCGACCTCCCCTGGATCGTCCTCGACAGCCGCCGCGCCGCCGGCCTCTGGGACTGGCAGCCGCAGACGCCGCTCCCCGCCATTCTAGACGAGATCGCCCGCCACGCTGAAACCCACCCGCACTGGCTCGGCCTCACCGGAGGCTGAAACACGCCCGCCCTTTCCCGCATGGTCGCCCGCCACAACCAGCCCAACCCCACCGCCCCGCAGCTGACCTGCTTCAGCTTCGTCATCCCCGCGCGCAATGAAGAGGGCAGCGTCGGCCAGACCATCGACCACCTGCACGAGCTGCTCACCGCCAATCATGTGCCCCACGAGATCGTCGTCGTCGACGATGGCAGCACCGACGGCACCTGGCCCCTCCTTCAGGAAAAAGCCGCCCGCATTCCCCAGCTCCGCCCCGTGAAAAACCTGGGTCAGAACGGCTTTGGACGCGCCATCATCTGCGGGCTCAAGGCCGCCACCGGAGACGCCCTCTGCGTCATGATGGCCGACGAGTCCGACGACGCCGGCGACGCCCTCGTCTACTGGCAGAAACTTAACGAAGGCTGGGACTGCGTCTTCGGCAGCCGCTTCATCAAGGGCGGCGCCACCCACGACTACCCTGCGGTGAAAATGGTCATGAACCGCATCGTCAACACGATGATCCGGATCGTTTTCGGCATCAAGCTTAACGACACCACCAACGCCTTCAAAGCCTACCGCCGCGAAGTCATCCATGGCGTCGCCCCCCTCATCTCCCCGCATTTCAACCTCACTGTGGAGATCCCCCTCAAGTCCATCGTCCGCGGCTTCACCTGGACAGTCGTCCCCATCTCCTGGCGAAACCGAAAAGCCGGCGTAGCCAAACTCAAAATGCGCGAAATGGGCAGCCGCTACCTTTTCATCATCATCTACTGCTTCATCGAAAAATACCTCAGCCGCGGCGACTACATCAAACCCGCCCCGTAAGCCTCAGGAGTCGTCCGATGAGACGGCCTGGGTGAACCTCGGTCCCGCCGTCACAGGCGCCGCCGTGCAATCACGGCTCGATGAAACTCCCTCCGAATTTTACCAGGTGCTGGAGGTGACTCCGGGCGCTCCGGCCAATTCCGTTCCCAACCCGGGGTTTGAGGATCCCGGGGTCAACTCGCTTGGCTCCGACAAGTGGGCCATCGCAGTCCCTCCAAGCACGGGAGCCAGCATGACGATCACATCCTCCTACGGTGCCGTCATTCCGCATGGCGGCGAGAAGATGCTCCAGCTCGAGTCCACCACCGCAGCCACCGGCCCGGTCCCCGCGCCGAATACGGACGTGCGCAGCCTCCCCTTTGAGGTGGAAGCTGGCGCGGCCTACACCCTGTCCTTCTACGCTGCGCATCCGGCTAAAGTGGGCGGGGCCAATCCCCAGTACCACGTCTTTTTCTACAATGCCACCAACGGCGTGGTGGGTGGCCCCATCTTCACCAGCTTCTCTGGCATCGGAACCGCTTGGACCAAAGTTACCGCCAGTGTGACGCCCCCCAGCGGCGCCACAAAATTGACCATCGGCTTCATCCAGGCCATGGGCACCGCCAATTCCGGTCACTGGGTGACCCTGATCGATGACGTCTCCCTCTCGACAGGAACCGCCGGGCCTGACGTCATCAACCCCATGCCCACCACCGGAGTGGGCGCAGTCGAAGTCATTTGGAACTCCGAGACTGCGGCCAACTATCAATTCCAGTCGTCCACAGACCTCGAGTTCTGGGACGACATCGGCCCGCCCATGGCCGGCACCGGCGGCTTCCTCCGCGGCGCCGACTTTCGGGAGGGTCCGGAAAAATTTTACCGGGCCAAAGTCCTCCCCTGACGTCCGCGTCCATTACGTGCCCGCCCCGCGCCCGCCTTCCTGGGCACCACCTGACAAATAAAAAGGCCGGGCGGTTCCTCTCAGTTACACCCGCTCTTGCAGTCAGTTACTTGCTCTGTGCCCCCCATTCCCTTGCCCATCCATTCCTTTGCGCGTGTGGTCTGTCCCTCAGTACATTCACTTTGCGCAACAGTCCCGTTATGCGCATGTGGTCCGTCCCTTCGCGCAAGCTTCTTCTCCGCCACCAGAGTGCGCGTCAGGTCCTTCCGGCCCGGCAGGAAATTCGGGTCCAGCCGCACCGCCTCCCGCAGGTCCGCCTCGGATGCCTCCAGCTTCCCCAGCGTCCGCAGTTCCACCCCGCGTGCATAATACGTCGGCGCGGATTTGTCCCCCTTCTCGATCTGCGCCGTCAGCGTCGCCACATACTCCGCCGAGTCCACGTGCCCCCGCGCAGCCCCCCCCCCCGCAGGAGAGCCACCCCAGACGGAATCACGATCAACCCCAGACGAATCATGCCGCAACCAAGCACCGGAGTGCCCCGGACGCAAAAGCCGGGTTTTCCGCTCCCTGCCGCAAGGAGCCACTGCAGCGGATTGAGGGATTGCGTCCACTGGTCATCGAGGCGAACTGCGTTTACTCTTTCCCCAATGCCCCCCGCCGTAGTGGACAGGGGAACAGCCTGTCCTCAGCCGGGTACAACGGGACAAGACCATGCGGCGCACACCGCAGCAACTTCCGCAAACGCAACCATCTCCTCCACCCCCACATCCACATTCTCGCAGCGGATGGACTATTCGATGCCGACGGCAAATTCCACACCATGCCCGCCGAACCCCTCGGCCCCATGGCCCCATGGCCCCATGGCCGAACACTTCCGCCACTGCTTCCTCCAAGCCCTCCTGGCCGCCAAACTCATCAGGCAACGCAAAGTTACCGACCTCCTCTCCCGGAAACACAGCGGCTTCCACATCGACAACGGCGGAGAAGCCCCCGTCGCCCTCCAGGACACCGAAGGCCGCCGCCGCCTCGCCGAATACCTCCTCCGCGCCCCTTTCTCCCTCCAGAAAATCACCTGGAACCCCGACAACAAAACCGTCATCTGCCGCTCCCGACGCAGTTGGCAAACCAAACGCAACTTCACAGTCTTCAAAGCCACCGACTTCTTCGCTGCCACCATCGAACGCATCCCACCCAAAGGCCAGCAAGTAATCCGCTATTACGGGGTCTATTCCAACAAAACCCGAGGCCTCTGGCAATCCCTCATCAGCCTACCACCACCACCCGAGCCGCCATTCTACATCGACACCTTCGAACCTATCAACCCACCCAGGCAAGCCATCCGAGGAGGGATCCCCGCCGCCGCCGACGAAGCCCCTGCTACTGACACCCACGAGCTCTGGGACCAAAGCACAGACGCAAGCACCGACCAAGCCTGGAAGGCCCCAGAAATTGACCTCGGAGACGGACTCATCCTCGTCCTAGACTCCGCCTAAACGCGAGGAAGTGACCGAAGGAAACCCAGAGCAATCCGCAGCCAAGAAAAACCTTGGCAACGCGCAGCAGGAAAGCTATGCTCACGAGAATAGGAAATCCACCATGAACCGCTCCGCCACCCCATGCAAAACACCAAAATTGACCCTCACAAGGCAACGGAGCGCATCGGGTTCCTCCTTTATCCTTCATAATTCAACCTTCCCCCCCTTACCCCCCGGTTCCGATTCCCAACCCAATGCCACCCTAAAAAAACAATTTCCTATCAGAAAGACAGAAATAATTCTTTATGCAAAGATTTAAAATATTCGCACTATCCTCTATCGCAGCATTCATAACATCCTGTCAGACGCACTATTATAGCAATTACAAAGATCATCACATCGTAACAACTGACTCTTACGGGCTCTATCACCACTACCCAACTCATAAAGTGTCGGATGGACGCTTAGAAAACGCGAAGAAAGCCACGGAAGAAAAACTAGATTCACTGGAACACCTATACACGAACGAAGATTACGATGAAATCCTCCTTTTTGTTCACGGCGGACTTAACAACGAAGCTGACCGAATTAAAAGAGCTCGCGATATAACCGAATCCATCCAACGAGAAAATAAGAACTCGAAACGAAAGGTTTTTCCCATATTTATCACTTGGAATTCGGGGTTATTCTCAAGCTTCGGTTGGCATCTAACGAACGATTACGCCGGAGTAAACACCCGAGACCCAGATGGTGCCTTCGATGATTTAGCTGTCGCACTTTCGGCACCAACGCGCTTTTCAACCGACGTGGCCTCAGGGGCAGCGGCAATTCCTGTAAACACCTTGGAAATTATTCGGAAGGGCCTTCTCAACATCGATACCGTTTATAAAGCAAATCGGGAAGCCTGCACGTTACGCCATGCAGTCGCAACAAATATGAAGCGCTATCTACCAGATCAAGACTTCGAAAACAAATTGTATGACAATTATTACTACCATCCAGAGGGCGGTAGTAACCTCCCCTTTGAATTCAGCCTTGGAAAAAACACATCCACTGCTCAATCAAGACTCTCAGGAATCGTTAATGTAGTTGGTTTTCCTGTCACATTACCCCTTAGCTTCGCATATGACGCTCTTGGAACTCCATCATGGAATAACATGATGAGACGCGCAAAAACGCTTACATATCGACACCCAACCATGATTAAATACGAAGATACGGAAGCCGGGGCGGAAGACGGGATTCTTTGTCAATTATTTGCACTCATCAAGGGTTGGCAAAAAACCAAACCGACGCTAAAAGTATCGTTGGTTGGACACAGCATGGGAACAATTGTTTTAAATGAAGGCTTTCGCGCGATGCAAGCGTCGCCTAAAAGGCTCGGCATCAAGGTTGACCGGATTATTTATATGGGGGCGGCCTGCTCCATTCGAGATTTCAATGACACGGTCGGCAACTACATGAAACAGAATCCGAATTGTGAAACATTTAATCTGTGCCTACATCCCAAACGAGAAATCGGTGAAAAACTTTACCCCGCGGCACCCATAGTTGTAACGGGCTCCCTTTTGGTTTGGATAGATGAATTTTTCGAAAAACCAAGAGATTTTAAAGAACGCACTTTAGGTTGTTTCGAAAACTGCTTAGCGGCACCTCTTCACCTCCCACAGAGTAATAAATTCCACATAAAAGCTTTCGGGAGCCGCATGTCATTCATAAACAAACTCGTTCCTCAGGAAGGGCCTCAAAAACATGGAGAATTTACCGCATACAAATTTTGGGAGCCAAATTTTTATGAACCCAGCAACAAGTTTAATAAACCCTATAGCCTTGTTCCTTGATCCAAAGGTTAGGTTTCCACTGTCTACTGCATTACAGAAACGGGCAATTCAATCACCGCAGCGACTGAATTGCCCGTTCGAAATGCCTCACTGAATTATGGCCGGGCCATGCGCTCAGGCACAACGTATTTGGCAAATTCCTCTTCGGTTAGGTAACCCAATGCAGGCGCTACGGCGTTCAGGGTGGAACCTTCCTTGTTGGCTTTCCCTGGCCTTGTATCAAAGCCCCTTAGCTTTTTCGTGATCCGGCGAGACGGGGGAGAAGGTGGCTGGTGCGGCCTGCGGCAGGATGTGGTCCAGAAAGAAGGCGTGTTTCGCGTCACAGGCGCGAGTGAGATGCTGCCGGCAGTTTCTTCATGGGGCAGCTGCGGATGCTTCAAGCTGTCGTGCATGCCGTTCATCTTGCCCCATCCGACCGGGAGCGTGCCATCAGGCTCAACCCTGCGGCAAGCCCGGTGAGAACGGTGGGAACCGGAAAAAAGTAGAGGGCGCTGATGACGGCAAAGCAGGCCAGGGCGAAGGCGGTGAAGAGCAGGATCCGGTTGGTGGCGTGAATGGCAGGGGCGCCGGCCACGGCGAAGAGCTGCGCGGCGCAGAGCAGCAGAAAAACACTGGTGCAGAGATTATTGCCATCAAGGATCTGCATGTAGCTGCGCGCCGCGCCGACGGGCATGGGGACCATTGTCGCCTTCATCGTGGCGATGGCGGAATGCATGGCCTTTTGTTCCACGGGCACGGACATGAATGTGCCCACGGTGTGGCCCGCGCAGGTGATGAGGGCGAGGGTCCCGGCGATGCGGAGGAGGAGTTTGCGGCTCATACTTTCGTGGTGGTTTGGCGGATTTACCTTCTAAGGCTGGAGGCGGCTGATGAGATCAAAAACGATCCGGCGAAGTTCACTGACGGATTTGCTGTCCGAGTAGTGATTCACCATCAGCGTAAAACAAAAGACCTCCCCCGGGCCTGTGGTGATGTAGCCGGTGGAGGAGCGGATGCTGGACATGGCGCCGCCCTTCCAGCGCACGGGGCCGTCTGAAAGCAGGGAGGCCAGGTAGGCGGCACCGTGCGGGCCGCGCGCGGCGAGGTATTGGAGCCGGGCGAGATCCAGCGGGCGGATGTGGTCCGCCCGGGCGAGGCCGCAGCCGTCCACCATGCGGAGGCCGGAGAATTCCAGCCCCTGCGCCTTCCAGTGCTCGCGGATGACGACGTCGGGCGGCTGATTTGCCAGCAGGCCCATGCGGCGGAAGAGGCACTCGGTCTCGTGATTGTCCGAGGTGGCGTGAATGCTGGTGATGAGCTTGAGCAGCGGAGGAGAGGAATGCCGCAGCAGCTCGACCTCAGCTTTCACGGGGTTCCCCCCCAGCGAGTGCATGGAAACGGCAGCCCCCTTCACCGCGATGCCCGCCGCGATGAGAGCCTGGCGAAAATGATGCGCGGCAAACAACTCCGGATCCGGCACGGCACCGATGATGGCCGTTTCCCTGCCCGGCGGCACGGTGCCGCGAAAGGTGACGAGGCCGGTGCGCTCGCCGCCGTGGATGACGACATTGTCCCCGGAACCCGGGGCTCCGGTGGTGACCTCGTTGACCATTTTCACCGCCGGGACCTCCGGCAGCAGGCTGGAGACAGGCGCGGGGCCGCCCTCCACATCCGCCCCGCGAAAGGTGACGGTAAAACGATTGTGCTCCAGGTTCAGCCCGCAGACGGCGCTCCCGTAGCCATTGCCGATGTCGCCCCAGTTCCAAAAATCAGCGTACAGCGAGCCCTGAAGAAAGCGGCCATCTCCGATGATGCGCCCCCGCACCTCGTTCAGGCCGAGTTTTTTCAACGACGCGGCCCAGCCGGCGACGTCCTCCAGGGAAAGCAGAGGATCCGCCTCGCCCGCGATGACCAGATCCCCCGCGAGCACGCCAGCCGAGACCGGCACGGTGCCGAGCAGGCGGGTGGAAAACTGAAAGTCCGGTCCCAGCCGCTGCAGGGCGGTCGTGGTCGTCACCACCTTTAAAGTCGAGGCTGGAATGAAGGCGGTTTCGGCATTCAAATTCACCACGACTTTTCCCGCGCCATCGATGAGGCAGAAGCCCAGCGGGGCTCCCAGCAGTCCGGGCGTTTGCGCCGCCTCATGCAGGGCGGCGACAATCGGGGCAAACCGGTCGGGCGGCGACACCGGCGGAGGCGGCTGCTGCTCCGGCACCGGCATTTCTGAAGGAGGCGGAACCACGGCAGCCTCGCGGACAGGCGGCGGCTCCGGCACAGCGGCAGGCCGGCGGGGAAAGAGCAGGCTGCCGAGCAGGGCAAGGCTGAGAACCGCGATCAGAAGGTTTTTCTTCACAGAAGGGTGGGAGGATTTGCCCGTCACTCATATCCCAGGCACGAAGCTGCTTCAAGTGCGCATCGTCCGTGCAGTTCCCCCGCCGCCAGGTCTTGACCCGCGTCCGGCCCCGTGTTCACTTCTCCATCGCTCCTGGTTTCCATCTCCCAGCCGCATCCCGCCGCCCCCTCATGAAATTCGCACCCTCCTTTTTCGCCCTCCTGCTGGGAACAGCCAGCCCCGCCACGGCGGCGGAGCCGGACCCGTGCCTGGCCAGCCTGCAGTTCATCGGCACGCACAACTCCTACCACATTGCGCCCTCGGCGAAGGTGCAGCAGCTCATCAACGCACTGGCACCGGGAGAGGCGGACAAGCTCGCCTGCACCCAGCGTCCGCTGCAGGAGCAGCTGGGAAAACTGGCCGTCAGGCAGGTGGAGCTGGACCTCTATGCGGATCCGGCAGGTGGCGTCTATGCGAAGCCGCTGGCTGCACAGCAGACCGGAGAAGCGGCAGCCCAGCCCGCGCCGGAGATGCTGGCGCCGGGGTTGAAGATCCTGCACAGCCCGGACATCGACTTCCAGACCACCGTCCCCACTTTTCGGGAGGCGCTGCAGGAACTCGCAGCCTGGTCCACCAGCCACCCCGGGCACGAGCCCGTCATGGTGCTGCTGGAGCTGAAGGACGATTCCTTTTCTCCACGCATCAAGCCCCCGCCCTTCGACACGGAGCAGCTGAAAAACGTGGAGGCGGAAATTCTTTCGGTGCTCCCCGTCGCACGCCTGCTGACTCCCGACGGCGTGCGGGGTGATGCGCCCAGCCTGCGCGAAGCCGTCACCACCCGGGGCTGGCCCGCACTGTCCGCCACTGCGGGGAAATTCATCTTCGCCCTCGACAACGAAGGCGAAATCAGGGAGCGCTACCTGGCGCTGAGCCCGGGGAAGGACCTGCGGGGCCGCCTGCTCTTCGCCAGCGTGGAGCGCGACCACCCGGCGGCAGCGTGGATGAAACGGAACGATCCCGTGGCGCAGTTCGACGAAATCCACAGCCTCGTCGCAGCCGGGTTCATGGTGCGCACCCGCGCCGATGCCGATCTGCAGGAGGTCCGCACGGGTGACCGCACCCGGCTCCAAAAGGCCATCGCCAGCGGCGCGCAGTGGATCAGCACGGACGCCCCGGAGCCCCTGCCTGGCTTTCCCGGCTACGAAGTCTCGTGGCCCGGACGCAAGGTTTACCAGATCAGCTTTTTCCGCCTGCCACTTCCCAAGTAAGCGGGCGGAAACACCCTACGCCCTTCAATCCGGGGCGCCCCATCCAAGCACGAGCGCCTGCGCCCGATGGTCGGAGCCGAGGTCGGGTCCGATCTCGCGTGAAGCAAAGAAGAGCGGCGGGGTGCAGAGCGCCTGGTCGATGGGCAGGGCGAAAAGGGAGCGGGCCTGCCACGTCGGACGCCACGCAGGTTTCGGAGTGCGGAAATCGAGCGGGCACTCGCGGCGCAGCGTCTGCACAGCGGCGGACCACGGGGTCGCATTGAAGTCGCCAGCCACGACGCAGGGCTCGCCCGGATGCTGGCGAACAAAATCCGCCACGCTTTTCATCTGGGCTTGAATGGTTTTTTCAGCCTTCCTGCCCATCGGCGGCAGAGGGTGCACGCCGATGAAGCGGAATCGTTTTTCTCCGGCCTGTACGAGGGCGGACACGGTGGGCATGCCGTCATCCACCCAGGAGGAGACGTCGCACCCGGCCAGAGGCAGGCGGCTGAAAAGGGCGATGCCAAAATTGTCCTCCCGAGGCCGGGTGACGCCGTGCGGGTGGGATTTCCGCAATGGGGCCAGGGCCTGCTCCCAGTCCGGGCTCACCTCCAGGAGCAGGATCACGTCCGCATCCGCTGTCTTCAGCCACGCCAGAGTGTCGGCATAGCGCCTGTTCTCCGTCAGCACGTTGAAGGAAATGATTTTCACGCCCGTCTGTCCACCCGCAGCCGCGCCCGGCACCGGCACGCCGTTCGTCTGCCAGAGCGGCCAGACATTTACCGCCAGAGTCAGCACTGCGGCCCCCACCAGCCACCACCGACGGCGGACGACATAAAGCACGAGCACAAAAACACTCAGGACCGCCCCCTGAAGCCGGAAATGATCGAACAACGCCAGGAACCAGTGCCACCGGGCCAGACAGCCGGTCCAGCACCCCGCCAGGCCGAGCAGGAGCATGACGTCGAAGCTCCGATGGACCTCGAACCTCCAGCTGAAAAAACCGCCCTGGTCGGGAGGGGGTGGGTCGGAATTTTGCTGGCTCATGATTCCGTCAGGGATTTCAGAAAAGCGACGAGGGCCTTCTTGTCAGCCTCGCTCAGGTGGAGGCCGCCTTCGGGGTGCTTGGCCAGGTTGGGATCGAGCGTGGCACTGCGTTTCACGCCGGTGCTGTAGTGGTCGATGACCTCCTCCAGGGTGGCGAAGCGGCCGTCGTGCATGTAGGGCGCGGTCAGGGCGACGTTGCGCAGGGAGGGCACCGCGAACTTGCCCAGGTCGCCCTCGCGACCGGTGACCTTGCTCCGGCCAGGATCGGCAAAGGTGGCGTCGAGCCCGTTGTTCGCGAAGGGCAGGCTGGCAAAGAGCGCACCGCCATGGCAGTGGAAACAGTCTGCGCCGAACTGCTCGTGGCGCGGGTCGTACTCGGTGTGGAAAAGTTCGAACCCGTGCTTCTCTTCATCGGTCAGCGCGACCTCGCCGCGGAAAGCGCGGTCAAACCGGGAACTGGAAGAGATGCGGGTGAGGAGGAATTGCTCCAGGGCGAGCGCCATGCGGTCGGCTGTGATTTCGGGAGTGCCAAACGCAGCCTTGAACAGCGGCGGCCACTCGGAGGCGGCGGCCAGTTTTTCCACCACGCGGGGCAGCGTCTCGTGCATCTCCACGGGATTCTGGATCGGCTCCACCGCCTGCTCCCGCAGGGTGGGCGCGCGTCCGTCCCAGAAGAAGGCGGACTTCCACGCGAGGTTGAAAATCGGCATCGAATTCCGCGTGCCAAGCCCGCCCTCCGCTCCCACGCTAACCTTGTGGTTGTCGGTAAATCCCGAGCCCGTCTGGTGGCAGGCGGCGCAGGACTGGGTGTTGTTGATGGAAAGAAGCGGCGACTCGAAGAGCTTCTCCCCAAGAGCGACGCCCTGATCGGTCAGCGGATTGTCCAGCGGCAGCGCGGGACGGGGAAATACGGCAGAGAAGGTGAAGCGAAATGGAGTGGCCCCGGGAGCGAGTGCAACGCGGCGCGCACCGGCCCGGTTGGCTGGCGCGGCAGCGGCGGTGAGGGACTCGATGCGAAAGGCCTGCCCGGCGTTTTCCTTCAGCTCCACAGCCAGCGGATCGCCCTTGCGGGAGTGCGTGGTGGACGTTTCCGCACTCAGGGTGACCGGGTGCCTGCCGGAAAAAACGGACGCCACATCAAAGCCGAGGCGCAGCGACTGGTCGCGCGTGAGGTCCAGCGCCAGCGGCAGCTCCACGGTCATGAGCTGCGGGTCATTCGCGACGTGAAACGACCACCCGGCCGTTTCACCAGCGCCCTTTTTCCACAGGCCCTCCAGAGCCAGGAAAATGTACCCGCCCTGCCAGCCCCAGTGCAGGCCGTTCACGGAAGGATTCAGCGGGTGGCCGGCGGGCCATTTCGCAGGATCGGTGGCGTTCGTGGCTGCGGGCACCCCGACGTGGAAGCGCAGGGCCTTGTAGTTCGCAGCCGGCACGCTGCCGAGCGAAAACGCTGTCCGGCCCTCGCGCAGGCTCAGGTATTCCGCCCAGCCCGGAGGCCCGGTCCAGCTGCCGTCCTCGCGCTGGAGGGCAAGCTCGGAAAGAAGAAAGTCGCACCGCGTCACAGAGACGGTCTGTTTCTGCGCGGTGGTGAGCGAGACGGAGTCAAAGACCAGCGGCGCCCCGTAAAACCGGGGAAGCACCTCCACGTCCAGCCGGCACACCGGGTCGCCCGCCAGCGCGGCGCTGACGGCGGCAAAAAAGAGGGCGGAGGATCGGTGGAGCACGAGGCGGACAATCGGTCGAAGGTCATGCCATGGCAACCTTGAGCCCCGGAGAAAAACGTGCCAGGGTCCGCCCATGTCCCGGTCCCTTGTCTCCGTCGTTTCCATCACCCTCCTCGCATTCCTGACCGGCATCTGCCCGGCGGGACCGGCAAAGGTGACCCTGGATCCCGAGCGCGGCCTGCTGCGCAACGGGGAGCCATTTTTTGTGAAGGGGGCCGGAGCGCAATCAAACCGCATCGCCAGCGTGGCGGAGCACGGTGGCAACGCCATCCGCACCTGGTCCGAGCGCGACCAGGATAAAAACCTGGATGCCGCCGCCGCCGCAGGCCTGATGATGGCCTCGGGCCTCTGGATTGAGCCGGAGTGCAACTGGTTTTCCTACAACAATCCCGAAAACTGCAACAAACAGGCCGAGCGCATTCGGGGCCAGATCCGCAAACACCGGGATCACCCCGCATTGCTGGCCTGGGGTCTGGGCAACGAGGCCGAGGGTGATGGGAAAAACCCGGCCTTCTGGAAACAAATCGACCGCCTGGCCAAGCTGGCCAAAGAAGAGGACCCGAACCACCCGACTTTCACCGCCGTCGCCGGCCTCAGCCAGGACAAGGCCCGCGGCCTGGATGAATTCGCCCCGCATTTGGACTTCATCGGCATCAACACCTACGGCGCCCTGTCCAGCCTGCGCCAGCACCTGGCGAAGATCGGCTGGAAGCGCCCGTGGATGCTCACCGAATACGGCGCCCGCGGATTCTGGGAGCAGCCAAAAACTCCCTGGAACGCCCCTCTGGAGCAGACGAGTTCTGAAAAGGCCCGGCAGATCCGCGAGGCCGCCCGGAAGACCATCACCCCAGGCGGCGGCTGCCTGGGCGGTTTCGTCTTTCTCTGGGGTCAGAAGCAGGAGGGCAGTGCCACCTGGTTTGGCCTGTTCACCGCTGCAGGCGAATCCACCGAGCCGCTGGACGTGGTGCACGAACTCTGGACCGGCCACCCGCCCGCCGACCGCGCCCCGGAGATGAAGTCCCTGAAAAGCGACGCGGCGGGAAAGAATCTCGCACCCGGTGCCGAGTTCACCGCCAGCGCCGACGCTGCGGATCCCGAAGGAGTCACGCTGACCTGGCGCTGGGAGATTGCCCCCGAAACTGGCAAGCGCGATGCTGACGGTGCAGCCCTCCCCATTTCCCCGCTCCCCGGTCTGGTGAAATCCGGAGCCGCAGCGCAGGCCACCCTCACCGCGCCCGCCAGGCCGGGCGCCTACCGCGTGTTTGTTTTTGCCCTCGATGGAACCGGCCGTGCGGCCACGGCGAACTTCCCCATCCAGGTCGGCCAATAGCACAGCAGTTCGAAAAGCGATAGCCCTTGCCAAAAGCGTTCCGGTCGGGGTAAATGGGACGCATGAACCCCCGCCCCTCCCCATGGCTGCTGGTTCTGGCCCTCCTGACAGGCACCGTGGCGTCAGGATTCGGCCAGGATGTCGTTATTTCTGAATTCCTCGCCAACAACGTGCAGGGACTGAAGGATGATGACGGGACGCGAAATGACTGGATCGAACTCCGCAACACCACAGTCGCCGCAGTAAACATGAGCGGCTGGTATTTGTCTGACGACGCGCTGCGCAAGGACAAGTGGCCCTTCCCGTCCGTTTCCATCCCGGCAGGCGGCACACTCCTCGTCTGGGCCAGTGAAAAGGACCGTCGGGATCCGGCCAGGGCGCTCCACACGAATTTCAAGTTGAGCAAAGGCGGCGAATATCTGGGACTTTACCGCACCGGCGGCATGGGCCTGGATGTGGTGGACGAGTTTGCCCCCACCTTTCCCGCCCAGTTTTCCGATGTCAGCTACGGCCGTCAGCAAAACCAGGCCGCCGTGACCCTGCTGGCGAACAACGCCACGATCCGGTGGAAAGTGCCAACCGGCGCCACGGAGGACGTGAACCAGGGGACGAACGCGAACACCTGGATCAATGCAAACTACAACGACACTGCCTGGGCCACCGCCGCCATGCCCATCGGTTACGGGAGGGATGCGAGCGACCCGTATGACCTGCTCATTCCCGCCGGCTCGGACATCGAGACTTCCCTCTACAATGTGACCAGCCGGTCGTGCTATTTGCGCGCCGCCTTCACCGTGGCGAACGTCTCCCAGCTCAACGCGATCACCCTCAAGCTGCGGGCGGACGATGCATTCGAAGCCTGGCTCAATGGCGTGCCCGCCCCCGTGGCCCAGTGGAACGAGCCCAGTCCATTCTCCGCCTGGAACACCGCGCCCCCCGTGGAATACGCCGACACGGAGGCAACATCGTGGAAGACCTTCCGCTTGGACGCCAGCCATCTCGTCAGCGGGGCAAACGTCCTCTGCGTGCAGGGCTACAATTTTGCCGCCACGAACAACGACTTCCTCATGCAGGCGGAGATCACCGCCACCAGCAGCGATGGCAGCGTACTCGGCACCTTCGCCTATTTCACCGTCCCCAGTCCTGGCGCCGTGAACGTGAACGGCACGGCCTCGCCAGGGCCGTCCGTGGCGGAGACGACAAAAAACCCGCCCCAGCCAGTCGTGCCAAGCCTGGGTGGTGCAGTGGCGGACTCCCAGACGCAGTTTTCTGGAAATCAGGGGCAGAGTGGCTGGAATTACGGCTACGCGGTCTACGGCTCGGGAGTGGCCACTAACAATGTGTACAGCACCGGGCTTTTCACCCCGTTTGACGGCGGCGCCGGCGCCGGAGCCTACAAAAGCGTCTACACCACGCCCGCGGCGACAGCGCCGTACAACTACTGGACCGGTACGCTTTGGGACCTGAATACGGCCAGCGCAGCCCCGTGGACCACCATCAGCCAGCTGGGAAACCACCCCAGCGACTCCAACCCCGCCACCCAGACGTTGATGTCCGCCGTGCGCCGCTGGACGAGCACAGTGGCAGGAAATTACGTCCTCACCGGCTACTTCAACCGGCTCTCCACCGCCGGTGACGGCACCGTCGGACACCTCTTTGTCGATGGCGTGGAAATTTTCTCCAGCCTGACGAAGGGGGATACTGTCAGCTTTGCAAAACCCGTCACGCTGGCCGTGGGCACGAAGATCGACTCCGTGGTGGATGTCGGCCCGGGCAATGACGATGGAACGGACACCACCAATTCCCTGCTGCGCGTCCAGCCCGCGCCGGTCACCGCCACGCTGCTGAAAATCACCAGCGCTGTGGCGCGGACCAAGCGCCCGCTGGCCTCCGTCACGCTGAAGGCCCGTTTTGCCAACGATCCGGAGATCTCCCTGCCGATGTCGGACGACGGCACCGGGGCGGACAGCCTCGCCAATGACGGCATCTTCAGCGCGAACATCGACGTTTCCCTCGCCCTGCCCGGGCAGATGCTGCGCTGGCGCGTCGTCGCCACGGATGATCTGGGGGCGGTCAGCACCGACCCGCCCTACCCCGATCCCTTGGACTCGCCCCAGTACTTCGGCACGGTCATTTCAGACCCCTCCGTCGCCACCTCCGCCCTGCCCGTGCTCCACTGGTTCACCCAGGACGCGGCCAACGCGGGCAACCTCATCGGCTCACGCGGATCCATCTTCTACAACGGCGAATTCTACGACAACATCTTCGTCAACCGCCACGGCCAGTCCACCGCCGGCTTCGCCAAGCGCAGCCACAACGTCGGGTTCAACAAGGACGATGACTTCCGCTGGAAGCCCGGCGGCAAACGGGTCAAGGCGGTCGATCTGCTCTCGAACTGGGCGGACAAATCCAAGATCCGCAACGCCGTCGTCTGGGAGGCCTACCGCATGGCTGGAGCGGAGGCGCACGACACGTTCCCGGTGCGCGTTCAACAGAACGGCCTCTTCTATTCCATCCACGACATGATCGAAAACGCCGGCACCGACTACCTGAAGCGGGCCGGACTGGACGAAAACGGCGCGCTTTACAAGATGTACAACATCCTCAACAGCGCCGCGACCAACGTTGAGAAGAAGTCCCGCACGTCCGAGGGAAACACAGACCTCGCCACGCTGGTCAACAGCCTCAACACCGGCGCCGAACCCGCCACGGTGGCAGGCATGAACACCACGCTCAACGCCCGCCGCACGTGGGGCTATGACAACGTGGACCTCTGCAACCTCGTCAACTACCTGGCCGTGACCATCCTCACAACCAACAACGACCAGGGGCACAAAAACTACTACCTCTTCAAGGACTACGACAAACTCGGCACCTGGAAGCTGCTCCCGTGGGATTGCGACCTTTCGCTCGGGCACACCTGGACGGGAAGCACCATCGGGGCAAATCCGCCCCAGATAGGCGCGGCCTACTTTGACGACATGATCGACTCCCAGCGCGCCATCCAGCTGGGCGCGGTGAACCGGCTCAAGCTTCTCTGCTACAACGCACCAGAGATCAACAAAATGCTCATGCGCCGCCTCCGCACGCTGAGCGACCAGTGGCTGGGCTCCGGCACGGCCACCACCGGCTGGTTTGAGGATCGCACGAACTACTGGCTGGACCAGATCGACCCGCCCGGCCTCGGCAATGCCAGCGACGCCTACCTCGACGGCCAGAAGTGGGGCATCTGGACGATGACGCGGAGCACCACACTGAACAACAGCGGCACCACCATTGCCTCCACTGCCGGCACCTTTGCCGCCACCTGGGCGCTGCACAATCCCCGCGCCTCGGCCGGCCGGATCATCGACCCGAACGGCAACCCGTCCTCCACAGACTCCGCCACCGCCACCTACCCGAGCAGCCTCTACTACCCCGGCGGCACCGTGACCTACACGAACACCGCCGTCACACCCAACACGACCTACAGCTTCACCTATACCGCTCAGAATTACCCGCCCTTCGGTGCCGTGCAGACGGTGCATCCGTACCTGAAGGGCCGGCGGAATTTCATCTACAGCGCCGTGCCTCCCTTCAGCGACCGGGACACCAGCGGCACCACCACCAACGACCGCGACCCGCTCCCCGGCACCCAGACGGCCACTCCGTCCATCAGCTTCCTGTCCGTGGAGTTCAATCCCGGAGCCCAGGGCCAGGACGCGGAGTACTTCATCCTGAAAAACAACGAAACCAGCGCCGTAGACCTCTCCGGGTGGACGATCTCGGGAGCCATCGATTTCACCCTGCCTGGCGGCTGCGTCGTCCCGGCGGCTGATGCCACCTCCACCCTGCCCAATGCAGCCAACATCGGCCAGCTCGTCGTGGCGAAGAAGCCGGTCGCTTTCCGCGCCCGCACCAGCGGCCCCACCGGCGGACAGAGTCGTCTCATCGTCGGTGGCTACGCCGGCCAGATCTCCGCCCGGGGCGAGACGCTGGAGCTGCGCAACCCGGCCGGTGTGGTCGTGAGCAACTACACCTGGGCACCCGCCCCCACCCCGGCACAGACCAGCCTGCGCGTCGTCGAGGTCCGCTACGCGCCCACCGCGCCCACCCCGTCCGAGCTTGCCGTCATGCCCGCCCTTCAGGCCTCGGATTTTGAATACCTCGTCCTCCAGAACACCGGAGCCGCCAGCCTCAACCTGGCCGGCTGCAAGTTCGACGAAGGCATCGACTTCACCTTCGGGCCGCTGACGCTGAGCCCCGGCCAGACCGTTGTGCTCGCCGGCAACACCGCCGCCTTTGCCCTGCGCCACCCGGCCTACACCGGGCTGCTCGCAGGCTCCTTCACCGGCGACCTAGACAATGGCGGCGAGCAGATTCACCTCCTGGATCCCTCGGGTGAAAGCATCCTCGAATTTGCCTACGATGGCGCCTGGTACTGGCCTGCGGATGACAACGGCTACAGCCTCGTCATCCGTGATCCTGCCGCCGCCTACACCTCCTGGGATACAGAAACCAGCTGGGGCATTTCCCGCGACGGCACCCTGGGCAGCCAGGCTTACGGCCCGGCCGAAATCACCGGCTCCCTCTACAAAATCTGGAAGCGCGCCGTGTTCAGCACCACCGAGCAGGCCGACCCCGCGATCAGCGATCCCAACGCCGACACGGACGCCGACGGCCTGAGCAACCTCATCGAATACGCGATCCACGGCAATCCCGCCACCCCGGACGCCGGCCCCACAGTGGGCCATGTGCTGGTGGGAGCAGATGAGGTGGCCACCCTCACCTTCCGCCGTCAGAAATTCGCCCCCGACCTCGTCTACCATCCCCAGATTTCCGACGGACTCGACGGCTGGGCCGACATGACCGACCTCGCCTCACCTCCAGTGGACAACGGCGACGGCACCGAGACCGTCACCTTCCGCGCCCCCACCGGCGCCGGCACGCCGCCCCGCGCCTTCACCCGGCTTCGGGTGGAGCTGATCCTGCCATGATCCGGACCACGAGCAAAAGGGATTACCTGAGTGAGGTCGGCTTGCCGCCCGTCAATGCGCAGGCATGAGGCGGCCTGCCTGACCGGGAAGAAAACCCCATATTTGCAGACAGGGGAGGCGACTTCCAGTCGCTGGAGCCACGGGCGACGGCCCGGCGGGGAAAATGGTGGCTTGAGACGGGATCGAACCGCCGACACGGGGATTTTCAATCCCCTGCTCTACCAACTGAGCTATCAAGCCCCGAATTGAACGGACGGACAGTAAACCCAGCCGCCAAAAAAAATCAAACGGCAATTTGGATTTTTCGTCACGCTGCGGATCACTGGCGGCACGCCTTCAGCGCCGCAACGACCTGCGTCAGGTCCTCCCGGCTGTGGGCCGCGCTCACCTGGGTGCGCAGCCGCGCCACGCCCTGCGGAACGACGGGGTAAAAAAACCCGACGGCATGCACCCCGTGCTCCAGCAGCCCCGCAGCCAGCTGCTGCGCCGCTGCGGCCTCGCCCAGCATGATGGGAACGATCGGGTGCTCCCCGGCGTCGATCCGGAACCCCGCCTCACGCAGGGCGTTCACGTAAAAGGCTGTGTTCTCCCACAACGTGTCGCGCCGCGCGGTCGAGGCGTTCAGCAGTTCCAGCGCCTTCAGCGAACCCGCCGCGATGACCGGGGCCAGGGTGTTCGAGAAAAGATACGGGCGCGACCTCTGCCGGAGCAGCTCGATGATTTCCCGCCGCCCGCTCGTGTAGCCGCCGCTCGCCCCGCCCAGCGCCTTGCCCAGCGTGCCGGTGATCACGTCCACCCGCCCCATGACCCCGGCGTGCTCGTGCGTGCCGCGTCCAGTCTTTCCCATGAAACCAACGGCATGGGAATCGTCCATCATCAGCAAAGCGCCGTACTTTTCCGCCAGCGCCGTAATCTCCGCCAGCGGTGCAATCGTCCCGTCCATGCTGAAGACACCGTCCGTGGCGATCATTTTAAACCTCGCCCCGGCGGCGTCCGCCTCGCGCAATTTCGCCTCCAAATCCGCCAGATCACGGTTCGCGTAGCGCAGCCGCTTCGCCTTGCAGAGCCGGATGCCGTCGATGATGCTCGCGTGGTTCAGCGCATCGCTGATCACCGCATCCTCAGGCCCGAGCAGCGTTTCAAAAAGACCGCCGTTGGCATCGAAGCACGAGGAATACAGGATCGTGTCCTCCGTGCCCAGAAAGGCCGAGATCGCCTCCTCCAGACGCCGGTGCAGCGACTGCGTCCCGCAAATAAACCGGACCGAGGCCAGCCCGTAGCCCCATTGCTCAAAGCTCCCCCGGGCCGCAGCGATCACCTCAGGGTCATTGCCCAGTCCCAGGTAGTTGTTCGCACACATGTTGATCACCCGGCGCCCATCCGCCAGCACGATGTGCGCCCCCTGCGGCGACCCGATGAGGAGTTCCTTCTTGTAAAGCCCCGCCCCGCTCACTTCAGTGAGCGTGCGCTGGAGGTGTTCCTGGAATGCGGTGTAAGCTGAGTTCATACCTGTGTGACAGGTCTGAACCCTTCCCCACTGCCCCGGCTTGCGCAAGCCGAAAATGGGGCCCGTTTCGCCCGGGTTGACGAATCGCCACACCGGCATGAAGCGTGCTCCCATGCTCCGCACCACCCTCCCCTTTTTCCTCACGGCCCTCACGGCCGCCGCCGCACCGTCGTACCTCGTGGCCGTGTCCGAGGGCACCGCAGCTGATCCCGGCTGGCAGGCGGTCGTGAAAAAGCTGACCAGCAAACACGATGCCACCGTCGTCACGTGGAAGTCCGCGCCGGAGGAAACGCTGCCCGGTTTGCAGAAGGCGATGCCGCGTTACACCTGCTTCGTGGCGAAACCCGAGGAGGCCACGCGTGAATTTGTCCAGCACGTGCACCGGCTGACGCGCCGGCTGGATGACGATCCCTACACGGACACGCGGTGGAGCATCCTCACCGGCTTCGACGCGGCGAACGCGCTCGCCATCGCCAGCGAGGAAAAGCCTCTCACTATTCACAAGGCCGGCTCCGGGACGGAACTCGCCATGGACCGCATCGAGTCCGGCACCTGGTACTGCGAGCTGCGGAAGGGCCACATGGTCACGAAGGCAAAGGGCGGCGAGGCGGAGGAAAAAACCGTGCCGCCTGACACGACGAAGGCGCTGGTGGAGCTCATCAACACCGCTGCGCCCGACCTCTGGGTCACCTCCGGCCACGCCACGGAGCGCGACTGGATGATCGGCTTCCGCTACCGCAATGGATTCTGGAAAAGCAAGGGTGGACGCCTCTTTGGCGAGGACACCACAGGGGCCACCTTCGACGTGCAGAGCCCAAACCCCAAGGTCTATCTCCCCATCGGCAACTGCCTGGCGGGCCACATCGACGGCCAGGACGCCATGGCACTGGCCTACATGAAGAGCGCCGCCGTGCGCCAGATGGCCGGCTACGTGCTCCCCACCTGGTATGGCTACCAGGGCTGGGGGCTGCTCGATTATTTCGTGGAACAGCCGGGCCGCTACACACTGACGGAGGCCTTCCACGCGAACAACCTCGCCCTCGTCCACCGCCTGGCCACCGGGTTTCCGGGAGCGGAAAAAATCGAAACCGTGGACGAAATGGGTCGCCCTCCGAAGGGCGTGGCCCTGCCCGCCATGGCGAAGGATGCCGCCGGGCTCGGCCCGCAGGATCTGAACGGACTTCTTTTTGACCGGGACAACGTCGCCCTCTACGGCGACCCCGCCTGGGAGGCCCGCATGGCGCCGGGCAAACTGAACTGGGAGCAAACGCTCACCGTCGATGCCTCAGGTCTGCACACCCTCACGCTGAAACCCCTCGCCGGAGCCGCCACCTGGACCCCGGTGAACAAAAACGGGGCCCAGCGCGGAGGCCGGCCTGTCGTGGAGTTCCTCCCGCACCGCATCGATCCTGCGAAGGTGAAACTCGTCTCCGGCGCGGAGCTGAAGCCCGTCATCGCCGACGACTTCGTGCTCATCCCGCTGCCGGAGAAAAGTGACGGGCCGGTCGTGCTTTCGTTTACCTCGAAGTAGCCTGCGACACAGGCTGCCAGTAGCGGCGGAGCAGGAAGGCCACCACGCCGAGCAGCATCCATTTTGCACGCGTGGCCCAGACGCCGTCCGGGCTCACTTTCCGGAACTCCGAGGCCAGCGGCTCCGGGGAGCCAAGCCTCCGCGTGCCGATGAGGAAGGCCTCATCCGGCGAAAGACCGCGTGCGGTCAGGTCGTCCATCGCGTCGTCGAGGTGGGCCTCGAGTTCGCTGAGCTGGCCGGGTGAAAAGGTTTCACGCGACTTCAAGTCATCGAGCCAGGCGGCCCGGGCCGTTTTTAGATCAGTGCTGGGTTCCATAAGTTTTGCAGGGTTTCATTCACGAGATTCCAGCGGGCTTGCTCCGCCTTGAGCGCTCCGCGTCCGGCCGGGGTGAGGCGGTAGTATTTCCGCTGCCGCCCGGTTTCTGCCGCCTTCCATTCCGCCTTGATCACCCCCTCCTCCTCCAGCCGGTGCAGCACCGGGTAGAGCATCCCCTCCGTCCAGTTCACCTCTCCGCCGGACAGCGCCTTCACTTTCTGAATCAGCTCGTAGCCGTAGCTCTCGCCCCGGCTCAGCACGGAGAGCACCAGCGGCCGCGTCGAGGCGGCGATGAGTTCCCTCGTTAGCATAGCGCCGCCATGTCTAGCCGCGTGAGGTATGGCAAGCAAAAAATCCCAATTTCTCCAGATGCGCCAGCCGCCGCATGGCGAAGAGTGCAGCCATGACCCTGCAAACCGTCGCCGTCCTCGGCGCTTCCGACAATCCGGAGCGCTACTCCTTCCTCGCCGTGCAGCTCCTGCGCGAGCACGGCCACCACGTCCTGCCTGTCCATCCGGCGCTGGAAAAAATCGGCGACATCCCGGTGGTGAAATCCCTCGCCGGCCTGCCTCCCGTCGACACCCTCACCCTCTACCTCGGCGCGGCCCGGCTTCCCGCCCTGGCCGGGGAAATCATCCAGCTCCACCCGGGCCGGGTCATCTTCAACCCCGGCACCGAATCCCCCGAACTTCAGTCAGCCCTCGACCAGGCCGGCATCCCATGGCTGGAAGCCTGCACGCTCGTGATGCTGCGCACCGGGCAGTTTTGAGCAGGACACCTTCTATTTCCCCGCCCGCAACCACGCCAGCAGATCCGCCATCTGCTGGGGGGGGAAGGCGGATTCGAATCCCGCAGGCATGAGTGAACCAGGCACTGGCTCCATCGATTTGATCTCGCTGCGGAGGATCGCCTGCTCCACGCCGCCGGGCAGGCGGAGGACCAGATTGTTCGCCGTCTCGGCGGAGACGACCCCGCCCAGCGTGGTACCGGACTGCAGGGTGACCGACCAGCCACGGTAGCGGGCCTCGATGGCTTGCGCCGGGTCGAGGATGTTTGAGAGCAGCCAGTCTGTTGGCTTGGCCCCCGTCATGTCGAGGTCCGGGCCCACCTCATGGCCGTGCCCGTGCAGCCGGTGGCAGACGGCGCAGATCGTTTCAAAAAGCACCCGCCCCTTGTCACGGTCCCCTTCAAGTTTTTCGACCCCGGCGTAGGCGGCGATCACCTTTTCACGATCAGGCGAGCTGGGTTTCAAGACAGGAAGGGCCGCCACGGCAGGCAGGGCCTCCGTTTCCTTCAGCCTGCGGAAAAGTGCGCTGTCGGGCTTGAGCGAGGACATGACCGCCACGTGCAGGTCGTCATCCGCCCCCGCCGCCAGCTGCTCCAGCACAGGTTCACACTTCGCCGCAGGCCAGAAGCCCAGCGTGAAGGCCGCCTGCAGCCGCACCGCCGCATCCAGGTCGCGCGCCAGTGCCGCCACCGCTGGGAAAAGCGAGTTCGGCGCCTTCACTTCACTCTGCCGCAACGCCTCGCACCGCATCCACGGGCATGGATCCGCGAGGGCGGCGTGAATGACATCCTCCCCCAGCGCCCCGAGACCGCCCAGCGTGGCCAGCGCCTGCAGCCTGACCTGCGGCGCGTGAAAGGGAGCCAGCAGCGCCCGCAGCGGAGCCACCGCAGCCGGGTCCTGTTTTTCCATGAGGAGCCGCTGCGCCATGTCCCGCTGCCAGCCGTTCCCCGTGTCCATGGCGCAGGCCAGCGCGGGGGCGTCCAGCTTTGAGAAATCCGGCACGCGCCTCCTCACTGAGCCCGCCGGAGAAATCCGGTAGAGCCTTCCCTTGTCCGAGCCCGCCCGCAGGTCCAGCCGCGACTGCATTTCCGGCGAGATCCACTCCGGATGCTCCAGGACGAAGCGGTAAAAGTCCGCCACCCACAGCGCCCCGTCCGGCCCCGTCCGCACCTGCACCGGGCGAAACCAGTTGTCCGTGCTCGCCAGGAATTCCTTCTCCGTTTCCCCCGCCCCCCGGGCGCTGCGGAAGCCGCTGCCCTCGCGCCCCAGCACCTCGCGGTGCACGGTGTTGTGCACCGGCTCGCCGATGAAGACACTGTCCGCAAACATCCCGCCAAAGAGATCGTCCCGGTACGGTGCCGGCGTGCAGGCGCTGGTCACGTGGTTCAGCGACCACGGCTGGTTTGGCCGCTCCACCGGCTGGCTCGCGGGGTAGACGCGGTTCGGATCCGGGTAGTTCGCCAGCTGCTTTTTCACCCGCTTCACGGCCAGCTGCGGATTCCTCGCCAGGTAGCGCTCCGGCAGCGTGACGTGCCAGAGCCAGACCGGATTGTCATTCCCAAACCAGTTGCCCCAGTCGTCCCGCCGCAGCCCGTACTGCGTCATGCCCGAGACCGTCTCCATCTCCCCGCTGTCCGGGCGAAACCTCACATCCCTCCCGC
The DNA here is from genome assembly GCA_031411255.1 of bacterium. GTDB lineage: Bacteria > Verrucomicrobiota > Verrucomicrobiia > Verrucomicrobiales > V1-33 > JANOAS01. The sequence goes on from JANOAS010000085.1 coordinate 51,795, forward strand.
TGATGTTCACGCTCCGCCCTGTCTTGATCGACTTCACCTCCCCGCCGCTGTCGCCGTTGGCCGCGTAGATCCATCCGTCCAGCCCCCATTCAAATCCGTTGAACCGGTGCTGCTGGTTGCCCGGCTTGAATCCGGTGAAGAGCACCTCCTGCCGGTCCGCCCTGCCGTCGCCATCCGTGTCCTCCGCATAAATGATGTCCGGTGCCGAGGCGATGAGCGCGCCCTTTTTCCACGGCATGACGCCCGTGGGAAACGCCAGCCCTTCCGCGAAAACGGACGTCTTTTCATACTGCCCGTCCCCGTCCGCATCCGTCAGGATCTTCACCACGCCGCCCGGTTTGCCCTGACCGTCCAGCCCCGTGGGGTAGTCATTCATCTGCACCACCCAGAGCCGCCCGTCCGCCCCCCAGTCAAACGCCACCGGGTCCGTGATCTGCGGCTCGTGCGCCACCAGCTCCGCGCGAAACCCCTCGGGCAGCTTCAGGGATTTCAGCCCGGCCTCCGGTGTCAGCGGGTCAGGCATCGGCAGGGCGATCAACTCCCGCGCCACCAGCTTCACCGCAGCACCGCCAGGTTTTGCGATGTGCACCATCCCGTCTTTCACCTCCACCGTCGTCCCCGCCAGCGACGGCAAATCCTTCGCCCCTTTTTCCCTCGGACCGCCCTTCACCTTCTGCGACCAGCCCGGCAGCCAGCCCAGATCCGCCCGCGCTTTTTTAGTCCACAGGTAAATGGCCTGCGTGGATTCATCCGCAAAGAGGAGGTCCGCCAGCCCGTCACCATTCAGATCCGCAAATCTGATCCCGCCATCCTTCGCTCCCTCCGGTGGAGCGGGCACGCCCTCGGGCAGGGGAAATTTTCCCGCCATCGCTCCGCCCGTCACCGCGATCCCCTCCGCAGCCACCTGCACCTGCTCCGCCGCGCCGTCCCCGTCCAGATCCAGCTCCAGAGTCAGCGGCGCCGCCGCACAGGGCAGGACCATCACGAAAAATGCCGTCAGCTTGTGTTTCATTTCGAAAGTTTGTCCACGATGTTGCGGGTGATGCGCTCCACCACGGCGTCTCCACCGCGCAGCCCGTGCGCCCAGTCCGTGCTCCCGCAGGTGAAAACCGTGCCGCCCCGCGTGTAGACGCCCAGCACGGCGTTTCCCTTCCGGCCATTTTCCCAGAGGTCATACCACTGGCAGTCGTCCGGGTGCCACTGCGCCGGGGCGCTGCCCAGGATCTCAAACGTCTCCGGCGTACCGTCCCGGTGCGTCGGAAATGGCAGCCCGTCGCGCCACTCCACCTCGCACCCATCACACTCATAGCCGACGATCGTGTCCTTCCCGCCAAAGCCGTCCCCGCGCTTCACCCCCGTGCCCTCGTACAGCCAGTGTTCGGGCCGGTGCACCGTGAAGGCGCCGCTGCCATCCATCAGCTGCCCGTGGCTCTTGTGGTAGCCGCCCCAGAGAAATCCCACCCCCGTCAGCTGGTTCTCCGGCCGCTTCACCAGATGGTGGCTCCAGAGCGAGGACAGCGTGGCATACCCGGCCCGCGCGCCGTAAACAGGGTCGCTGTGGTAATTTTGTTTCCAGCACGTCAGCGCGCTCCCACCCTCCTCGCTGCGCACCTGCCAGCAGCACGTGTTCCCGCTGAAGAAGGCGACATTGCCCCCGCCGCCGATGAATTTTTCCAGGCTGTCCCGCATCGGCGCGGACCAGTACTCGTCATGACCCACGCTCAGCACCAGCCGGTAGGCGGCCAGCATTTCAGGGTGAAATTCCAGGTCGCTGTTTGCCGCATACTCCAGCGCGATCCCGTTGCGCTCCGCCCAGTCGACGAACGGCTGCTCCCAGTTTCCAAACTGGCTCGCCGGTGGCCGCTGAAAGGACACGCGGTGCCCCTGGTTTCCCCCCCGGCCGTTGTAGGCATACAGGCTGAAGCCTCCCCAGTTGTTGTAGGCATTGTACGTGTTGGTCGAGAGCTGCAGCAGCACGCGCGCGGTCTTTCCCGGCTCCGCCGCCCGCAGGACAAAGAAGCACGACGCCTGCGCCGCGCCCGCCTGCAGTGCCACGCGGTAGAACCCGCTTTTCCACTCTGCGGGAATTTTCACCGTCAGCGCTGCGGGCCAGCGGCATCCCATCGACGGGGCATCCTCCGGTACCGGATGCTCCCTGCCAGGCACGTCTTTCTGCTCCCAGAGCTTTTCCGGCTTCAGCCCGTACCGCGAGATCTCCACGCTGAAGGCCGGCGCATTCGTCGACACATGGAGCGTCACCTCCTCACCCGGCGCGTAGCTCACCCGCCCCGTGTAGCCCGCCAGAGCAGGCGCAGGCACGGCGTCCGCGCCGCACAGCACGGAGAGGGACATCATCAGAAACCAGAGAAATAGTGGGGGCTTCATCCTCCGATCCTAGCCGAGGCTTCACTCCCAAACGAGCCTATTTCTGGGGTCTTTTTTCCCCTACTGCGCGGGAATCAGGGTCGGAATCCGCCGAAATCTCGTGCGCGTTTCGGCAACCCGGGTTTACCCTGCCCTCCATGAATCCGCCACTCCAGCCTGCCAGCGGGCGCATCAATTTTCCCGACACCGCCTGGACGCGCGTGCTGCAGGGCCGTGGCGGCGACCCGGAGGCGGTGGAGAGGGCGCTGGAGGATCTCTGCCGTCAGTACTGGCCCGCCATCTACAGCTACATCCGGGCGCTCGGACTGGCGAAGGAGGAGGCGGAGGACGCGGCCCAGGATTTTGTAGCCGAGTTCATCCTCGGCAGGGCCCTCCACCGGGTGAATCCGGAAGCCGGCCGGCTGCGCTCCTACATGAAGCAGAGCATCCGGAATTTCCTGGCCAGCCGCGCCCGCGATGCCGCCTCCATCAAGCGCGGCGGCGGCGTCCAGCATGCGGATCTGGACTCACTCCTGGAACAGCCCGCCACGGACGCCCCGCCGGACGCGTCCTACGACAGGGAGTGGGCCTGGGCGATCATGGAGCGGTCCATGGCAGTGCTGAAGGAAGGCTACCATTCCCGGGGAAAGGCAGCCCTCTTTGACCTGATCAAGCCCGCCCTGGCCGGCACGGAAAACCTGCCGCCCTACGCCCTGCTCAGCCAGTCGACCGGCGTAAGCGAGTCCCAGATCAAGCTGGAAGTCCACCGCGCCCGCCGGAGGCTGGCCGACACCCTCCGCCGCGAGGTGGCCGCCACCGTGGCCGCAGAGGCG
>JANOAS010000086.1:0-13648 GCA_031411255.1 bacterium
CGCCCTCGCCATTTGCCACGGCAGGCTCGCACGCTTTCAGGACACCAGGACCCAGATCCAGTTTTCCCGGCTCATCAAGGAATCTGCCGAAAAAGCCCTCCTGCTGAATCCCCGCCACGAGCTGGCCTGCTACGTTCTCGCCTCATGGCACTATGAGCTGGCCAGGCTCCATCCCCTCAAGCGCGGCCTGGCCAAAATGATCTACGGCACCATCCCCCCTGCCTCGAACACAGAGGCCGTGAAGTTCTTTAAACAGGCCATCGCCCTCAATCCATCCCGCATGGCCAGCTACGTCGACCTCGGGCTCACCTATGTGGAGCTGTCAGACAAAACGGCAGCGCGCCTGATGCTCACCCAAGGACTCGCCCTCCCCGACCGTGAGCGGGATGATCCGCAGGTCCGCGCACGGGCGAAAAAGGCCCTGGCCGGACTATAGTCCAGCCCCCGAGTCATTTGGGCAAAACAGGCGAGGCACGCGGCGCCGCAGGTTCTGCTTTCTACGCCACAGGCGTTCCGCCCTCCAGCCCGTAGTGAAAAAGGCAGCACCCTGCCGCCGCGCCGGTCGTGGCACCACCCGCCGCCCGCTTGAATCCCTGGCTGGCCGGACCAGCCGGCCGCCCGGTGCGCATCGAAGCGGCGAACGGCCTCCAGTTTGCCACGAAGGAACTGCGCGCCGCGCCCGGCGAGCGGCTCAGCCTCACCTTTGCCAATCCCGACGTCGTCCCGCACAACTGGGCGCTGCTCCGCCCCGGCTCCCTGGAAAAAGTGGGCGATCTGGCGAACAAACTCATCACCGACCCCGCCGGGGCCGCCCGCCACTACGTGCCGGATGTGCCCGAGGTTCTCGTCTACGCGGACATGACCCAGCCCGGCGGCAGCTTCACCATCCATTTCACCGCACCCGGGGAAAAAGGAAGCTACCCTTACATCTGCACCTTCCCTGGCCACTGGATGGTCATGAAGGGTGTGCTGGTGGTGGAATGACTCCGGCCGCAGGAAAAACAACGGTTGCCAGGTCGCGTCTGACCGGCATCCAGCGCACGGCCAGCTGGATCTCAGCAGCGTGATCACAGAGCTGCTGCCGTGACGCCAGAACGTGGAGCCGGCTTTTTCTCCGCCCCCTTGCCGTTCCCCTGCTCAAAAATTCCTCTACTCTTCCGCCTCCGTCCAGTCAGCCTCACCCGCGCCCCCACCGTCTCTCCAGCGGCAGCCCTTCGGATCACCCACCAGCCCCGCCTGCACCGGGGCACAGAAGGTCTGTTCCGGGTGCGGTTTTTGACTAGGCCAGGCGGCAGCATACGAAGCCTGGTCAAAAAATGACGCCTGACCCCGATTTCTAAGTTACTCCCCTCTCGCACTAAGGGCGCTTGCTGCTCCAGTCGGACTTTGCGAGGTTGGAATCCTCGTCAAAATGGCAAATCAACCACTTTTTACCGCCAAACCACGAAACAACCGGCTCCGCTGCGAAGACAGTGACAGTGGAATCAGCGCCCAATCTCAACTCCCAGTCGCACAGCACGTTTGTAGCGGGATCTTTAAAATGCCACAGCGACTCGTATTCCACATATCTAGCAGTAGGACGCGAAACCGCCCACGCGCGGAGCACTTGAATGGTTAATAGCTTATCCTCCTTGTTCTCTTGCTGATACATCCAAGCCAGCGTGGCAACGGCACCAATATGTTGCTTTTGCTGGCCAAGTGCGTCGGCATATTTAGCATTTGCTCGAAGCAGAAAAACAAGCACTGCTAATATAACAACGAGAAGCAAGGCTAGCTTGCAGCGCGCCCCAGCTTTGCTTGAGGATGCTGAGAACAGCCGATGTGGTTTCATTTCGGCCAAATCCCTCCGCGACCCCTGTCTGGGGGAATGGTTGGTATTGTACTAAATTCTTCCTTATAGTCAGGGTAATACGCACGCCAGTCGTCAGGCGATTCAAACCCTCCCGTGATGTCGAGAATTATCTCCCTAGCTATTGTTTTCCTGTCGGCGCCAAATGCTGTACACAAGACAACACTATGATCCAGCCAAAAGGAAAAGTATTTTTTAGGATTTTGAGCCCCAGTTAACCGACGGCATTGCCAACACTCGGGAATGCGCTTCTGTATCTCATCCAATAGAATCGAGTGGTTGATTTTACAAGATTGAGCGTATCCCGTCCAGCCATTTCCGGTATAGTAGTGCCAAGTGAGTATATCCTCCTTAACAACTTTTGCTATCCATCTTAACTTAGCCTCACCGTAATCAAGCCTAATCGTGTTGCAGCCGCAATTCAAATTAGAAATCCATGGGATTTCTACAGGAAAAGGCTTAGATGGTGGTGGTGGCGGCGGCGGCGACGGCGGCGACGGCGGCGACGGCGGCGGTGGTGCCGGGGCACCGGGTCCGGCATAGGGATTCCCCTCATTGAAGAGGCCCAAGACATCCACCCCGTTGACTCCATTGTTTTCGAGGAAATATTGTAAGTTGACTCCGCCCCTCTCCCCAATCGGATCCCTGTTCAGCCACCGCCCGTTCTGCGGGTCGTAGTAGCGGTAGCCGTAGTAGTTGAGGCCGGTCTCCTGGTCGGTGAACTTGGTGCTGAAGTGGAAGGGCACGAGGTCGGCGGCGGGGCCCGAAGAGCGCAGTTCGCGGCCGAAGGCGTCGTAGTCGTAGAGGGCGCCGGTGGCGCCGAGGTTGTTGTAGTCCACGCTGGTGGTGGAGACCGCAGCCTTGCGGTAGCCGATGATGTTCCCGAGGCGGTCGAAGAGGGGGAAATAGTCGTCGTCGGTCGGGTCTCCAGAGGTGTTGCCGTAAGTGGGGGTCGAAACGCCATCGAGCACCATGAGGAGACCGCCGACACCGCCGGCCTTCTGCCAGTCGGCGTTGGCATAGCCCGAGCTGCCGATGTCCGGCCCCCAGACGTAGCTGGCGACGCGACCACCGTATCCGCCCATTCGACATGACATGACCATATTCCACCCATCGTAGGCAAAACCGAGGTGGTCAAGGGTTGACCAGGCGGCAGTGGAAATGTTTCTGTATTCGGTTTTTTTCGCGATCCGGCGCGAGAGGCCATCGTAGGTGAAGGTGAGGCGGTAGCCGGGCACTGCAATCGCTCCAGTCGGGGTGTTCGCCAGCTGGGGAGCGCACTCCATGCTGACGAGACGGTTTTCGCAATCCCAAGTGTAGGCCCACCGGCCATCGGAGGTGAGGTTGCCATCCCAGTCGTACTCGGGGCTGGTGGTGGGGGCGGGGATGTACTGGGTGCCGACATCGGCAGGAATGCCGGCGGTGGTGACGGTGACGGAGTCGTAGAGGCCTTTGGCAGAGTCATGGGTGGGTTGCGCCCAGAAGTGCGGACCGCTGGCGCCGGACTGGAAGTTCGGGGTTTGACTGGCTCCGTTGACCAGGATGCTGACGCTGTTTGTCCCCGTGCGCCGGCCGGTCACGTCGTAGGACTGCGGGTTGGCCAGTTGGGTGTATTGGTTGAGGGCGTTGATGGTGTAGCTGGTGGTGCGCAGGGCGGAGCCGTATTCGGTGTCGCCCCCCCATTTCCATGAGGTGCGATTGCCGATGAGGTCGTAGGCGTACTCGCCCTGGGTGCCAGCGAGGATCTCGCTGTCGCTGCCGGCGGCGCAGCGCTTGCGGGCCTTGGCCACCTGGGAGCGGGTGTCGTACTCGTAGTGGCGCTGTGCCTCAGCGCACTGTGAAATCAATTTTCTCAATTTCTCTTCCCTCGTGAAAGACTCGAACTTGAATGATAGATGCTAGCTCAATGTAGGGGACGAAGCAAGGGGCATCGCCGGTGTTCTGAAGGCTATCGCCGTCAATTTCAATACGTTCACTTTTGCTTTCGATGAGTAAAGTCAAGTTGCTATAGTCCAGACCAATAAGATTGGCACGCAAGGCGCGAATCAGCACGACATCTTGTTTGCCAAAGCCCAGTTTTGCGCACAAATCACCCTCCCGATCATGTGATTGCGCCAGCTCTCGAAGCTTTTTGAGTCCGCGTTCGGCCAAGCGATCAGCTACATGTGCAAAATCTCGTTTAGACGGCTTATCAAATGAACGACACCCAAAACTGAGGAAAGTAATAAAAACTAACGAAAACATAAGACTGTTTTTTCTGCACATAAATATAACGCATTTAGATATTTCCTAAATATGACAGTATCGAGCAGCGGCCATAGGATAGGTCCGCCACGCATGTGTTCCGAAAGTCCTGACCATAAATTTATTACTGAATTATTGGATCGGGAAGGATCGGCTTTCCATAGGGCTTATTATTAGAATCGATTTCAAGTTGCGATGTAAACCCCCAGTTCATCGTACCTAAAAGCTTTACGGCATCACCGGGACATTTAAAGTTGCACAAAACGCGAAGTTTAAATAGCACCGTTATCGATTTTGGCTTAGCCCACCCCTTAGGCTTCACAAAAAAGAGATTGCCGTCGGAAATGGTAGGATCGTCGGCAAAACCTGAGCCGGGCATTTCTCCATCTACATGAGGAAAGGTTTCACCTGCATGGCCCGGATCACTGTCGTGTTCCACAGTCTGCAAAATTGTGACTTTACCATTTTTGCAGCATGGAGGCTCGCGGTCAACAAAACTCGCAGCTATGTGCGCCATGACAACTGGTTGACGGTACTTTTTGTCGATTCCGTGCTCGGTCGTAATCTTTACCTTGAGTCTGCCACAACTCAAGGGCAGCAAATGCTCTGGGTACTGCGGGCCTTGTGTGAGCCCAAGAAGATCTATATTGGATAGGGTATTGTTTTCAACGATCTCGTAAAGATTCTCGCCCCCCCGCTCCCCAATCGGGTCCCTGTTCAGCCAGCGCCCATTCTGCGGGTCGTAGTAGCGGTAGCCGTAGTAGTTGAGCCCGGTCTCCTGGTCGGTGAACTTGGTGCTGAAGTGGAAGGGGACGAGGTCGGCGGCGGGGCCGGAGGAGCGCAGTTCGCGGCCGAAGGCGTCGTAGTCGTAGAGGGCTCCGGTGGCTCCGAGGTTGTTGTAGTCCACGGTCGTGGTGGAGACTGCGGCCTTGCGGTAGCCGATGATGTTCCCGAGGCGGTCGTAGAGGGGGAAGTAGTCGTCGTCGGCAGGGTCCGGCGGGCTGGTTTCACCTATGGTAGTGGGAGTGGAAACCCCGTCCAGAACCATGAGAAGACCGCCCACGCCGCCGGCTTTCTGCCAGCCGGACCGGGCGTAGCCCGAGCTGCCGATATCCGGCCCCCAGACATAACTGGCCATGCGTCCGATCACGGTTGATGTGGCGTAGGGATCCGCAGGATTAAAGGACGGGTCAAGACGGACGGACATAACGACATCCCAATCGTCGTAGGCGAAACCGAGAAAGTCAACCGGAGCCCAGGTGGAGGAACCCGGAGTTGTGAACTCGGTTCTCTTGGCTACGCGGCGGGAGAGGCCGTCGTAGTAGAAGGTAAGCCTGTACCCCGGCACGGCGATGGCCCCCGTGCTGGTGCTGGCGGCCTGGGGTGCACACTCCATTTTAACGAGGCGGTTCTCTGCGTCCCAGGTGTAGGTCCAGCGTCCATCGGTGAGGAGGTTGCCGTCGTCGTCGTAGCTGGGGGTGATGCTGACGGCGGGAATGTACTGGGTGCCGGCGTCTGTCGGGATGCCTGCGGTCGTGACGCTGACGCTGTCGTAGAGGCCCTTGGCCGGGTCGTGGATGAGCTGCTTCCCGAAGTAGGAGCCGCTGGCGCCGGACTGGAAGTCGGCAGCTGCGAGGGTGGTGCTGGTCCCGGATTGCGTGACGGTGACGCTGTTCGTCCCGGTTCGCCGGCCGGTGACGTCGTAGCTCTGGGCTGCATTCGTGATGGTGGTGTAGCGGTTCAGGTTGTCGGGGGTGTAGCTGACGGTGCGGGGCACGTCTCCGTTTGTCTTCGAGCCGCCCCATTTCCAGGAAGTGCGGTTCCCGATAAGGTCGTAGGCATACTCAGCCTGGGTGCCGGCGAGGATTTCTGCGTCGGAGTTTGCCGCAAAACGTTTGCGGGCCTTCGCCACCTGTGAACTTGCATCGTACTCGTAGTGCCACTGGTTGTTGTTCTCCCGCGTGGCATCAGTGACGCGGTTGCCGTCGTAGCCGTAATTTAGCGAGGCAAGGATCACGGAGCCGGTCTGGCCGGGGGGATTGGGTGAAGTGTAGGTGATGGAGCCAATTCGCCCATTCGCATCGGTGCTCTGGGTGCGTGTGAGCTGGGCAGAGGCCAGGCCGGTGAGCCAGTACTCAAACGAAGCAGGGGTCACGCTGGTGGAATACTGGAAGTGGACCTCGCGGCTAGCGGGAGAGCCGGAGGTGACTTTGCTCAGGAGGTTGCCAGAGTACTCGTAGTTCACCGGCACGGCCTGGGCCGCTGCCCCCCAGGAAACGGAAAGCTGGTCGCGGCGGCCGAAGGCGTCGTAGCGGGGGTCGAGAACGAGCAAGTTGCAGAGTCTGTCATCCACATATTCCTTTTCCAGCTGGCCGTCGGCACGCCACTCAAAAAAGTGGCTCCCGCTGCCATCGTAGCGACCGTAAACGCGCCCCGCAGCGTCGTAGGTGAAAGTGACGTCAGGGGTGGAATCAGCGTAGTCAATGACCTGCTGACGGCCGTACACGTCGTAGGTATACGTGGTTTTCAGCCGGGTGGAGGTGTCGGCAATGTTGCGTGCCCAAGTGCGGGTGGCGAGCACACCGCCCGGATGGTAAGTGTAGTGCACCGCTTTCCCGGCGTGATCGGCCTTTGAGACAACCCACGAAAGGGCGTTGCTGGCGTAGGCCCAAGTGGTGAGGTTGCCACCGCTGACGGGCGGGGAGGCTGCGGCGGTGTAGGAGCCGGTCTGGTACGTAGCCATGGTCTGGAGGCGGCCCTGAGCGTCGTACACGTAGCGGACGGGGTAGTCGCCCGTGCCCCACTGGGCAGTCAACTGGCCAAGCCCATTGTAGTCGTAGTAGGTGACGCCGCCCGGGCTGGTCAGGGCGGCCTTTGATTTCAGGAGGCCCGCGCGGGGGTCATCGGCGGTGCCGGGGTAGTAAACGTAGGATTCAGTGGCGGCACCACCATTTGGCAGCAGCCGGGTGCTGACGCGGCCGGAGGGGACGTCGTACGCAAGGCGCGGCCAGTAGTAGTTTGCGAATGAGGGCTCCGCTTCCGGCTCGCGAAGCGGGGTGAACGAAAGCACCACGTCGGTGAACAGGGGCGAGGCATAGACGCAGGGCAGTCCATTGTAGTATTGGGTTCCTTCGGTCAAAATGCCGTTCACAGTCTTGCTTGTTTCGGCAAACTGGGCGGCTGGCTGAATGAAGCGGTCCAAGCGAGTCTCGGTTCCGCCAGTGATCACCAAAACCGATGATTCCAGCAGGGCACCGGAACTGGGAGTGGGTATCTCACCCGCGAGGGAACGCCGGGTCGAGGCGGCCGCCCAGCCCTGGCTGGTGAAAACGTCGGTGGCCTCCTCGTGCCACCACTGGCTGCCGTCATTGAAAAGTCTGGTCTTCACGCGGCTGCGGTTGGCATCTGGATTGGCACCTGCGGGGGTGAATGAAGTGCGGCGACCTGTTTCCACGATGGAGGCCTGGGTGGCAGCGTCGAAGTCGTACTTGAACACCTCGTAGGCCACACCTGATCCGGTTCCAGGCAACTGGCGGGCACTGAGGCGCCCGAGACCATCATATTTGTAAACAAGTTTCTCGGTCGAAGCGGTGGCGGCGCCGGCGGCATCGAAGGTGGCCGAGGGCTGGGTAATGGATTCCACGCGGCCCAAGCCGTCGCGAACGGTGGTGGTCGACAGGCTGGCAGCGAGCGGCCCGCCTGCAGTCGCTGGCGCAGTGGAGGAGACGCTGTCGGCTACGAGGTACGCGCCCTGCACGAAATAGTCGTAGTATTTCCCAACGGGCACCACCGGTGTCTGGCCAATGTTCACCACGCGGACATCTGAGGCAACCCGACCGTCTTGAAAATAGGTACGGGCCGCCACCAAGGGGCCGGTGGCGCTGCCGAGCCGGGTCTCCTCGGCTTTGGCGGGAACAACCGCCCCATTGACCGTGGCACCCGCAGGGTAGGTGACGAAGGAATCCGAGCGGCCGGTGATTGAGTCGGTGTGGCGCACGAGAGCCCCCGTTCCATCGTATTCGTCCACGGACAAGGTGCGCTGCTGGACCACGACTGACCCGTTCAGGGCTTTGACGCTGCTGGTCACCAACCAGCCGCAGGGGATGCCGGTCGAGCTGGTCCGGCCGGTGTAGGCGTACCAGGTGACCACGTCAGGCTGCGCCGGGACGCCCGCAGAGTTGGTAGGGAGGGGGGCCATCCCGGCGAAACCAACGATGCGCTCCACAGTTACGCGGCCAAAAACATCACGGCCAGTGACGCGCGTCACCCCGTCCTCTCCGGTGTGCGCCACGGTATACTCATCCGGGTAGGACCATGACTCGATGGTAAACAGATTGCCCGAGGAGCTGTTCATTTCAACACTCGTTGGGCGGTTGCGGGAGTCGTAGGTGTATTTCTTCTCCTCCAGAGTGGTGGGTGCCAGCCCGTCATGCTTGTCGAGCAGCCTTCGCGTCATGAAGGGCAGCCCGGTGGCAGCCCAAGTGGCGGTCTGGTTAACCAGCACGTGCGTCTGCAACGCCGTGTCGTCGTAGCTGCTGGTTTCCGAAATGCGCAGACCCGTATGGTCCGGGTCGTAGTGAACGCTAGGAATGAAGCCGAGGTGCGAAAGCGCCCCGGTCGCAGGGGCAGCTGTCCTGGTGTGGTTCTCGCGGCGGCTGACGTCCGCCGGCGCTCCCGCACCCACTGCGTACTGGCTGGTGGTGGAGGCCGTACCCGGATGACCGGCCTGGCGGGTGGAATAGGTGTGGGAGCGCTCGGTGGCGGAGGCATAGGTGTCGGTGGTGTCGCTGTCGGTCAGGCTCACAGGTGTGTGGCTGACGCTTTTGCTGATTTCCGTCCACGCCGCCCCAACAATGCCGAAGTGCGTGGTGGTGTTGTCGTCGCCGTTGTCGATGCTCACCTCCTTCTGGATGGTGCCAGAGGGTGTAGAGACCAGACCGGTGAGGGCCCCATAGGTGCGGCTGGCGGGTGGCTCGCTGTTTTTCCACGGGGTTATCGTGGTGGTGGTCGTGGAGCCGTTCGCCGACTGAATGAGGCGAACCCACCAAGAGCCATCCCAGTTCAGCTGGAACTTCGGCTGGGAGTAGCCAGTCTTGTCTGCGGACAGATCTGCCGCCTCCCAGTACTCCCAGACGGTTGTGAGATTTCGCGCGGGCTGGGTTTGCGCCGGACCACCGGGCCTGCTGATGGCACTGGCCTCCAGCGTCCGGCTCACAACTGATTCGCCCCACGGAAAAGTCTTAAGCGTTTCCTGGTCGCGGTAGAGCAACTGCGTCGTTGTGTCAACAATCCACTGTTTGGTGGTGACCGTCCGCTGTGCAGGCGTGGCCCCAGCCACGCGGGTGACAATCTGCTCGGTAACCCTGGTCTTGCTCCCGCCAAAATCCTCAACAGTGGCGTTGGAAACAACGGTGGGGCGGCCGGGATCAGTGGCCGTAGCCGTTGTGGACTGGGAGCCGGTGAACCAATGGGTGGCGACAGTTGTAGGGATGCCGCTGGCAGCGGGCATGGTTGTAGTAACCTTCCAGCCGTAGGCGACCGAAGCATACTCTCCTTCGTAGAGGCTGCCTGTTGTGGGAATGGGCGGCCCGCCCGCCACACGCTCAATCGTCGTGGTTTTGAGCGGATTCGTCTGCACCGTAAACGAGTTTGTCTTGTAGAAGTCGATTTTGACCTTGGTCTCGGGAACGAGCTGGGTCACCACTGCCAGCCCGGAAGGAGCAAGGAATTTTTTCACCACCACATTACTAACAACTGAGAGCTGGCTCGTAAACACGCTGGCTTGGGCTGCGTCAACCCAGCCCCCCCGGCCGAAAAACGCAGAAGCATTTAGGGCGCCCGAGTTTGCAGAGGGTTCTTCAAGCTCGCCCGTAATCCCGAAACCGGCCAGAGCGGCGGCATTTTGTCCGAGATCGGCCCGGAAGATCAAAGTTGGGAACTCGAGCCCGCCGTATTCCGGCGCAGCGCCACCAGCTAGTGCCTCATCGTGGGCAAACTCTCCGCGGTCAAAGGTGGGAGCGGAAAAAGCGCCCGGAATATTCGATTTGGCAGGCACCTTAGTCGGGGCCTCGCTGCCAGAAGGCTGGGCCGGTTCGGATTGGTGGTTTGCGTTGATGACCGGTTTGGATTTGGGCTGCGGCGACTGCGGCACCCCGTCGCTGCCGTCCAGACAGGGACATTGAGGTTTTTCCTTCGGCGGCGGATCAATAATGGCCGCGTAGCCCGCGGCAGCACCGCTAAACGAGAAGGGGGCGCTGGCGGTGGAATTTGTGAGCTGCATGTCGTAGGTCTCTCCACGGCCCGCACCCTTAATTTGAATGTCGTACTCATGAGTGCCGTTCTTCAGCGAAAGGGGGACTGAGGCGGATTGCGACCCGTCACTGCCGGGCTCCGGGCTCCCGGAGTCGGTGGTGCTGGGACGAGTTTTCAAAACGATCTTTGCCACATCATCCGGGCCAGTCCAGTTGATGCGGTAGTGCGCGCGCCCCCCACCAGCAGAAAGGGATGAAGGGGCCGTCTGACCAGAGCCACCCCCTCCGCAGCATTCGCAGCGGGCGAAGGACGGGACGAGGCAGCCTGCGGCAAACAGGATCGTGGCGAGGGGGCGGGGGCGGAAAGCGGTTTTCATGCAACGAAGAAGGGAAAGGTTATCCGTTATCGGTTAATAGTTATTAGAAACGGAAAGGGGTGCGCTATTTTGCGGGCGTGGGCTCCTCGGGTTTGGCTTTGGCTTCCTCGGCGGCTTTTTTGGCGGTTTCCTGTTCGATGAGCTGGATTTCTCTCGCGGCCCTGGCCTGGCGCTGGAGGGTGCTGCGTTTGATTCTCTGGGTGATGCGGCTGAAGACTTCTCCGCCGTCTTCGCGCACGAAGTTGGCACGCTCGTCGGCCTTGCCGGGGTCGGTGCCGAGGAGGAACTCCTGCAGGTTCGTCAGGCCGTCGTGGTCGGCGTCGGCGGAGGCGTCGGAGGGGTCTTTGGCGTTGAGGCCGTGGGCGAGTTCCCACTCGTCGGGCAGGCCGTCGTGGTCGCGGTCGCGCTTGGCGGGGTCGGCCACGACGGGGGTGAGGGTGACGGGGCGGACGGAGGGACCCTGGGCAGCGCGCCACGCGGCCTGGGCGGCCCAGGTCTCGGTGTTTTTATCCATGGCATCCATAAGTCGTGTCACCTGCGCTGCGAGGATCTCGCTGCGTTTCGGGATGACTTCGCTGGTGACCCAGGCGGTGTTTTTCTCCCACTCGGCGACTGTGGCGGGCGGACGCTGGTAGATGGCTCCCCAGCGGGCAGCCTCGCCGGCGGCGAAGGGGGCGAAACCCTCGATCTGGCGGGAGTAGCTGGTGGCGAGGCTCTCAGGATTCAGCCCGCCCTCCGCCGCCACAAGGGCGGCGAGGCGGGCGCGGACGCCCTGGCGGAAGGCGGCGCTGTGGCAGAGGCTCCAGAAGACATTCGCCGGACCGTCGGGCGCGGTCTGGATGCGCTCGCCGAGGTTCCCCTGAATGCCGTCGGACTGGCGCAGGCCGAACTCGGCATCCCAGCTGATAAAATGGAAGCGCCCCCCGGCGGAAAGGATGAGGTAGTTCCGGTCGGGCCAGTCGAGGTTGGTCAGCCACCAGTTGAAAAAAATGTAGTCGGTGAGTTCCACGGCGTCCGTCTTTTTAACGAGAGCCTCCCACTGGGCCTCGTCACTGACGCCGCTGGCGACGCTGCGGCGGGCGGCGTGTCCGCATGGGGTCTGTCCCCTTGCGCAGAGTCTGTTCCCTTGCGCAAGGGTGATTTAACATGAGTTAGCGGTCACCCCCCCCGCGCATCCGAAGAGTTAGGCCCACTCAGAACTTAGTAATAACACATCCCCCATGCTCCAGCACTGGTGAATAAACACCTGATGAAAGGGAACTGCAAGCAGTTCACCAGAAATTTGAAGTGCTAGTCGCTTAGGGTCGAATTGGTTTTCGGCGGTGCTAGCCACGCCCAATCGGCAGACCACAGATTTGCGATTCTCCGCAGGAATTTCCTTGAGGAGCATACCTAAGGATGCGCGGCATATCCATTGAGATCCTGGTGTCTGGAATTTTGTTGCTCCGAGCCAGCGGTTTGATGACTCACGCGTGATAATATAACTGGCCGATTCGCAGCGCCGTTTGGCTGCTAGGAAAACACGATTAATTTTAGCACTCTCAGTGCCTGTTGAAGCTAGGGCCGCAATAACCCCGCCGGGCCACAGCACGGACGCAGAAGATAATAGTATGAATTTTCTCGTCTTCATTAGTGTGGTTTTTTGCAGCATGGTTTTGGCAGCCCTTGCCCGTCTGTGCGGGCCGGTGGAGTTTTGTCAATGGGGGCCGGACTTATGGCTGCATGGTGGACCTGACTCCACGTCCCACATCCGCCGCATTGGCGTTGGCAGTGAATGTCGGTTCCCGCAGGCATTCCGCCACTTTTACCATAGGGGCCGTAGAGAAATGAGGGATCTGTCCACGGATCTTTTGTGGCACATTGCTTAAAATCGTCTTTATATAGCATAACAACCATTTTATCAAAACAGTCTGGAACTTTGCAATCAAGACTTGATTCGCCTTTCTTCATGACTATACACACCCAGCCCTGTTTAGCAAGTGCTTGAATCATGTTTTGATTTTTGCTTCTGGGCGTGTTGTATGGGTAAAGCGTGGTAGAGTCGCCGCCTGTCATCGCGTGCCCCATGCAATTGCACTGTCCCGGCGGACTGGGCAGTATTTCGATTAGTCCCAGTAAATCCAAAATTGTTGTAGGGTTTCCTGCGGCAAAAGTGTAAATATTGGAGCCGCCCTCTTCTCCAATCGGATCCCTGTTCAGCCATCGCCCGTTCTGCGGGTCGTAGTAGCGGTAACCGTAGTAGTTGAGCCCGGTCTCCTGGTCGGTGAATTTGGAGCTGAAGTGGAAGGGCACGAGGTCGGCGGCGGGGCCGGAGGAGCGCAGCTCGCGACCGAAGGCGTCGTAGTCGTAGAGGGCGCCGGTGGCGCCGAGGTTGTTGTAGTCCACGCTGGCGGTGGAGACGGCGGCCTTGCGGCAGCCGATGATGTTCCCGAGGCGGTCGAAGAGGGGGAAGTAGTCGTCGTCGGTCGGGTCTCCGGTGGTGTGGGCGTAGGTGGCCGTGGAGACGCCGTCGAGGACCATGAGGAGGCCGCCGACGCCGCCGGCTTTCTGCCAGTCGGCTCCGGCGTAGCCGGTGCTGCCGATGTCCGGTCCCCAAACGTAGCTGGCGACGCGGGCGGCGGTTCCGGCAGTGAAGCGGACGGTCATTACCATGTTCCAGCCATCGTAGGCGTAACCAAAAAAGTCAAGCTCAGCCCAGCCGGAAGAACCGGCGCTTTGGGTTTCGGTTTTTTTCCCGACGCGGCGGGAGAGGCCATCGTAATAGAAGGTCAAGCGGGTGCCGGCCACGGCAATAGACATCTTGTACGATTCATAATGTTCATAATCATGTTTATAAATACCATACTGTACTTTTGACCGTACTGTGCCAATAAGTTGAGGATGACACTCTATTTGGACACCCGAAACAACATTTCCGAATTCCGCCG
>JANOAS010000087.1:0-2348 GCA_031411255.1 bacterium
GTCATTCGGCGGAATTCGGAAATGTTGTTTCGGGTGTCCAAATAGAGTGTCATCCTCAACTTATTGGCACAGGACGGTCAAAAGTACAGTATGGTATTTATAAACATGATTATGAACATTATGAATCGTACAAGATGTCTACTGGTAGTCTTCCAGGGAAGAGAACTCCATGGAAAGGCCGAAATGGAAATTGTTCTTTGCGCTCGTCTGGCGCAGTGCCTCGAAATTCCTGACCGTAGCGATGGCGGAAAGCTTTCGGGCGGCATCGAGAAAGTCCCGTTCGGCGGCCGAAGCTGCGGGATGTTTGAGCGTGAATGCGACAGTGTGACGGATCATGTTTGGCGGGTGGCAAGGAGTTGATTTCTGTGAACAAATCCGTGCATTGTGCAGGGTGGGTTGTCGAGCGAATCACGGCGGCGGGGTCTCGTTGAGGGCGGATCCGCCGAAACCCGGCCGGCTACGCGAGCACTTCCTTGACGACGGAGCCGTGGACATCGGTGAGCCTGCGGTCGACGCCGGAGGTGCGGAAGGTGAGCTTCTGGTGGTCGATGCCCATGAGGTGAAGGATGGTGGCGTGGAGGTCGTAGCACCAGGTGATGCCCTCCGCTGCCTTGAAGCCGAGGTCGTCGCTGTGGCCATGGGCGGCACCGGCCTTGATGCCGGCACCGGCCAGCCAGGTGACAAAGGAGTTACCATTGTGATCCCGGCCGAGGGAGCCTTGGGCAAAGGGGGTGCGGCCGAACTCCGTGGTGAAGATGACGAGGGTGTCGTCGAGGAGGCTGCGGGATTTCAAGTCGCCGAGGAGGCCGGCGACGGGCAGGTCCACGCTGGTGGCGATGGGGGGCAGCTCGGTCTGGATGTTGCCATGGTTGTCCCAGTTGTTCACCGCGCCCTGGGGGCCGCTCCACACCTGGACGACGCGGGTGCCGCGCTCGATGAGCCGCCGGGCGAGCAGGCAGCGCCGCCCGAAATCCTCTGTCACGGGGGCATCCATGCCGTAGGCCTTGCGGGTGGCATCGGTCTCGCGGGTGAGGTCAAACGCCTCGGGCGCGCTGAGCTGCATTTTGGCCGCGAGTTCATAACCGGCGATGCGGGCCTCCAGCCTGGTGTCGTCCGGCCGGGTCGCTGCGTGGCTGCGGTTCATTTTTTCCAGGAGGGCGAGGGAAGCGGCGTCCGCCTCGCGCGTGGCGAAGGCGTGCTTCCCGGCGGGAAAAAGATCCGGCACGGGCTGCGGGGCTCCGGCATTGATGATCGTTCCCTGGTGCCGCGTGGGGAGGAACCCGGCGGTGAAGTTTGCCTTCTGGTTGTACGGCAGACCGCGCGAGTCCGGCAGCACGACGAAGGTGGGCAGATTGTCCGTGAGGCTGCCGAGGCCGTAGGAAATCCACGCGCCCATGCAGGGAAAGCCGGGCAGGAGAAAACCGGTGTTCATCATGCAGCTGCCGGGGCCGTGGACGCTGGTCCTGGTGGTCATGGCCATGAGGAAGGCCATCTCGTCCACCCACTTCGCCTGGTGGGGAAAAACACTGCTGACCCAGCGCCCGCTCTGGCCGTGCTGTTTGAATTCGAACGGACTCTTCATGACGGCACCCGCCGGACCGGTCTGGCCCTCGGGCTTTTCCTTCGGCCCGATCATCTGCCCGTGCAGCCGCTCCAGCTCCGGCTTGTAGTCAAACGTGTCCATCTGGCTGACACCGCCGTTCATGAAAAGCTGGATGACCCGCTTCACACGGGCGGGGTGGTGCAGCCCGCCATTGAACTCAGCCCGCGGCTGCGGCAGCCCGCCGAAGGCCTCCCGCGAAAGCAGCTGGGACAAGGCAAGCCCGGCGATGCCGCCTCCGGTGTTCCCGAGAAAATCGCGGCGGGAGTGGGAGCTTGGATGGTGCATGGCTAGTCCACGAAAAGAAATTCATTGCTGTTGATGAGCACCCGGCAGGCGGCGGGCAGGCCGTGCTGGCTGGCGAGGGTGGTGAAGTCTTGGAGTTCCTCTGCGGTGGGGGGGCGCTGGAAAATGAGGCGAAAGGCGGACGAGACGCGGTCTCCGGGAGTGGCGGCGGATTTTTCCAGGCGTGCGGCGAGGTGCTCGCTGAAGCGAAGGGTGAACTCGTTGTTGAAAAGGACCAGTGATTGCAAAGGCGAGGCGGAGAAGCTGCGCACGGGGGCGAGGAGGCCGAGGTCCGGGAAATCGAGCGACTCCATGAAGGGATCGGCAATAGACATCTTGTACGATTCATAATGTTCATAATCATGTTTATAAATACCATACTGTACTTTTGACCGTACTGTGCCAATAAGTTGAGGATGACACTCTATTTGGACACCCGAAACAACATTTCCGAATTCCGCCG
>JANOAS010000088.1:0-6984 GCA_031411255.1 bacterium
CCGCATTCAGCAGGAGTTCGATCATGCCGGCGTCACCCTGCTTCGCGGCCAGGTGGAGGGGTTGGTCGCCATCAGCGTTCTTTTGCTTGAGCAGCCCGGAGTCTTTCTGAATCAAAGCAGCGACTCTGGCAGGATCCCCGCTTTGGATGGTGTCATGGATCTCCGCAGCTGGCAGGAGAGCGGGCATCCAGATAAAGAGAGAAAGCAGCACGCGGGGTTTCATAGCTTCAGGATTGGTCGCTTGAATTATCCATGGCGCTGCGGGCGTGTCCAGATTTTCCGCCAGGATGGTTTCGGGGTTTGCACCGAAGCAGGCAGCAACCGCCGGGCCTCACCCCTCACCGGGCCCGCCCAGGAACCCGCTGCTCCAGCGGACATCCATGGCACGCTGGACGTACTTCGCCAGGACGTCGAACTCCAGGTTCACCCGGGCTCCGGCGCGGGCGGCCTGGAGGCTGGTGACGGCGCGGGTGTGGGGGATGATCCAGCAGACGAAGCTCGCTTCTTTCAGCTCCGCCACGGTCAGGCTGATGCCGTCCACGCAAATGGAGCCGCGCGAGACAACAAGAGAGCGGAATTCAGCTGCGAGGGCGATCTCCAGCCGGAAATCCGACCCGGCGGGGGAAAAATCGAGGATTTCACTCTTGCCGTCCACGTGGCCCTGAACGTAGTGGCCGCTGAAGCGGTCTCCGGCACGCAGGGCCCGCTCCAGGTTGACCACGCCGCCGGTTTCCAGGGCGCCCAGATTGGTCACGCGGAGGGTTTCGGCGAGGAGGTCAAAGGAGGCGTCCCCATTCTCCACCGCCGTGACGGTGAGGCAGCAGCCATTCACGGCCACGCTCTCCCCCAGGGCCAGTTCCGCCGCGAAGGGCACGCCGCCCAGCACCAGGCGCGCTCCCGTTTCCCCGCGAACCAGTGACCGGACCCGCCCCGCGTGCTCGATAATGCCTGTAAACATGCCTCATTCTTTCACAGATGCGGCCTCCTGACAAATTCCCGCTTTGCCTCCGCCCCGCAGCCAGTATGGTGCCCCCACTCAAAATCATGCCCAACGAAATTTACGCCGTAGTCCTCGCCGGCGGCAGCGGAACCCGCTTCTGGCCGCTCAGCCGCAACTCCACGCCCAAGCAGCTCCTGAAGCTGCTGGACGAAACCACGCTCCTCGAGCAGGCCCTGTCCCGCCTGGAGGGGCTCGTGCCCGCCAGCAACATCCTCGTCCTGACCAACTGGGAACAGGAGGCATCCGTCCGCGCCGCCCTGCCGAACCACCCGCCGGAAAACATCCTGGCCGAGCCCGAAAAGCGCGACACCGCGCCCGCCGTGGCCCTCGGCATCGGCTGGGTGGCGGCGCGAAATCCGAACGCCACCATGATGATCCTGCCTGCGGACCAGCTGATCAACGACGCAGCCGAGTTCCGCCGCGTCATGGAGGGGGCGTGCGCCATCGCCCAGCGCTCCGGCGGCCTGGTCACCATCGGCATCAAGCCCACCTGGGCCTGCCCAGGCTACGGCTACGTCGAGCGCGGCAACCGGGCCACCGTCACCGGCGTCACCGAGGTCGCCGCCTTTGAGGTCGTCCGCTTCCGGGAAAAACCCAACCCGGACCTGGCCGAGCAGTTCATCAAGCAGGGCAATTTCGTCTGGAATGCCGGCATGTTCGTCTGGACGATCCCCACCGTTTTCCACGAACTCACCCGCCACTGCCCGCAGCTGGCCACGTTCATCAATGAACTGCGCACCTCCACCGATCTGGCCGCCACGGTGAAGGCCCAGTTCGCCTCCCTGCCGAAGATCTCCATCGACTACGCCCTCATGGAGAAAGCCTCCCGCGTGCTCAACGTCGAGGCCACCTTTGACTGGGACGACGTCGGCTCCTGGCTCTCCGTGGCGAAGTACCTCCCGCAGGACTCCGCCGGCAACGCCAGCCGCGCCACCGTCACCCAGCTGGACAGCCATGGGAACATCGTCTTCTGCCGCGAGCCCGTGCACATCGCCCTCCTCGGCGTGGAAAACCTCATCATCGTCCAGACCGGGGACGCCCTCCTCATCGCCAACAAGGCCTGCGCCGACAAAATCAAAAAGCTGGCCGACCTCGTGCCGCGCGAGCTGCACTGATCCCTCCAAACAGGGAGACGGCGCAGCACCGCGCCGCCGTCTCCCGCTGTGCCGACCGCAACCACGGTCCGCAAGCTCTTCCCCCTCCTCGGAATCGCGGCGTTCATCGCGCTGGGGGCCTGCTGCAGCCACTCGCTCGCCTGGGTGGCCACCGCCCCAGAAAACGACACGGCGTTTCGGATGGCCGTTCTGAAAGGGTTCCACGGCCCCGTCACCTCCCTGGGAAGCACAGGGGACTTCTCCTTTTTCCGCGCCGGGAAATTCCGGAACTCCCACTTCAAAGTGCGCACCAGCACGCTGCGGCTTCCCTCCACGTTCCCGCCAGGGGCCGGCACGCCGTATCCGGTCACGATGGGAGATGGCGGGGTTCCACATTGTGAACTAGCGCGGGCGCCGAAACAGCGGCTTCTCCAATGAAAATCCCTTGAGTTCCTGCGGCATCAGCGGGAAAATTCCGCTCTTTCCAATCCACCATGAACCTCCCACCTCTGGCCCAGATGGACGGCCTTCTCCGGGAGGAAAACGAGCGTCTGCGTGCCGAGGTGGAACGGTTGAGGGGGCAGGGCTGAAATCCCCATCCAGCAGGAGGGACTCGAACCCTCTCAATCACCACTGAGGGCGATCCAGGGAACTCAACATTCCCCCCATGCAGGCTGCAACCGGCACTGGCTCACCCTTCGCCTTCTGCGGAAAAACAAAGCCCGCTCCCGGCAGGTGCAGGGAACGGGCTCGAAAACAACGGGGCGTCACCTCCGCACGGCGGGAGGCGGCTCCACCGGAAAAACTACTTCTTCTTGTAGGCGGCGAACTCGGCTGCGTTCAGCTTGCCGTCCTTGTCCGTGTCGGCCTGGGAGAAAGTCGGGGGATCTCCGGCGCGACCGAGGCCGGCGAACTCTTCCTTGCTGAGGGAGCCGTCCTTGTCCTTGTCCAGCGTCTTGAAGGAGGCATTCGGATTGCCCTTTGCCTTGTCTTTTTCCTTGTCCTTCTCCTTGTCTTTTTTCTTGTCCTTCTCCTTTTCCTTTTCCTTCTCCTTGGCGTTCAGCTCAGGAGCGGGAGTGGAGGACTTGGGAGCAGCGGTCAGGGGCATGGCGCCAAGGGCCGCGATGGCGACGATCAGGGGGAGTGCAATTTTCATGAATGGTCTGGAGTGAGTAGGGTGAAGTCCGGCAAGACCGCCGCTGATGACAAAAATCTGCAGAGGACCGGACAAGTGGATTCTGGCACAAAGTTTGTCCCCGTCCAGCCCCGGATTTGAGGATGCCACCGTCGGGTTTATCCCGACGCCGGGCGTACTTTTTGCCATCCGGCCCGCCCCCGGCGGGAAAAAACGGGTGCAGGAGACCACGCGACGGGCTACTGGCAACGCCGGCCCGCCCTGCGCCACTCCGCGCCCTGTGCCGGCCTCCACGAACACCGCCCCCATGCCGCCGACTGCCTCTCCCCTCCCCGGCCAGCGCTGGGTCAGTGAATCCGAAGCCGAACTGGGCCTCGGCGTCATCGCCCGTGTCGAATCCGGCCGCGCCGAAGTCGATTTCCCCGCCGCCGGGGAGCGCCGCCGCTACGCCCTGGCCTCCGCCCCGCTGCGGCGCGTCATCTTTGCCCCCGGCGACCGCATTTCCACCCGGGATGGCGCGGAGTCCTTGGTGGAGCGCGTGGAGGAGCAGGCCGGGCTCGTCATTTACCACACCGCCGCCGGCCCGGTGCCGGAGGGGGCGCTCTCGGACGCCATCAGCTTCAGCAAACCGGAGGACCGGCTCCTGGCCGGCCAGTCGGACGACGGGCGCACGTTCGACCTGCGGGTGGAGGCGCTCCGGCGGCTGCACGAGTGGAGCCGCTCGCCGGTGCGGGGCTTCAGCGGCGGGCGGGTCGGCCTGCTCAAGCACCAGATGTTCATCGCGGCGGAGGTCGCCTCGCGCCTGCGTCCGCGCGTGCTCCTGGCGGACGAGGTGGGGCTGGGAAAAACCATCGAGGCCTGCCTCATCCTGCACCGGCTGCACCTGACGGGCCGGGCGGCGCGCATCCTGGTGCTCGTGCCGGAGCCGCTCATCCACCAGTGGTTCGTGGAGCTGCTCCGGCGCTTCAGCCTGCTCTTCAGCATTTTTGACGAGGCCCGGTGCGAATCCCTCGCGCAGCATGACGAAGCGGCGAACCCTTTTCTCGACAGCCAGCTCGTCCTGGCCGGCCTGGACCTTCTGGCCGCCGATCCGGAGCGCGCGCAGCAGGCCGTGGAGGCCGGCTGGGACCTCGTGGTGGTGGATGAGGCGCACCACCTGGAGTGGACACCCGAGGCCGCCAGCCCCGCGTGGCACGTGGTCGAAGCGCTGGCAAAACAAACGCCCGGCCTTCTCCTGCTCACCGCCACGCCGGAGCAGCTGGGCGGGGCCGGCCACTTCGCCAGGCTCCGCCTGCTGGACCCGGAGCGTCATGGGGACCTGCATGATTTCCTCGCCGGAGCCCGCCACTACCGGGAGACCGCACAGGTGGCGGACCGCCTCTTGGCCGCCCAGCCCTTGTCCCCTCAGGACTGGAGCCTGCTCGCCTCCCGCTCGTCCCGCGTGGCCGCAGCGGCGGCGGCACTCAGAGCCGGGGAGGAAACCAGCCGCCCCACGCTGATTTCCGCCCTGGTCGACGAGTCCGGTCCCGGCCGTGTCATGTTCCGCAACACACGCGCCGCCCTCGGCGGCTTCCCCAAGCGCGAAGCGCACCTCGCCCGCCTGGCGCCCGGTGAAAACTGTCGCGAAGGCTGGCTGGCCGCGCTGCTCGCTGAACTCGGCCAGGCGAAACTCCTCGTCATCACGAAAACCCGCGAGACCGCCTGCCGCCTGGCCGAATGGCTGGCCGTGGAGACCAGTGCCGGGTGCGGTCTTTTCCACGAGGGCCTCACCCTCCTCCAGCGCGACCGGAACGCGGCCTTCTTCGCCTCGGACGAGGGCGCCCGTGTCCTCGTCTGCTCGGAGATCGGCAGCGAGGGGCGGAACTTCCAGTTTGCCCACCACCTGGTCCTCTTCGATCTGCCGGATGATCCCGACCTCCTCGAGCAGCGCATCGGCCGCCTCGACCGCATCGGCCAGACGGAGACGATCCGCATCCACGTCCCGTTCGAGTCCGGCACGGAATCCGAGGTGCTCGCCCGCTGGTATCACGAGGGGCTCGCCGCGTTTGAGCATCCGCTGGGCGGCGCGGCAGAGCTGCGCCGTGAGCTGGCCGCCGAACTCGACGCCCTGCGCTCGCAATTTGACGAGGCCGCCCTCGCCTCCTTTTTGCAGAAGTCCCGCGCCGCCCGCGACCGCGTGGTGGATGCCCTCGCCAGCGGGCAGGACCGCCTGCTGGAGCTGGCCTCGTGCCAGCCGGAGCGCGCCGCGCCGCTCATCCGCAGCATCCGCGCCCAGGATGAAAGCCGGGAGCTGGAGGCCTTCGCCATCCGCCTCTTTGACCACTTCGGCCTGCACCTGGAGGAAATGTCCCGCCGCACCTGGCTCATCGGGCGCGGCCTCCTCATCACGGATCAATTTCCCGCCCTGCCCGACGAGGGGCTGACCGTCACCTTCGACCGCACCACCGCCCTCTCGCGCGAGGACTACGCCTTTCTCACGTGGGACCACCCGCTCATCCGCGGCGCGCTCGACCTCCTGCTCGGCAGCCCGGCGGGCAATGCCAGCATGGCCGTCTGGCGCGCCCCGGGAAAGGACATCCTCTTCCTGGAGCTGTGGGTCGTCGTCGAATGCGTCGCCCCCGCCCGCCTGCACGCCGGACGGTTTCTCCCCCCCACCCCGCTCCGCGTGGCCGTGGATCACACCGGGCGCGACCGCAGCCCGGATGAGGCCCTGCTCACCGCCCCGCTGGAGGCGGACGACTTCTCCCCGCTCCTCAGCCAGCCCGCCTTCCGGCAAAAACTCCTCCCCACCCTGCTGCAGAAAGCCAGGGATCTGGCTGCCGCCCAGGTCCCCGCGCTTGTCGCCTCAGCCACCGCCGCGATGAACCGCCAGCTCGACGCCGAACTCGCCCGGCTCGCCAGCCTGGCCGAAATGAACCCCGCCGTCGATCCCGCCGAACTCGATGCCTTGCGCCACCACCAGGCCGAACTCCGCACCGCCCTCGAAACCGCCCGCCTCCGCCCCGAAGCCCTCCGCCTCATCTGGCGCAAAGCCTGAGAAAGCGCAGCACCCGCCCAAGGAGCGAGACTTTGCAAGTCTCGCCGCGCCCCAAGCTCAGGGCACGACGCAAGGGGCACGGAAAAGACCAACCGCGAATCAACGCGAATCAAAGCGAATAGAGGAGGAGGAAAAATGGGCGGGGGAAATCGGGCTCACGCCGGGGGCGAAAAGGACGTAGCGCGGCTTTCCAATTCCGGCTCGCGGCGCAGCCGCCGTGTACTGCGGCAACTGGTTGCCGCTTTCGGCGAGGCAACTCGTTGCCAGCCGCGCGCCCCAAGCTTCGCGCCCCCAGCCACGTGTGCGACGACAACTACAATTGACCACTGACGACAATTAAAACTGACCCCTGGCCGGGTCGTTTTCCGGTGTGCTTTGGCGTGCTTTTTGACGCCGGTTGAGGTGGCGTGTGCAGCTTCGGGTTGTGGTCAAAATAACCCAGCTCACCAAGCTCGTTTTCGAGCCCAACCAAGGAAGAACCATCAGCATGAGTGCAACCAAAGCGGGGATGTCCCGCAATACGGCGCGCAAGCATTTGCGGCAGAAGAATGTCACGGAACAACCCAGGGCTCCGCACACCTGGAGGACGCGAAAGGGCCCGCTGGAGGCGCTCTGGCCGCGGGCGCTGAAGATGCTGGGCGAGGCTCCTGCCGAGCCGCATCCCCCCAAGGCTCCGCGCCCCCTCACGGTTGCTCCACCCGCGCAGACCCCAGTTCCC
>JANOAS010000089.1:0-13528 GCA_031411255.1 bacterium
GTTCCATGCGGACTGCCCTGCGGGCAGCGGGTTCACCATTGATGCGCAGGATGCGCTGGGCGGCCAGTTCAGCCTGGGCCGCCAGGCGGTGGGTGGCGTGGACTGCGGAGAACGGGCGAGGGTCGAGGCCATTTTCCGGCCATCGCAGGGCACGTGGCGCACCACGGCGGTCGTGTTTGACCGCACTCCGGACAACCGCTGCGTGATGGCACCAGATTTCTCGGGCTTTGCTCCCGGGGAGATTGAAGTCTACTCGTGGTCGTTCGGTGCATCGAACCAGGGGAGCTCTGGCTCCGGTCCTCAGACGGCAGGCCGGGTGGGTGTGACGGGTGCCTCCTTCATCTCGCCAGTGTGGCCGGTGTCCATCGGCGCTGCCTGTGCGGCGGAGGGAGTGCTCAGCGGGGACATCGTGTGGGTGAATTTCCCCGTGCCGACGGAGATCATGCTGGCCGGGGCAGTGCGGACGGTCGGGCGGCTGGCCTTTGTTTCCCGGCCCACGGTGCCGGTGGGGCCGTCTGTGGTGAAGCAGTTCAGCGTCACCATGAATGAAGCGGGTAAAGTCAGCCTGCAGGACTTCCACTTTCACTACGCCCCGCCGCCGGTCAGCCTGTCGGCTGATGCGACCGGTGCGCTGAGCTTCCAAGTGGAGGCGGAAAGCGCCGTCATTTTGGGCAATCCAAGCGGCGATCTTCGCACTTGGCGGGTCGAAGAGGGCTACGCGATCACGAGAAATCCGAACGGATCGGTGAGCAACACGGTTTCCATCAGCCCCACCCTCCAGCGGGCCTTCTTTCAGGCCGAGCGCCGCCACAAAGGCTGGGACGGAACGATCAAGGGCCGCTGATTTCCCCGTCCAAACGGACTACGCAGGGCGCTTCCGGAAACGGGAGCGCCCTTTTTCTTGTTTTTTTCAAACATTTTTGCCAGACTGTCGAGCAAGCGGCGATGATCAGGGAGACGCGGAGTGCGCCCCCCGCCGACAGACCGCCTTTCCAACCCAACCAAACAAAAATGAAAACCAGCCTTCACCCACTCCCGATTTTTTCCCGGAACGTCCGGGCCGCCCTGACTCTGGCCCTGCTGGCGGCTCCGGCGGCCGCGCTTATTGCCCAGGTGGCCGGGGGCCCGGCCTTTCCCCAGCAGCCGGAAAGCGCAAACGTCTGCCCCGGCGGCACGGCCACGCTGCATGTGAAGGTGCCCGGAGGCTACGACACGGTGAGGTGGCTGCGCAATGGGGTGGAGGTGCCGGGCGCGACGACCGCGACTCTGGTGGTGCCGGACTTTGACCCGGCCGCGGATGCGGGGAGCTATGTCTGTCTGGCGAGTTCGCCCACGGGGGCGGTGGCGGCCTCTCAGCCGGCCTTGCTTGCGGCGGCGGCGGGGAAGTTTGGCTCGTACCAGATGACCCGCTCTTATGGACCGAATCCCTGGTGCCCGCTCTGCCCGCACCCGCCGATCATCGATCCGCTGGACCGCATCGTGCCCGGGACGACGACTACGGTGGACTTGGGCAGTGTGAGCGGCGGGGCTGCCATGCTGGCCTTCACTCCGGCCTCGGTGCAGGCGGCGACGATGGAATTCATGGTGGAGGATTTCCGCTTCCTTGCGCGCGGAACGATCGGGGATGTGGGGCACGATCTGGGCGGGCTGCGGGTGAAGCGGGACGGGGTGGGGCTGCCGTGGTGGTTGTACGGGCAGTTTGACCCGTCGCTGCTGCTGCGCACGCCGGGGATGAAGTTTCAGTTTGTCTCCGACGGCCGGCTGGTGATCGAGCACAGCGGGGATCCGCACGAGTACATTACGTGTCCGGCCTTTCCCGACCGGATGGCGAAGGTGAGCGAGGAAACCTACAAGTTTGGCAGCGCGGCTGGCACGCCGGTGCAGTCTCCGGTGGAGTGCCTGGTGGCGCAGTGGCGGCTGCACAAGCCGGTCACGTTCCGGGGAAAAGTCTATGATGTGAACGAGGTGCGGTTCATGGTGGAGCCGGTTGTCGCGGTGACGTCGACCACCTCAGTCTCGCTGGAGCGGAAACAGGCCGCGGAGGACATGAGTGCGGCCCCGGCGCTGGAAATCGGCACGATCGGCGTGCAGGGGGACGAACTGCCCGGCGGGCTGAATGTGGCTCCGCTGGCGTTGCGGCGGGATCTGACGGCGGTCTACGATGCGTCGGCGCAGCGATATTACATCAACGGCCTGCCGCCTGGGGTGCCGTGGCTGGCGCAGGCGCTGAGCAAATCCTACCTGGAGCGGAAGCTCCAGCGGGCCACGGCGGCCATGGTCACGCAGGTCACGGGATTCAGCGTGGATGACGAGGTCTGGCTGAATGGCCTGCCCCCCGGTCAACCCACCGGATCGATCCTCTGGAACGAGTGCGAAACAGAGCCCACTCAGGCGATGGAGGCCCGCTGCGTGATCGATGCACCGAGTCTGGAAATGGGACCGAACGGCAAGCCGCCGGTGGTGGCCTTCCGCGCCGATGGGACGTTTGTCTTTGGCACGACATCATATTTGGACGCACGCCTCTGCGACGTGCAGCAGGTGCTGGCGGCTCCGGGGAGCGCGCGGCCGGTGCAGCTGCATGTCTCGTATGATCTGGCGGATTTCACGCTGGAGGTGAAGCACCAGGGGCAGACGCGGGCGTCCTTCCCCTGCGCGGGCGGGCCGGTCATCAACCTGCCCGACTGGCTGAAGGATCTGAAGCTGGCGGTCGTTTCCAGCACCACGGCCACCGGGCAGCACATCGCGACGGCGGTGCTGACGGCCCGCTTTGGCGAGCCGCTGCCGCAGCCGTGGGCGTGCGCGCTGGAGGTGAATGGCGCGCTCATCCAGGGGGACGAGCTGGTCTTCACCCGCGAAAACCGGCCTGCGCCAGCCCCGGCGGCACCGGCGCTCCACGCCATCCAGCGCTGCGCCCTCGGCAGTGGCGGCGGCGCGGGCAAGGTGAACCTCCAGGATTTCCATTTCACCAAATACCGCACCGTGGCCTTCGGCGACGCGTTTGTTACGGCGGACACCCTTGTGGAGCCGGATGAGGACTTCAGCCTGTCCGCTGTGGCCGTGGTGCCCACGACCACGGGACATGCGATCGTGGCGACAAAGGGCACCAACACCCGCCTGGTCGCCATCCCGCTGCCTCCGGTTTCCACGGCTCCAGGCGGGCCGCCGCCGCCCTTGGCTGTGAACGCCATCGTCCCTGCGGTGAGCAACCACGCGGTGAAGACGAAGGGAACCGGGGGAACTGCCGGAAAAGTCCGCCTTGTCGCTCCGGGCCTTCCTGATGCCACTGGCGCGCTGTCCTGCAATGTGAGGCTCGCCTTTTCCGAGTGTGATGCGTGGGAACTCGCCCTCGCGCCCGATCCGCCGCTGGAGGACTGGCTGCCCACCGGCAGCACCCTGCGCCTGACGGCCCGCGGCACGGTGGAGCAGCCTCCAGTGGCCGGCGGCATCCCGGGCATCGTGGTCGGTGCGGTTGTGGGCTCCCTCCTCGCGGAAGTGGGCGCCCCCTCCGGCACGACCCAGCCGGTCACGTTGACTCCGGATTTCACCGCGCTCGGGCGGGCGGACCACCGCATTCGCGTCAAATCCCACGGGGTCGTGCTGCTCGACCTGGACAACCGCACCGGCGCGGCCTGCACGCTCAGCCGGCTGCCGGAAAGATGGGGCAAGCTGGGCACAGCCACGGAGTGTTTCTTTGTGCGGGATGAGCGTCGGTTCTTCGTCACGGTGCCGGGCATCAGCACCGTGCCCATCGACGCGGACGAGGTGGAAATCATTCTGGCCTCCGGTCCAGGCGGTGGCCCGCATGTGCGGGGCAAGACGCACGTGGAGGTGGAGGCGCTGGGCATGGGCGTGAAGTTCCTCGACTACATGAAGAAGGGCAAGCGCAGCGAAGCTGAGCTGAACCTGAACGCGATCAACCGCTCCGCAGTGAACGGCACCGGCGGCGCGGAAGTCGCCCCCATCTGGGACGACGGCTCCGGCAAGGGCTGCACAGAGACGCGGCACTCGAACCCGTATTTTAACGAAAACGGGCTCAGTGGCGAGATCCCGCAGGCGGATACCCGCAAGACATTTGTCCTGCCGCACGTCCTGGAGGCCAGCCCCCGCTTCATGGCGGAGGGGCCAGCAGGCTCTGCGGTGGTCATCGACTGCGAGGACGCGCTGTCGTGCGACTTTGCCCTGACCCGCGCCGACCAGAGCGGCCCGGACTGCGGGGTGCGGGCAAAGGTGTGGCCAAATTCAAAGCCGGTGCGGATCTTGCGCGGACGGTCAGCTGCACCATGGAGCGCACGGTGGACAATGCCTGCGTGCTCCTGCCGGACTTCACGAGCTTCGGCGGCCAGATCGAGGTGCTGTCCTGGTCCTTTGGCGCCACGCAGACGGGCGCCTTCTCCTCCGGGGCGCAGAGCGCCGGGCGGTTTGCTCCGAACGGACTCGCACTCACGTCGCCCGTGTGGCCGGATTCCTTTGGCGGAGCCTGTGTGGCCGAGGGCGTGCTGAGCGGGGACATCGTGTGGGTGAATTTCCCCGCCCCCACGGAAATCACCATCGGCAGCGTTACCCGCACCGTGGGCCGGCTGGCCTTTGTGGCGCGGCCTATGGTTTCGCCCGGTCCGCTCACTCTCGCGGAGTGCCGGGTCGAGTTTAACGAAGCAGCAAAGGTTTCCTTCTCTGACCTGAACTTTGTGATGGCTCCTCCCCAGGTGAGTCTCTCGCTCCGTCCGGATGGCGGTTTCTCCTTTGACGCACTCAGCCCGCACAGCGTCATCCTGGCCAGCGGGGAGCTGGGGGCATGGGTGGCGGCGGACTACGAGGTGGTGCAAAATGCGGACGGCTCCATCTGCCACCACGCCATTACCGCGCCGACGGCCCAGCGCGCCTTCTTCCAGGCCTTCTCCCGCAGGAAGGGCTGGGACGGAACGATCAAGGGCCGCTGACCGCCGGACTGCCGGTTTTTGAAATCACGAAGGGCGCTCCCGGTTTTCGGGAGCGCCCTTTTTGTCTGAAACGGCCAGAGCGCCAGCCATTGCTATTTTTCGAACTATCACTTTCCTCCGCGCCGGCAGGTGGTAAATAGTTAAGTAGTCCAAACTATCCAGTCCATGAGGATCCCCCCCTTCTCGCTCTGGCCAGCCCTGCTGCTGGCGCCACTCTGTGCGTTCGCTCAGAGAGGTCCCGTGCCCGGTTTTAATGCCGGGATGCGCTACCTTGCCTATTACGGAACGTGGGATCAGTCCCGCATCGACTTTGCCCGGCTGAACTACAAGCTGGTGATCCTGGAGGCGAGAAACATCACGGCTGCAGGCATTGCCAGCATTCGCTCCGGTCCGGACGCGGTGGCTGGAAATGCGGATGACGTGGTCGTGCTTGGCTACATTTCCACCGGGGAGGATGACCGCCCCGCCGCGCCCTACGCGGGCACGGAGCTGGGGCCGCGGGTGGATCCGCGGCCGGCTGCGGACAAGCCATCCCTTTCCGATGTGGACCAGGACGGGAAGGCCTCTCCGGGCGGTACAGGCTACGCCTCGTATTACCTGGACGACGGCTACTACCCCTCTGGCAGTTCAGTCCTGACCGGCGCGAACGATGGCGAGCCGGATCAAAATCCGGAATTTCTCGGGTACTACGTCAACCAGGGAGACCCGATCTGGTTCGACGTGCTGAAGACGAGGACCAAGACGGGCTCGGGCTCGCCGGGGCTGGATGAGCTGCTGACCAGCACGGTCGGCCAGAAGTACGCCTGCGACGGGCTTTTCATCGACACCCTGGACACCGCTGCGCCGAACAGCTGGCACGGCACGCAGTACGAATGGACCGCACCGGGCTGCCAGACCCTGATCAAGCGGATCAGCGACACTTACCCGACCAAGATCCTCGCCGGGAACAGGGGCCTGTTTTTCTACAACCCGAACTTCAACCACTATGCGTGGACGCTGCGGCCGTATCTGAACATGGTCTGCTTCGAGAGCTACCGCACCGGCAGCAGTGGGAACGGGGCGGTCAGCGGTGACTTCGACGACAATCGGTACAACTTTGCCCCGAAGCTCAACGCCGAGGCCGGGCGGCCGGACGGGTTTACCATTTTTTCCATCGGATACACCGGCGACACCGACACGACCGTGCTCGCGAATGCGGAGTTCGACGCGAGCATGAAAACGCAGGGCTGGATGTCCTGCCGGACGAACCGCGCCCTGACGCGCGACTTCATCACGAATGCGCCCGGCTGGAATGAGTGGACAGCCTGGAGTGCGGCGAATCCCGACACGGCAGCCCCGGTCTGGGACAGCACGGCGGCCACAACATCCCAGCCGCCGGCGGCCAGGACCGGCCTGCAGCAGATCGTGCCGGGTGACCACAGCCTGACCCTCCGCTGGGACGTGGCGCGGGACCAGACCGGCCCGGTGAGGTACAACATCTACACCTCCACCACGACGACAGGACCGTTTGATTTCGCCACAGCCACGAAGCGGGCGGCGGTGGCCACGAGCGTTCCCGCCACCTACGCGCTGGGAACCGGGACCGGCCGCTACCCGTATGAGTTCACCCTCACCGGGCTGACGCCTGGGGTGCCGCTGCGCTGCGTGGTGCGTGCGGTGGACGCTGCTGCACCCGTGCCGCATGAGGACACCAACACCGTGGAGCTGACCGGAGTGCCCAACGCCTCCTCCGACTACCGCAGCGTTGTGATCAACGGCAGCTTCACCGACTGGGCTGGAGCCAAAGTTGTCTCTCCGGATCTTGATGAGGCCTTTTCTCCGGTGGACTTCGCCGGCCTCTCTGCGGCAAATGATGCACGCTGGCTCTACCTGCGCTTCAGCCTGCACCGTGCGGCGCTGCCATTCTCGGACTTCCGGACGCACCTGTTCATCGACACGGACAACAACGCGGCGACCGGCTTTCAACCAGCGGGCTTTCTGCCTGCGAATCCGGAGTTCGGCTCCGAGTTCATGGTGGAGGGCAGCACCGGCTACGATGAAAGGAACCGCTCCTTCTCCACCGGCGGGAGCGTGCCCGGCGTCTCGTGGACGATGTCCCCCGGAGTGGCTGGCACGGACTTTGAAGCGCGGCTGAACAGGTTCGTGAAGTATCCGGACGGGACTTCAGTTTTTCCGAATCCGGCCATCCGCCTGCTGCTGGGCTTCAATGACGGTGACGCGGTGCAGCTTTCCTACACCTTCCGGGCTGCGGCCTACTCAGCCTGGCTGGCGGCGGCCTTCACCACGACGGAACTGGCCGACCCGCTCATCAGCGGAGACGCTGCCGACCCGGACCGGGACGGGCTGTCAAACTTCACCGAGTTTGCCTTTGGCCACCTGCCGCGCAAGGCGGATGCGGGATCGCTGGCGTCGCCCGCGACAGTGACGGAGGGAGGCAATCGCTACCCGGCCATTTCCTGCACGCGTCCGATGGATGCGGACGGGCTGCGCTACGTGCCCGCAGTTTCGACGGACCTCGGCGCATGGGATCGGAATCCGCTTCTGTTTGTTGCCATGCCCGATGCGCCGCTCACCGGAGGACTGGTGAAATCCACCTGGCGGCTGGCCAGCCCGATTCCCTCCGGAAAATCGCGGCGCTATCTGCGGATCGAAGTCAACCTGGCTCCGTAGGGAGCGGGAGGCGGGAGAGCTTCCACGCGCAAGACGAGACTGGACGCTTGACGCGCGGCCTGCTGCACGTATTCTCGACTATTCCCATAGACAAACAGGCCTTTCACCTTTTTCCGCCATGTCCTTTTCCCTCGCCTCCCGTCCTGATCTGAATGTCCGCGAACGTGCCGAAGAAATGGAGCACCTCTCGCTGGACGAGGTGCTCACGTGGACGTGGGAGACGTTTGGGAATCTGGCGGCCATCGGGACGAGCTTTCAGGGCTCGGGCCTGGTGATGATCCACCACGCGGTGAAGCTGGGGCTGAAGTTTCCGGTCTTCACCATCGACACAGGCCTGCTCTTTCCCGAGACACTGGAAACGAAGAAGCGGCTGGAGGATTTCTTCGGCCTGGAGATCGAATCCCTGAGGCCGGAACTCACCGTGGCCGAGCAGAACGAGCAGTCCGGCCCCGAGCTGTGGAAGACGAACCCGGACTCCTGCTGCACGATGCGGAAGGTGATCCCGCTCCAGAAAAAACTGGCCCAGCTGGACGTGTGGATGACCGGCGTGCGGCGGAACCAGTCCGACACACGGCAGAACATGAAGATTCTCGAGCTTTATGAGTTCGACAAGCTGCGCGAGCACCACATCCTGAAGCTCAATGCCATGGTGGCGTGGAGTCGGGAGGGCGTGTGGGAGTACATCAAGGCGAACAACATTCCCTACAATCCGCTGCACGACCAGGGCTACCGGAGCATCGGGTGCTGGCCGTGCACGAAGGCCTCCGCTGGTGGCGAAAACGAGCGGGCCGGGCGCTGGGAGGGTTTTGATAAAACCGAGTGCGGCATCCACACCTTCCTCGGTTCGGGCATCTGAGGCTTCAGAGAAAAACGGCGCGCCCCGTGGCGGGATCGAACGGCACGGAGACGTGCTCGTACCCGGCCTGCCAAGGGGCCATAGGCGTTTCCAGTCTGGTCAGGTGCTGAGGAGTTCGAGGTTCAGCTCCGTGTGCCAGTCGGCGGGATCGGGGCTCGATTCCGGGCCGCTCAGGTAGCGCTCCCAGAGGTCCGGAGCGGGCTGGTGGTGCCCTGCTGTGATCCAGTCCAAAAACTCACCCCACGCCTCGGCCAGCCCCTCATACGGGCCGCAGTAAGCCGTGCGGGCGACCGTCATGGCGGGCCAGCCGGACGGGGTGACCCGGCCGGACGCGGTGATGGGGGCAGCGACGGGGACGTGGATCCCGAAATCAAACGAATCCGTCGGCCGCCTGCGGTGGTGGGTGAACCACGGGCCTGCGGGGGACAGCCCCTGCGCGGAAATCAGGCTGAAGATTTCCTGAAGCCCGGGGCCCATGACGTGCTGGATCTCGTTCCGAGGGACGATGATGTGGAGGCTGGCTGTCTGGAGGGCCGTGGTCTGGATGACTTGTGGCGGGCTGATCATGGGGAGGTTCAGTTCAGCAGACTGGCAAAGCTTTTGCGCCCGGCCCACAGCAGGTACGCGGCCATGAGGCAGAGGATGATGAGCAGCGGGCTGAAGAGCCCCACGCCGCCGGTGATGAAGGCGTGGAAGGCAATGATGTTCACGAGCACCGGCCCGAGGGCGAGCAGGCCGAGGTTCCGCGTGCGCGGGATGGCGACGAGGATGCCGCCGATCACTTCGATGACCTTGACGAACTTCATGTAGCCCGTGGGGCCAAAGGCGGTCATGAAATGGGCGATTGCGGAATCCGCAGGCGGATCGGGCTGTTTCGGAACCATGTTGAACAGGAACATGGCGCCGAAGGCGACAAAGGCGAGGCCGAGCAGGGCTCCGATGATGTTGGGCAGGTGTTTCATAGTGGGCAGGAGGGCTGGATTTGATGTTTGTTGAGAAGGAGATTACGCAGCGCCGCAGCCACCGGCAAGCATGGCTTCCCAGCGCTTCTGCATTTCGTCTGGCGCGATTTTTTCGATCTCGTGCTGGAGCATCCACTCGTGGCCGAAGGGATCGACAATGGCACCGCTGCGGTAGCCGTAGAACATGTCCGTGGCGGGCATTTTCACCGTGGCTCCAGCGGCGGCAGCACGGGCGATGGCGGCGTCGGCATTCTCCACCATGAGGCAGAATTTTACCGGCGTCCCCTTCAGCGCGGCGGGCGAGGTGGTACCCCAGGTGGGATTTTCCTCCGACAGCATGATGACGCCTCCGTTCAGATCGAGTTCCGCGTGACCGATGATGCCGGACTTGGGATCGGCAAGCCGGTAGCGCTCGGTGGCTCCGAAGGAGGCCTTGTAAAAATCGATGGCTTTTGTTGCTTCACGGACAGTCAGATAGGCCATGAGGCCGGGATAAGGGAGAGTGCTCATTTTGGTTGGGTGGATGGGTTGTTGCTGGACGGGTGGTTATTTCGCCGCAGGGGCGGCGGTGACGATGGCTTCGAGGTTTTTCAGGCCCTGCTCAAACTGGGGGCCGCAGATTTTTTCGCAGTCGAAGAAGACGGAGACGATCTTTCCCTTGAAGGGCTGGGGTCCGTACATGGCCCAGGTGACGCGAGTCTTGTCCCCCTCGGATTTAAAGGTGAAGTCCACGGTGTTCGTTCCTTCCATGGGGCGCTTGTAGTCCATGCGCTGGCGGACGAGTTCGCCTGGCTTGCTCTCGATGATGGTGCTGGAGCCCGCGCCGATCTCGTTGTTTCCATCCCAGCTGCAGCAGGCCCCGACACCTGAGGCCGGACCAGAGTAGGTGTTTTTCACGTTGGGATCAACCTTTGCCCAGGGGTTCCACGCGTCGAACTTGTGGACGTCATTCACCTGCTCGAAAAGAGCCTGGGCCGAGGCGGCGATGAGGGCGCTGCGCTCAATGCGGAAGTCGTCGGGCTTGGTGGTGGCAATGCCGAGCACGCTGGCGACAGCGAGTGCGATGAGGGCGGCGAGGCCAAGGAGCAGTTTTTTGATCATGGGTTGGGTGGGTTGGGTGGTGATGAATTCGCATCCTCCGCGTCGGCGGCGGCCTGGTTAGGGTCGAGCCGCCCTTCCCTTATGGGCCGGGTAGCGCGTGGTGGAGAGCACCCCAAGGTCGGGAAATACCGAGGCGTAAAAGGCGACGGCTTCTTCGGCATTGCGGTCAAACCACAAGCAGGGCGTGATCTTTTCCATGGGAGCGGCTTTTTTAGAGGCTGGCGGCAAGGGCGGCGAGCTGGTCGGTGGCGGTGTTCCAGCCTTCGTGGAAGCCCATCTTCTCATGTGCCTCGCGATCCTCCGCGCTCCAGTGGAGAATGCGGGCGCTGTAGCGGGTGCGGTCGCCGGGCAGTTTCTCGAAGGTGAGGGTGGCTGTCATGAACGCAGCCTCGGACGGTTCCCAGGCGTGGGTGAAGGCATCGGTCCAGACGAGGCGCTCGTTTTTCACCACCTCCAGGTAGACGCCGCGGTGCAGGTTTTCCTCGCCATCCGGCCCGCGCATGACGACGGCCTGCGCACCGCCCGGACGCACGTCCAGCTCAGCCGAGGGCGTGGTCCACGGCGGCGGGGTGAACCACCTGGTGAGCAGGGCACCCTCAGTCCAGCAGCGGTAAACTTCTTCCTGCGGAGCGTCGATGATGCGGACGAGGCGCAGCTCACGGTCGCTGGAGGCGAGGGCGCAGACGCTGGCGAGGGCGGCTTCCAGCTTGTCGAAGTTTTCCTCATTGCAGCGCGGGATGATCTCCCTGACCGCGGCACACTCGTGGGCGGTCTCAAAAACCATCCGCCAGGTGATGCGGGTGCCGCCTTCCTTCGGGGCCAGGGTGATGGTCAGGGTGAAGAGGTGGCCGGAGTTCAAGTGGCGCAGGACAATGAGGCCGGGACTCACTTCCTCGAAGAGAAAGTGATTGGGGTAGTCCGTGCCATCCGGCCCATGCATGTCGAAACGCCAGTTGCCGCCGGTTTTGAAGTCGAACTCGTGAAAAGTGTTCCGGAATCCTTTTGGTCCCCACCATTTCGCGAGACACTCGGGATCGGTGAAGGCCTGGAAGACGAGGTCCGGGGGAACAGGAATCTGGCGGGTGGAGAGAATGTCTCGCCCGGTGGAGTTGCTGGCAGTGTTCATGGGCAGGCAGGAGTGGTTAAAAATGGACGAGTGTCTTGAATCCGCCGTAGATCATGCGGGTGCAGTCGAAAAGGTCCTTCCCCTGGTCGATCATGGCAGCGATGCGCGGGTCGGTCATGATTTTGGCGTTGGCCTCATCGCGTGCCTCACGGGAGGCAAAGGTGGCCCAGGCAAGGACGGCGACTTCGCCCTCTTTTGCACCGGCGGCCTCCGTGAAAGAGCGCATGCCCTCGATGTGCGCGTCATCGATCACGCATTCGTGGTAGCTGAGGGCTCCGTGCTCCCGCCAGATGTGGGAGGCCTTTTCGGCGTGGGCACGATAGGCTTCGATTTTGTCCGCCGGGATGGCGAGGAGAAATCCGTCAACGTAAGGCTGGGTATTGGTGGCTGCGTTCATGATGTTTTTGCGGTTTGTTTTTTCTGGAAGCGGGTGCGGGCGGGGTGATGCCAAAGAGCCCGTCCACCCAGGCGCGGGCGAGGCGGAGATTGGCGGAAATCATCTTCTGGCTGCCGCGTGTCTTTCCCACCAGCATGGAGCCCTGCCACAGGCTGTTGAGAAACCAGGCGACGGTCTCGGGATCGAAGTCCACTGCGGGGCGGCGCAGTTTTTTCGCTGCGGCCAGGAGGCGGGCGACGTTGTCCGTCCACACGCCCAGCTCCCGCGCGCAGATCTCCCGCACGGCCGGGGTGGACTGGGCCATTTCCTGGGACATCATGCCCACCATGCAGACACAGGGCTCGCCGGGCCGCTCGGTGAAGCTGATCATGATGTCCAGCATGCGGTGGAGCTGGTCCAGCGGGTCTGCCTTTGGATCCTGCCAGGCGGCGGAGTACAGCTCCGTGCCCATGCGGCCCCACGCCTCCACGGCGGCGATGGTGATGGCCTCCTTGCTCTCGAAATGGTGAAAGAAACTGCCCTTCGTCACGCCCGCCCCGGCACAGATGGCATCCACCGAGGTGCCGGAGAAACCCTGGCGCAACATGAGGCCCACGGTCGCTTCGATGAGCTTCCGTTGCGTCTCTGCGGGGTTGCGGGGTTGCGGCTGGCCGGGGGCTTTTTTGGCATACAGACTGGTTGGTATGTAAACAAACCAGAGGCCGCGTCAAAAGATTTTTTCGCCTGTGCGCGGGGCGCGGCTATTTCAGGCGGATGCCGTGGCGCTGCCAGAAGGTCTGCAGGCCGGAGAGTGAACCGTTGAAGACATTGCGCTCGATGGGGCGGTCGAGATTTCCGAAGTACGCGGGGAAGCGCCACGAGCCGTGGTTGTAGACGCGGGGCTGGGAGCAGCCCTGGGCCCAGTCGACGCCGCCGTACTGCCAGATCGTCCAGTTTGACCAGAGCTTGTACTGTGAGACCAGACCCTCCGGGCTGCCGGGGGCGGGGAAAATCGGGCCGGCTCCGCTCTCGTGGGAGTAGAGGGCAAGCCAGTAGGGCATGCGGCGCAGTCTGGCTTTGGTGGCGGCGTCGGCATTGCCGAGGGTGAGCTTGAGCTGGGCGCTGTTCTCCAGGTAGGCGACGGGGACGACGCCGGTGCGGGCTTCAACGCGGTCCATGAAGCGGATGATGTCGGAGAGCTTCGAGTTTGCATCGAAGTCACCGCAAATGAGCAGTGACGGGGCATTCCACGAGTGACTGCGGGCAATGGCGGTGACGCGGTTCACGAGCTGGTCGGCCTGTTTCACGGCATCCACGTGGGTCTGCAGGCGGTAGTAGACGCCGGGCAGGAGGCCAATGCGGTCGGCGGAGGCGAGAAAGGTGGCGCACTTTTCATCGAGGTTCCCGCCCTTGCCCGCGCGGGCGATGAGGGCGCTGGCTCCATTGGCCTTGAGGGCGGAGAGGTCGTGCTCGGAGTAGGAGCGCCCACCGGAGCGGCGG
>JANOAS010000090.1:0-11764 GCA_031411255.1 bacterium
ACGCCGGACATCGCCCCCGGCTTCATTTCCCAAGGCACCAACATCATCGGCGGCACTCCGCTCCTCGCCCTGCTGGCCAACTACGGCGGCCCCACGCACACTATAGCCCTGCGCCCCGGCAGCCCCGCGCGGAATGCCGCCACTACCAGCACCGTGACCAGCGACCAGCGCGGCTTCCCCATCGTCGGCCT
The DNA here is from genome assembly GCA_031411255.1 of bacterium. Lineage (GTDB taxonomy): Bacteria > Verrucomicrobiota > Verrucomicrobiia > Verrucomicrobiales > V1-33 > JANOAS01. The sequence goes on from JANOAS010000090.1 coordinate 192, forward strand.
GCGGGACATCGGAGCCTACGAAGCCGGAACGGCTGGCAACATCGCCACCACCCTCGCCGAGACTCTGCCCAACACCGGCCCCACCAGCAGCATCACCCCCGAAGCCGACTACGATGGCGACGGCCAGAGCAACGAATCCGAAATCATAGCCGGCACCGCCGCCGGGGACCCCACCAGTGTCTTCCGTCCCAGCATCTTCCCCAGCGGAGGCAACCTCGCCATTTCTTTCCCCACCGTGACCGGAAAAACCTACACCCTCCAGCGCAGCGACGACCTCGCCGCCGGGAGTTGGATCAACAATGGCAACACCGCCATCCTCGGAGACGGCAGCCAAAAACTATTCCGCGTCCCCACCAACACCCCCGCCCGGAGGTTCTTCCGCGTGATGGTGCAGTAAGTTGGGTTGGAGTTCGGGCTTCAGCCCGTTCCGCCCTCAATCACGAAGTTTAACGCTCTCAATCGTTTCAAACCCGCAAACGGGCTAAAGCCCGAACTCCAACTCTTCAGCGCCATGAACTCACTCCGCCACCTCCTCACCGCCACCCGTTGGTGTATAGCCGTCAGGCGATCTCACCCAACCTGCGGCGCAGCCGCCACTTCCTCCACTTCCCCGGAAAAAGTCCCGCTGCGCGGAGGGGGGATCGGCTAAAGCCTATACACCAACTGCTCCTCGCCCCCCCATCCTGCCCTCAGTCCTGCACAAACAACCGCAGGAAACGCTCCGGCCCATCCCGGGTGACCGTGGCTGTGACTTGTCCGTCCGCTCCGGGGGCCGACTGGGTGACTCCCGCAGTCGTCCATGGCCCGGTGAGGTCTGCGCTCGTTTCCACCCGATAGAGCACCCCCGGCTTCCCGGCTTTAAAGTTCAGGCTCATCGTCCCTGCCCCCATCACCGGCACCGGCAGGCGGCTGGGGGTGTTTCTTACCGGGTCCACATCCAGGGCATAGGCCATCAAGAGACTCACCCCATCGCCATCCGGGTCCGAGTGCAGGTTCGCATCATGCTCCAGCCCATGCCTCAGCAACCACGCCGCCGCGGGATAAACCGCCTCGTCGATCCCCGTCGCCGCGTAGCCCTGCCACGTAGGAGAGCTGAAGCCGGTGCGGCTGCTCAAGTAAACAATGGTGAAACCCGGCGCCGCGCCACCGAACATATCGGCTCCAAAAAATGAAGGAGTATTGCCGAGAAAGACCGCCTTCGTCAGTTCGGTGCAGCTTTCGAATGCGTAGGCGCCGATGCTGGTGACGCTGGGGGGGATGGTCACGCTCGTCAGTCCGGTGCAGCCGTAGAATGCGGCGCTGCCGATGCTGGTGACACTGGAGGGGATGGTCACGCTCGTCAGCCCGCTACACCCGGAGAAGCCGTAGTCGGCGATGCTGGTGACGCTGGAAGGGATGGTGACGCCAGCCAGTCTGTAGCAGTCAGAGAATGCGTGGTCGCCGATGCTGGTGACGCTGGAGGGGATGGTCACGCTCGTCAGTCGGCTGCACCAGTAGAATGCGTAGCGACCGATGCTGGTGACGCTGGAGGGGATGGTGACGTTTGCCAGTCCGCTGGATTCGGAGAATGAGTAGTCGCCGATTCTGGTGACGCTGGAGGGGATGGTCACGCTTGTCAGTCCGGTGCAGCTTTCGAATGCGTGGTCGGCGATGCCTGTGACGCTGGAGGGGATGATCACGCTAGTCAGTCTGCGGCAGGTGGAGAAGGCGTAGTTGCCGATGCTTCTGACGCTGGAAGGGATGATCACGCTCGTCAGTCCGCTGAATTGGGAGAATGCGTAGTCACCGATGAGTGTGATGCTGGGGGGGATGGTCACGCTCGTCAGTCGGCTGCATTGGGAGAAGGCAGAGTCGCCGATGAGTGTAACGCTGGAGGGGATCGTTACGCTCGCCAGTCCACTACAGCCGGAGAATGCGTAGTAACCGATGAGTGTGACGCTGGAGGGGATGCTCACGCTCGTCAGTCCGGTGCAGATGGAGAAGGCCCCGGCGCCGATGCTGGTGACGCTGGAGGGAATGGAGTAGGCCCCGGCTTTTCCTGCCGGGTAAGCAATCAGGGTGGTCAGTGAGACATTGAACAGCACACCTCCGGCACTGGCGTATTGCGTGTTCCCTGCTTCCACATCGATGGATCCCAAACCGCTGCAGTAGGCGAATGCCCCTCCGCCGATGGTGGTGACGCTGGGGGGAATGGCCACGCTCGTCAGTCCTCTACAGCCGTAGAATGCCATGTAAGCGATGCTGGTGACGGGCTTCCCTACGATCTCCGCCGGGATGACCACAGGTCCCGTGGCACCTTGAGGGTAGCCAGTGATCTCGATCGTCGTCCCATCGACGATTCGGTAGGTGAACAGCCCGAAAGAATCCGCCCGGAGCGGGGCGGCGGCCAGGAACAGGAGGGCGAGGCTCAGCCAGAGGCGGCTGATGAGGGGCGGGGGAATGGGTTTGGGGCTCATGGGGGGGGTCCGTTTGGTGATGCTGCTGGTTCATAACAGGAAACCCGGCAGCGGGCAATCGCATTAAATGACATCGCATTAAATGACCCGTGCCTGGTGAAAACGCTGACGGCCCCCCGGGTCAGGGTTGGGGTTGGAGTTCGGGCTTCAGCCCGTTCCGGTTAAATCGAAATCATTTTTAAACACGACGATCACCGTTACGGTGAGGCGGGCTGAAGCCCGAACTCCAACTCTTACAACTTATGTATGACTGGCGGCGCATGACTGATGATGAACGGGAGGAAACGCTTGCCCGGCGGAAGGCCCGTTTTCGTCCGTGGCATTCACCGCCGCATCGGGTCAGCGCGGTGGGGGATGCCTACCTCCTCACGGCAGCCTGCTACGAGCACCGGCCTTACGTCGGCGCGTCTGCGGAGCGCCTCGCTGCCTTCGAACAGGAGCTGCTGGAGACCCTGGAGCCTGTCTCCACGGCCATCCAGTGCTGGGTGGTGCTGCCCAATCACTACCACACCCTCATTCGCACGGCGGATGTGCTGGCCGCGCTCAAGGCTCTCGGACGGATGCATGGGCGTACCTCTCATGCGTGGAACAAGGAAGACAACACCCGGGGCCGCCACGTCTGGCACAGCGCCGCCGAGACCGCGATGAAATCCGACCGCCACTGGCACGCTACCATCAACTACATTCACCACAACCCCGTGAAACATCGCTACGTGCCCCGGTGGCAGGACTGGCCGTTTTCCAGCGCCGCCGCTTTTCTCCAGCAGATCGGGCGGGAGGCAGCCGAAGCCCTTTGGAAAGAATACCCCATCGGCGAATACGGCCGCGGCTGGGATGACTGAGTTGGATGTTGGAAGTTGGAGTTCGGGCTTCAGCCCGTTTCCTGTTGTTCTTTCCGCCGCAAATTTAAACGCTCTATCAATTCACCCCAGTCCGGACGGGCTGAAGCCCGAACTCCAACGCTGAGACGGGCTGAAGCCCGAACTCCAACTCGCTGTCACTGCGGGGCGTCGTAGGGGATGAGCGGCTGGGGGTTGGCGGAGCGGGCGAGGGCGCGGCATCCGGGGCCGGTGCCTTCGGTGCCGAGGTCGTTGTTCATTTCGCTGATGAGCGCCTGAAGGCGGGCGACGATGTCGGGGTGGGTGGCGGCGGCATCGGTGGCCTCACCGATGTCGTCCTTGAGGTTGTAGAGCTTCGGCGTGAAGGCGGGGGCTCCGGCGGCGGGGGGCTGGTGGCCGGTGGAGATCTGGAGCTTCCAGTCTCCCTGGCGGACGGCATTGAGACGGAGTCCATTAAAATAGAAGAAGGACTCGTGTGCTGGCGGGGCGCCGGGAGTGCCGGCGAGGTGGGGCCAGAGGTTGACGCCGTCGAGCTTGCGGTCTGCGGGGAGGGGGGCCCCGGCGAGGGCGGCGAGGGTGGGGAGGACGTCGAACATGGCGGCGATGGCGTCTGTGGCGGTGCCTGCGGGGATTTTCCCGGGCCACCAGGCGATGGTGGGGACGCGCATGCCGCCCTCGAAGGTGCTGCCCTTGTTTCCGCGCAGGGGGGAATTGACGGCGCGTGGCGTGCCGCCGTTGTCGGTGGTGAAGAGGACGAGGGTCTTTTCCGCGAGGCCGCTGGCGCGCAGGGCTTCAAAAATGCGGCCCACGCTCCAGTCGACCTCCTCGACCCAGTCGGAGTAGAGGCCGTTGGGGGATTTTCCGGCCCACTTTTTCCCCGGGTAGAGGGGGAAGTGAACGGCGTTGTGGGGCAGGTAGAGGAAGAAGGGGGAGTCTTTTTTCTCGGCGATGAATTTCACGGCCTCGTCGGTGTAGATCTCGACAAGCGACTGCTGGTCGTCGGGCAGGACGCGCTTGACGACCTGGCCATTGCGCAGGAGGGGGAGCGGAGGCTGGCCTTTGGCTTTGGGATTGCGCGGGGCGGCGGGCAGGGGCTTGCCGAGGTCGCTCTTGGACCCGTCGGGGCCGGTGCCCATGTCGTTGGAGTAGGGCAGGCCGAAATGGAGGTCGAACCCCTGGGTATTGGGCAGCCACTCGGGCTGGTCGCCGAGGTGCCACTTGCCAATGATGGCGGTGGCGTAGCCGGCGTCCTTGAGGACCTCGGCGACGGTGACTTCGGACGGGGAGAGACCGATGTCGCTGGCTGGAAAGAGGACGTGGGGGATGGGCAGGGCGCGCTTGGCATAGGAGCCGGTCATGAGGGCGGCGCGGGAGGGGGAGCAGACGGGGGCGGCGTAAAAGGAGGTGAGCTTGCACCCCTCTGCGGCCATGCGGTCGAGGTTGGGGGTGCGGTTGAGCTTTGACCCAAAGGGGCCGATGTCGGCGTAGCCCATGTCGTCGATGTTGATGAGGACGAAGTTTGGCCGGGACGTGGGCGGGGTGACGGCGGCGACGTGTTTTTCAGCGGCTGGCTTTTCAGCAGGGGCTTCGGGTTTCAGCCAGCCGAGGGAAACGAGGAAGCTGTCGGCCTGGGAGAGGGTTTCGGTCTTGTGGGGCTCCTTGTTGAAAAACCCGTGTCCCGCACCGGGGGTGACATGGGCGTCGCAGCGGACGCCGGCCGCCTTCATTGCCGCCTCGTACTCGCGCAGGGTGGCGACGGGGATGAGCTTGTCCGAGTCGCCAAGGAAGACGATGGTGGGCGGGGCGGACTTGGTGATGTTGTGGGCAGGGGAGAATTCCTTGAAGCGGTCCCCGACGCGCTCGTGGCCCCACTGGCCGGGGCCGTTGTTGAAGACGGGGTTAAAGAGGACGAGGGCGTTGGGCTTGCAGGAGACTTTTGTGTCATCCTCCGGATCATCGAGTCCGTCCACCAGGCCGGTGAAGGCGGCGAGGTGCCCGCCGGCGGAGCCCCCGGCGGCGGCGATGCGGTCGGGGTCCACGCCCAGCTCTGTGGCGTGGCTGCGGACGTAGCGCAGGGCGGACTTGGCATCCGCACAGCAGACGACGGGCGGGCCCTTGTCCCCCTTCGGGATGGTGCGGTACTCGACGCGCAGGCCGACCATGCCGCGGCGGGCGAGCGCCTCACTCTGCGGGCGGAACTGCTCTGCGGTGCCGCCCACCCAGCCTCCGCCAAAAAAGAAAACGATGGCGGGTCGCTTGTCTGCGGGTTTCCAGTCTGCGGGCTTCTCGATCTGCAGGTGGAGTTCGCGGTCCGCTGCTTTTTTATAAACCAGAGACCCGGCAGCGAGGGCCGGGCCGCAGAGGAGGGCGAGGAGGAGGGGAATCAGGCGGGGTGTTTTCATGACGACAATGTCCTTTCCACCGTCCGGGCGGGGGATGCAAGCGTCGTGGAACTGAAAACTGCGGCGGCGGGACCGGGCCCGGCTATTTTCCGGCGGTGGCGAGGGTGCGGGCGGAGTCCCGGAAATAGCGCTCGTAGAGGGCGGACTCGGCCTGGAGGCGCTCGGCGGAGGTGAGCACGCGGCGGTAGACGAGGGCCTGGGCGAGGGCGCCGTTGAAGGGGATCTCCTCCGACTGGCCGCCTAGGCGGAGGGACTGGAGGGGCGCGTCCGGCCAGAGGGCCGGAAGGGTGGAGATGGAGGCCATGGCGCCGCCCTCTGCATTCCGGAAAAAGAGGCGGACGCTGCCGGTGGAGCCGGACCAGAGGACGCTGACGATGGCAAAATGGCCGGGCCAGGTGTGCAGGGCGGCCCCGGCGGGTGGGGTGTCGGCGCCAGTGTGGAGGCCGGCGAAGAGGCGATTCTCCGAATAGCTGAGGCTGAAGGCGGGCTGTCCCTCGCCAAAGCCTGCGGTGAGCAGGGCCGCGGGCTCGCGGGAGGCGAGGCGGACGAGGAGGACGGCGGAGAGATCGTGGTCCGGAAAGCTGCCGGCGGGGGCGATTTCCGCAGTGCTGGAGGCGGGGAGAAGGTCGAGTCCATTTCCCCCGGCGAAGGTGACGACGGGGTGCTCGCCACGCAGGCCGTGCTCGCTGTGGTAGAGGCTGAGGTGCGGCAGGGCATCCAGGGAAACGGTGCGGTCCGGGCTGGGAAGGAGGGCGGTGAGGGCGAAGGGGCCGGTGAGGCGGCTGTGCCAGTGCTCGACGATGGCGTCCGCCGGCAGGGGAGCCGTGGCGGGCCCGGCGGAGGGGCCGGAGGCGGCGTCGAGCCAGAGGACGAGGCCGTGGCCGGGAGGGGAGTCGGCCCGGGGCATGTCCTCGGGAAGAGGGAGTGGATCACTGGCGGGGCGGGATGGCTCCGGGGCGGTGACGGGACTGCCGCTGAGGAGGGTGGCCAGGGTGGCTGCGGACTCCAGCGCGGGGGCCGGAGTGGCGGCGGAGGCGGGAGGCGGGCCGCCGGCGATGGAAAGGAGGTCCTCTGAAGTGGCTCGGGGCTGGCCCGGCCAGTCGATCACGCCCCAGACAGCGGCGCTGAAGACGGCGAGACTGAGGCTGGCGATGAGCCGCCAGCGGCCCTGAAGGGGAAGGGAGAGGACGGGGGAGGTGTCCCGCAGGGCCATGAGGTCAGCGATCTGGCTGGCGGTGGGCGCGGGAACGAGGGGCAGGGAGGCGGCCGGGATGGCGGCGACGGTGGCCCGCAGCGCACGCAGGGCCAGCAAGGCGGCTGCGGCATTGACCGGACGGTCTGCAGGCTCGGGACGGGTCAGCCAGTGAACCCAGTCAATCAAACCGGCGGGGAGGTCCTTGCGCAGGGAGTGGAGCTGGCCGCAGGGCTCGTGGCTGAAGGGCGCGTCGTCCTCCGCCTCCGGCACGTGGGGCAGGCGGTTCGTCAGCAGGTGGTAAACCAGGCAGCCGAGGGAGTAGAGGTCCGTGCGGCCGTCCACGGCGGCTCCGGCGGCCTGCTCCGGGGCCTGCCACGGGGAGGCGGGGCGTCCCAGTCCGGCATTTAAAAGGAGCACGGTAAACTCATTGGCCTCATTCCAGTCCAGGACCACGCCGGAGGGCTTGAGCGACAAATGGAGCAGCCCGTGGCCGTGGAGTGCCTGCAGGCCGGTGAGGACGGGCTCGATCATTTCCAGGCTGTCCTCCCAGGCGAGTTCCCCCAGGGCGGCGATCTGCGTGAAGGTCTCCCCGCTGGCGAGCCGGGAGGCGACGAAGGGGCCCTCGCTGTCCCGGCCGTAGTCCAGCACCTTGCTGATGTTTGGGTGATCGATGTGCGAGAGCTGCTCGGCGCGTGCCAGGAGGTCATCCGTTGCGTCCTCGTCCAGGTCCTGCCAGCGTTTGAGGGCGACCCGGCGCTGTTCCCGGGGATCCCAGGCCTGGCACGAGGTGGCTTTCCCATGGCTGCCCAAGGGATCCAATGGCTCCAATGGCTCGTACCGCGGGGCTGGGAGCCCGGGGCCGGCCGGCTCTCGCAGGCTTCTCACGGCGCTGACGGCGGCGGCTGGCTTCGGGGGCGACACCCGCAGACGGGGGAGCTTGGGTTTGGGCTGGTCAGACATGCAGGCTCTAGAATTGAGGTGATTCTCTGGAAAAATACCTAAAAACTAGAATGGAATCTGGCCTGATTGTCAAGGTTTCTTAATAAAAACGTCCCGAACCGCCCCAGCATTAGTCTGGAGCGGGTCTGGATGGGCCATTTTCCGTAAAAAAGCCCCGACCTGAGGACGAATAGATGGATGCCGGAGGCAGCGCCCTCGGAATGGTCTGGAACAGGAGGAGACGGAGAAAACGGAGTGCCTGCACTGAAGGCGCGGACGTCAGAGAGCAGACACCTTATCAGGCAGGCGACTGATGGTATGGGTGCAACAAGTTCTTTCTCCGTTTCCTCCGGTCCATCTTGTTCAATTCCCGCCGTTCTCAGGGTTTACCGGAACTGGCGGGCACTCGGACGGAGAAGGGCGGAGCCGGAAACGGCCTACTTTTTCTTTTTGGCGGCCTTTTTCGCCGGGGCGGCTGGTTTTGCCGCCGGTTTTTGGGCGGGCTTGGACACATGCTTGGCCGTTGATTTGGCGGGTGAAGTGGCGGCTTTTTCCGTAACTGCTGCTGCAGCGGTGGGGAGGGCGGGGGGCCAGTTGGCGGGGCGCGGGATGCCGGCGCTGGACCAGGGACGGCCGGATTTTTCCCATTTGGCGCGCCAGTTGGGAAAGGTCCAGCCCTCGTCATCGTCCGTCACGCCGAACTGGAATCCGCAGGACGGGCAAATTTCATAGGAGCCGCCGCCGGAGCGGGTGCGGGCGGGTTCGGTCAGCTTCGGGTAGTCGCAGACGGGGCAGGGGAAGGTGGGAGCAGGCATGGGTTAGCGGGGAGCGGCGGGTTTGAGTTTGACGGGGCGGCCCGGCTGGCGGTCAAAATAATCGCGGCCGCCGGGTTTGAAGTAGGTTTTGGTGGTGAAGTTCCGGTTGTAGGCGGCAAAAGCGCCGGTCTTGGGGTCGAAGACGCGGATGGTGCCATCCTCGTCCTGTTTGGCGGGAAGCCCGTCGATGGTGGCGCGCTGGAGAAAAAACCAGGCCTGGGCCGCGTAGTCATCGGCACTTTTGGCCTTAAAATCGGGGCCGTGGCGGAGGTAGTGGTCCTGGAGGGCGGGCATGTTTCCCCAGGTGGCCCGGGTGGGCGGCGCGGTGGCGGGCAGGGCCGGCTTGGCGGGGAGAGCGGGTTTTTTCTCGGCTTCCTCAGCCGGTTTGGGGGCGGGCTTGGCGGCGGACTTGCCGCCCGTGCTGAAGCTGCCGGTTTTGAGCGGCCTCCGGGCGGTGCCGACGCTGTAGTAATAAGTGGCCCCGTATTGAAGTCCGGTCAGCGTGACCTCGTGCTTCTCGCCAACAGCCCCTTCCGCCTTCTGGTCGGTCTTTCCCTCCTGGAGGCCGTAGAGGACTTTTGAACCGGATTCCGTGTCGGTTGTCCACTTCACGAGGGCGGTGGTGCCGTTGACTGTGACGGTGGGACCCACCGTGACCGTCACCGCCCCGGCGGGAGCGACGAGCAGGAGGCTGAGCAGGAGTGAGAAAAGGAAGGGGAGTTTCATGGGCGGCGGATGCTAAATCAAGCGGGCGGGCTGGGGAAGGATATTTTGACGGGAAGTTTTTCTTCCGCAGACTTGCGAGAGACTATGGAAACAAAAAAAGCCTTTGCATCCAGGATCAACCTGTTTTAGGAATCCGGCCCGCTTCCTGGGAGGCCGATATCGTACTTGGCACGCGCTCCCCTCTGGTTTCGGCCCTCCACGCCCTCCGTACACGTTTACTCCTGACCGTCATGAACATCATCGACAAAATCGAAAAAGAACACCTGAAAAAAGTCGCCCCCTTCAAGGTGGGTGACACTGTGAAAGTCCACACCCGCGTTACTGAAGGCGGCAAGGAGCGCATCCAGATCTTCGCCGGCATCGTCATCAGCCGTCGCGGAGCCGGTATCAATGAAGCCTTTACCGTTCGCAAGATCTCCTACGGCGAGGGTGTTGAGCGTGTGTTCCCCCTGAACAGCCCGGCCATCGCCAAGGTGGAAGTGACGATCCAGGGTGACGTGCATCGCGCCCGCCTCTATTACCTGCGCGACCGTATCGGCAAGCAGGCGACCCAGGTCAAGACCCTCAGCCGCGAAGCCGCTGCAGCTGCCGCCGCGACTGCGACTGTGTCCGAAGCCGAGTAAGGATCCCGAAGCTTCCCGCCTTTTTTCAAAACGGCATCCCGCTTCTGGTGGGGTGCCGTTTTTGCTGTGCGGAAAAGAGGCCGCGGCGGGGATGGGGTGGTTGCGCGGGAGGGGGTGGATGGGGGATGCGGGAGCAGTGAGCGGGAAAGGAGTGACGGAGGAAGGAGATTGACGATTGATGAGCAAGGATTTTTGATTTTTGAAGGGGCTTGGTGCACGGGGCTTGCGCATAGAAACTATGAGCGCCCCCTCCGCCAAAAACCCTTTACTACCATCGACTGGGGATTGATGGGGGAATAGGAGGCCACCCCAGGCCACAGTACCCCCAGTCCGGAGTCCTGAAGGGACGGGACTCCTTAGCCCGGGGCGGAGTGAGGCACGAACGAAGCCCCGGGTTCCCTGACCGAAATCCGGAGCCCTGAAGGGGCGTAATATTCGCCGTCCGAGCCGAAGGCAACCGCCGTGTGACAAGGACGGATTGTCCCGCCCTTTCAGGGCTCCGTGTGCTTGCTGGTTACCCGGGGTTGCGCCTCGTGCCTCGGCTTACCCCAGGCTTTCATGTTGCGCGAAGCGCCAAACCTGATTTTCTATGGTGATACAACGCCTTTGGCGTAGACGGATTCTGGCCCGGCTCCGTAATTTCCATGCGGAAGCCCTGCCCTGGGTGCGCGGTGCCTCGGTGCCCCAGGAGGCTACTTCTCAACCACGATTTCGATCCGGCGGTTTTGGCGGTTGGACGGGGTGTTTTTGTTGTCGACGAGGGGGCGGCGATTTCCGGCGGCGGTGGTGGTGAGGCGGTCGGCGGGAATGCCCTGCTCCTTCAGGTAGGCGGCCAGGTTGGCGGCGCGCAGGCCGCTTTGTCTGAGTGCCTCGGTTTCGTCGACGTCCAGTCCGGCGTGGCCGATGATCTGGAAGCGGGCTTTGGGATTGGCTTTCAAGATTTCTGCGGCCTGGCGGGCGGTGCGGGCGAAGTCGCGCTCGATGCCGGCGTCGTCCTGCACGCAGGAAATGGCCGGGAAATCGGAGGCCGGGGGGGCGGCGGCTTTTCCTTCGGGTTTCGGCTCGGGTTTGCTTCCGGGTTTGTCCTTGACCACCGGCTCCGCCTTCAGCTCGGCGGTGGCGGTGGCTTTGACGGTTGAGGATTTGTTGGCGGGCACCTTGTCGTTGGCTTGTGGAGCCGTAGATGGAGCGGTGTTCTTCTGGATCGCGCCGAGCCGGGCTTCGAGTTCGAGTTTTTCCTGGGTGCGCTGCTCAAGTTTCAGGTTGGCGAGTTCCAGGGCGGCGCGGTGCTCGCTGAGCTTCTTTTCAAACTCCTTCGACTGCACGAGCAGCTTCATGGCGCTCGCCTCGGCGGAATTCCGGGTGGAACCGGCGGCTTTTTCCTTTTCGGCGAGGGCTTTATTTTCTGCCGCCACGGCAGCCAGCCGGGATTCGAGTGCGCGGATGTGGGCGGTGGCATCGGCGCGGGCTTTTTCGAGTTCGGCGTGGAATTCCTGGCGGGACTTTTCGAGGCGAGTTTCGAGTTCGCGGACGCGGGCCTCGGAGGCGGCCTTGATCTGGGCGATTTTCTCCTCCTGC
>JANOAS010000091.1:0-28201 GCA_031411255.1 bacterium
CCCCCCAACATAAGAAGAAACGGGCCGCCGTGGCGGAAAAAGTGAGTCTGCGCCCGGATGCTACGGCGGGCTGGAGATGGTGGGGCTGGACATGGCGGCGACGCCGATCATCGCCCCAAAGACAAGCACAATGAGTGCCGAGATGGCAATCCCCAGATAGCCGGTGATGAGCCCGGTCAGGGCCATGCCGTCTCCTGAGAGCTGGCCCTGGGACTGGGCGATTTTTTTCTTCGACATGTGCCCGCAAATCACGGCGGGCAGGCCGATGAAAAACCCGACGCCGGGACAGGCCAGCAGACTGACGAGGGAAACAATGCCGCTGATCATGCTGATGAGAGCCATCTGATCCGTGGGCGGGGTGATGACCATCACCATGGGGGGCGGCATGCCGGGCGCGGGCTGATAGTAGCCCGGCTGTGGCGACATGGGGGCGGGCGGGGCTGTGGGGAGGGCGGAAAAGAGGTCGGGGCGGGCCTGGGCGCTTGGCATCCAGTCCGCCTGGCCTTCACGCCAGACGAGGGTTTCCCGCTTGATGAGGCCCTGGGCCACCCGCAAGCTGAATTGCGCCTCGTCCACTTCCGCCTTTGAGGCACCGTCGTCCTGAACGTAAAACCAGTTCATGGCACCGATTTACGTCCCCCCACGCCGCCTGCCAAGCAGGAATTTTGCGGTGGGGAAAAAATCGGTGTGGGTGACGGGGAGCCTGGAGCCCGGAGGCGGGTTGGGCTGAGGCAAAACCCGCCCCACTTTTTCAAGGCAGGACGGCGCGGACGCGGTAGAGGCGGCGGGGGTGGAGGGAGAGGGCGTTGGGGTCGTCGACGATGAGCTGGTTCGCCGCTGCGGGCTGGGTGATGAGGCCGGCGGAGGACCAGGGGGGCTGGAGGGAATCGCAATACTCGACGACGAGGGTGACGTCGGTGGCGGCGGGGTTGCGGGGGAGGGTGAGGCGGAAGGTTTGTCCGCTGCTGAGGAGGGCGGCGGTGAGGGGGGAGGGGCTGCCGGTGGCGGGATTGGACCCGGTGGCGTATTCGACGAGGTTCTCCAGGCCGTCGTGGTCGTCATCCGCAGTGGGCGGGGCGGACGTGGCGGAGGTGCTGCCGAATTTCTGAACCTGCCACTGCTGGAAGGGAGTCAGGCTGCTGGTGAAGGCGAGGTCGGCGAAGGTGGTGGCGATGCCGTCATCCGCGCTGAGGCGGAAACGGTAGGCGCCGGTGGCCGCAAAGGTGGCGGTGGTGGAGAGAGCGGCGGGATCGGCAAAAGTGACGGCGGAGGGGCCGGTTGCGGTCCACTGGATGGTGTAGGGGGAGGGCAGGCCGTCATCCGTGACCGAGCCGAGCACGGCCATGGGGGAGGCAGGGACGGCGGGGGCGGTGCCGGCATCAACAATGGGGGCGGTGTGCAATGGCGTGATGCTGAAGTTTGAGAAGGTGGCGGAGTTCAGGCCGACGCCGGTGCCGTTGCACACGGCGAGGCCGGCGATGACGGTGGGCTGGAGGAAGGTGGTGACGGGCTGGCCCATCTGGACCCAGGCGCCGGGCACGCCGGAGTTGTTCGGCGCGTGGAGGGCGGTGATGAAGGAGCCGCGGCGGATGAGACGCATCCAGCGGGTCTTTTGGGTGAGGCCGTTGACGCCGTCGGTGCCGCCCTTGTTGTTGGTCCGCCAGACGAAGGAGGAGTAGGAGCCGAAGGGATTGCGCCCGACGAAGGCCATGGGGCCGTCGTCCATGGTGTCGCGGATCATGACGCCGGACATGGCGCTGTCTGCGCCGGAGGTGGCGTTGAGCTGGAGGACGGTGAGGGTGAAATCCCCGGTGACCTGGCGGCCCCAGAACATGGCCTTGCTGTCGAGGCCGCCGGGCTGGCCATTGAGGGTGTGGACGCCGGTGGCGGAATCGTAGGCGTAGGTGCCGGTCTGGGTGCCGTCGCCAAAGTCCTCGGTGAGGATGGCGGGCCCGGGTGCGGGTGCGGGGGTGAGGGCGAGGTGGTCAAAGGTGGAGCTGGCGGGGACGGTGTCGCTGCCGCTGTCGACGGTGAGGCTGTAGTCCGCGGCGGCATCCATGGCGATGGCGGTGGGGGTGCCGAGGTTCACCCAGGCACCGGGGGAGCCGGCGGCATCCGGGGCGTAGGAGGCGGTGATGGTGTCCGTGGCCTCCACGCGGGTGAGGCGGAGCCAGAGGGGAAGGGTGAGGCCGGCGGCGCTGACGCTGGTGTCGGTGGTGTTGTTCACGAGGCGGGTGCGGAAACGCAGGGTGCCGTTGGTGTAAAGCAGATTGGCCCGCCGCGCGTAGCGGTGAAGGGAATCCCGAATGCTGAGGCCGGACTCGGCGGTGGTGGCGGAATTCGCAGTGAGGCGGGCGATGATTTCCCCGTCTCCGGTGACGGTGCGGGTGAGGGCGTGGGCGCGGTCGGAATTGCTGGTGTAGCCGGTGCCGGCACCGGTGAGGGTGTAGACGGAGCCAATCCTGGCGGTGGAGCCGCGCGAGGTGGGAGCGCCGATGTCGGCGGCGATCCAGTCGGCCTCGGGCAGGGTGGCGGTGCCGCCGATATTGACGGAGATCTGGTCGGTGGCGGTGAACTGGGTGTCGCTGGCGGTGACGCGGACAACGTAGGTGCCTGGGGCGCTGAAGGTGGCGCTGGTTTTTCCCGTGGTGCTGGAGACGGGGGTAAAGGTGGCCGTGCCCGGGCCGCTGACGAGTGACCAAGTGCCGGTGGTGACGCCGGGCAGGCCATCGTCGGCCATGACGGCGGAGAAGTTCACGCCGTTGGCCGGGGAAATGACGACGCCCTGGGCGCCGGGGGAGTCGATGAAGACGGCGGGAGGGATGTCATTGTCGATGAGGTTCACCGAGGCGTAGCCGGCGCCGCCGATGTCGTAGCCGCCTGCGGCGATCTGGAGGAGGACGACCTCGGTGCCTTCGGTGGCGGTGTCATTCACGGGGATGACGGTGATGGTGCGGCTGGCCTGGTTGGCGGAGAAGGTGACGGTGGAAACCGAGGCGGGGTTCGTCGTGTAATCCGTGGTGGTGGTGGCGTTCCCGGTGGTGGTGAGCGTGACGGCGAGGGTGGCGGCCAGATTTCCCGTACGGGTGAGGGTGAAGACGCCGGAGGCCCCGCCCTCGACGGCATTGGGCGTGGTGGCGGCGATGGTGACGACGTTCCGGTCGTCATCCGCGATGGTGAGGACGACACCGGACGGGGTGCCGGTGACGTAGCCGGTGCCGGCGGCGAGATCGACGGTCACCGTTTCCTGGCCCTCGACGGCGGTGTCCTGAACGGGGGTGAGGGTGACGGTGAGGCTGGACTGCCCGGCCGGGATGGTGGCGGGGGTGCCGACGCCGGTGTAGTCGCTGGTGACGGTGGCGGTGCCGGCGCGGGTGAGGTTCACAGTGAGCGCGGCGGCGGTGGAACCGGTGCGGGTGAGGGTAAAGCGGGCGGTGTCTCCGGTTTCCGCAGCGGCGGTGTCATCGCTGGTGAGAGTGACGACGGGGCTGTCCTCATCCGTGATGGTGAGGGTGTGGGTGGCGAGGGACCCGGCGATGCAGCCGACGGGGCCGCTGAGGGTGAGGGTGACGGTCTCGGCGGGCTCGATGGTGGTGTCATCCAGCAGGGCGACGGGCACCCAAGCGACGGTCTGGCCGGGGGCAAAAGTGAGGGTGCCGGTGGCCGGGGTGAAGTCCGCCGTGGTGGCGGTGCCCGCTGTGATGGCGTAGCCGATGGTGGCTGCAGAGGCGGGTGCGAAACTGAGGGAAACGGGGATGAGGACGGTGCCGGCATTTTCCGGCGAGGTGCTGGCCGCAGCGGCAAACCCGGCGGACGGGAGGGCGAGGGGGGCGTCGTCATCCACGATGGTGTAGGAGAACTGGGTCGGGGTGCCGAGGGCGGCCCCGGTGGCGGAACGGAGGACGAGGCTGATGGTCTCGTCGGATTCGGGCATGTTGTCGTTTTTCACGCTAAAGGTGATGTCCTGCGTGATGGAGCCGACGGGGAAGGTGAGCACGCCGCTCCCGAGGGTGTAGTCCACAGTGGAACCCTGGGCGGTGGAGGTGGTGAGATTGCGCGTGACCAGCTCCGGCACGGCACCGGGCCTGCCCCCGACGTAGGCCATGCGGGAGCGGCGGGAAATGACCTCGCGCACCATGAGGCCGGCCTGGGGTGAGGTGGCGGTGGTGCTGGCATTGCTGGCGGAGGTGATGCGGGCGGTGAGGATGAAGTCGCCGGAAACTGGAGCGGCGAGGAAATGGCCGTCGTCTCCGGTGCCGTTCCAGCCGTCGCCGGAGGCGGTGAGGGTGTAGACGCCGCCGGACAGGCTGTCCGTGCCCTGTGTCGAGGTGAGGCCGACGGTGCGGCCGGCGAGCTGGGGCAGCGGGCCGGGGGTGAGGGTGACATTGTCAAAGGTGGCGGTGGCCTGGGTGCCCTCGGATTGCGAGGAAAGGGCGAGTCCGGTGATCAACTCCGAGCCAAAGGGCAGGGTGGTATTGGTCCCGATCTGGGTCCAGGTGGTGCCGGAGCTTGACTGGAAGGCGGAGAAGACATTCCCGGTGCGCTGGAGGCGGACCCAGAGCGGGGGGATGGCGGGGGTGGCAGTGGCCACGGCGTCCTGGCCGGAGGAGGTGAGGCGGTAGTGATACTCCATGCCTCCGGAGGGGATGGCACCCATGTAGCCGCGGCGGCTGGTGTTGGTGGAGGTCTCCCGGATCATGACGCCGGCGATGGCGGCGGCGTTTGAGTTTGTGATGGAAACGACCCGGGCGGTGATGGTGCAGTTGGCACTGTTTGTGATGGGCCAGTAGACGCTCTGGCCCTGGTCGGTGGTGCCGGTGACGTTGTCGCCTGCACCATTCACAGTGTAGGTGCCGCCAGTTTCAGAAAAGCTGCCTGCGAGGGCCGTCGTGCCGATGTCTCCACTGGCCTGGGGGCCCTGGGTGCCGCCGGCGGAGAGGCCGGTGACGGAGACGTTGTCAAAGACGGCCGTGCAAAGCGTGGAGGTATTGTAGGAACAAACGTGCAGCCCGGCGCGGTAGGCGGTGCTGGACATACTGAGCGTCTGCGTGCTGACGGCCGTCCAGGTGACGCCGTCCGGCGAGATGTAGCCGGTCACGTCATTTCCCGTGCGGACGCAGCGTACCCAGTAGGGGAGCACGCTGGGGGGGGCGCCGGCCTGGACGCCCGCGGTGCGGGAAACGGAATCCACCTGGTACTCGACGGTGACGGGAGTGGCGGCGGCGGCGCTGAGCTTCACCGGGACGGTGACGGTGGTGGCGCTCTCAAGGCCGGCGGCGGCGGCGTTCGTGAAGGAGGCCGAAATGGCGGGGGTCTCGTCATCACTGATGTAGAGCGTGGCGGGCGCGCCGTGGCCGTAGGAGCCGGAGGTGATGGTGAGAACGAGGGTTTCCGTGCCCTCGGCCAGGGTGTCATTGGTGGGCGTGACGGGGACCTCGACCCCGTAGGCTCCAGCGGGGATGGTGGCGGTGCCCGGGATGAGGGTGCAGTCGGTGCCGTTCGTGGCGGTGCCGGAGACGGTGTAGTTCACGGTGAGCGCCGGGGCGAGGGCGAGGCTGGTGCTGAGAGTGCGGGAAAGGTAGAAGGCACCGGCGCTCCCGTTCTCCGAAATGGTGGGCACGGTGTCTGAATCGTGGGCGTCGACGAACACAGTGGGCTGCTCGTCATCGTAGATCCAGATGTCCGCCTTCGAGGTGGTGGGGAAGGTCTGGTAGGCAGCCCCGGGGGTGATGGTGACGACGACGGTCTCCAAGTCCTCGGCCACGGCGTCGTTCAAAACGGGCACGGACACGTCCACGGTGTTGGTTCCATTTCCCGGGATGGTGACGGTGCCGCTGAGGGCGGTGTAGTCCGTGCCGCTGGTGGCGGTGCCGCTGACGGTGTAGTTCACGATGACGCTGCCGGCGGAGGAACCTTTGAGGCTGAAGGTGAAGGTGCCTGCGGTGGGTGTGGCCCCCTCTTTGCCGTTGTTCGTGCCGCTCACCTCGACGTAGGCGGGATCCACGGCGTCATTGATGGTGATGCTGGCGGTGTTTTGCGCGGTGAGGCGGTAATTCGTGGGGCCGGCGCCGAGCTGGAGGGTGACGCTCTCCGGGGCCTCGCCAATGCCGTCGGCGCGGGGGATGATGGTGACGGTGCCGCTGCCCTGGCCGGCGGGAATGGTGAGCACGCCGGGGAGCAGTTCGTAGTCCACGCCATGGAGGGCGGTGGCAGTGGTGCCGCTGGTGATGCCGCTGACGGCGTAGGAGAGGGTGAGCGGCTGGGAAATGTCGCCTGTGCGGTTGACGAGGAAGGTGGCGGTGTCGGGCGGGCCGCTGGCGGTCTCGGTGGCGACGGGATCCGGGGCGGTGACGCTGATGAGCTGCACGTCGTCATCGATGATGTTCACCGTGGCGGTGCTGCCGGAGGGATCGGCCAGCCAGGAGGCGCCTCCGGTGATCTTGACGATGACAGACTCGATGCCCTCCGAGGCGGCGTCATTGGAGGGGGTGACCGGTATTTCCACACTGGCGGCCCCGGCGGGGATGGTGGCGGTGCCACTGAGCAGGGCGCAGTCAGTGCCATTCGTGGCGGTGCCGGAGATGGTGTAGGAAACGGCGAGGGCGGGCGTGGCCGGGACGATGTTTCCGCTGCGGGTGAGGGTGATGACTGCGGGCGTGACGGAATTTTCCTCGATGGTGGCGAGGGCCGGGGAAAGCCGGAGCTTGGGCAGGGTTGTGTCGTTGTCCTCGATCTGGACGGTGGCGCTGGTCGCGCCGGAGGTTAGGTAGCCATTGCCGGAAGCGAGGGTAAAAGCGGCGGTCTCAGGGCCCTCGGAGGCGGTGTCGTTCACGGCGGTGACGGTGACGTCGAGGGTGTCTGCGCCCGCCGGGAAGGAGAGCGTGCTCATTCCCGAGGAAGGGGGGGCGAGGGCGGGGCTGAGGGTGTAGTCCGTGGTCAGGGTGGCGGTGCCGTTCGGCGCAGTGAGGCTGACGGTGAGGGGCTGGGAGGCGTCGCCGGTGCGGGTGAGGGTGAGCAGGCCGGTCGCCCCGCCCTCGGTGGCGGACGGGGTGGCGGCGGCGAGGGTGACGCGCGGGGTGGCGGCTGCCTCGAAGTCCGCACCGGTGAATCCGGGGCCGACGGTGATGTTGTTGTTAAACAGCTCGACAAAGCTGTAGCCGTAAAGCGCGGCGGTGAGCGAGTAGGTGGCGGCGCCGAGGTTCGGGATGGTGTAGCGCCCGTCGCTGTCGGTGACGACGCCATTGGCGGCATTGGCGAGGATGACGACGTTCCCCAGACCGGCGCCGCCCGCCGTGACGCGGCCGTTGATGGTGAATTTTCCGCCGCTGCTGCCCACGGTGACGAGCTGGTTGCGCGTGACCGAGCCGCCCTTCATGTCAGACACGGTGCAGGTGACCACGTAGCTGCCTGACGTGCTGAAGGTGCGGGTGTAGGTGGGCAGATTCGGCGCGACGGCACGGTAGCCTGTGTCGCCGAAATTCTGCCACGAATAGGCGAGCGCGTCGCCGTCTGCGTCCGTGGCGGTGGCGGTGAAAACCACGGGGACGTCCTTCGGCACGACGGCGGCGGGAGTGCTGAGGGAGAGAGTGGGCGAGTGGTTGCCGGGGAACTGGCCGAAGTGGACCTGCACGTCCACGCTCTTGGGGGTGGTGGCGTCGGGGGCGTTCACCGCCAAGGTGGTGAGGTGGATGCCGGCTTCCGTGTCGGAAAAGGTCCGCCCGAGGCTGATGGGCGAGTCGTCCTTCCCAAACGGGGAGCCGGGCGTGGTGTCGATGAGCTGGATGTTGCCACCGCCGCCGTCCGGATTTCTCCACCCGAGGATGAGCCCCATGTCGCCCCAGGGGCGGGAGGTGTCACCCGTCCAGACGCCGCGCAGCTCGCCCCAGTAGGTGCGGGCGGAGTCTTTCACGATCTTGAGGGCGAAGCGCTTCGTCGGGTCGAGGATGGGCTGGTCCTGGGCGTAAATGCGGTAGAGGCCGCTCGTCGAGACGCGGGCCACGTAGTCGTCCGGCAGCCAGCGGATCTGGTTCTTGCCCTGCGCATTGTAATGGCCCTTGGGCAGGCCGACGCCGCCCATGACGTCCCAGTGGCCGCCGTATTCCTCGTTGGTACCGGCCCCGATGGCGCTGGTGCCGGCGGTGTCCCAGAAATTCGCATGAGCCAGGCCAAAGGCGTGGCCGACCTCGTGCGCGGTGGTGCTGGTGTCGTTGCCATAAATCCACACGCTGCGTCCGCCGCCCCAACCGCCCGCAGGCCGGGCTCCACCCTTGAGCCGGACGACGATGCAGTCAAACTCGTCGTCATCGAAGCCCATCTTCCGGGCCTCGGCACGGGCATCGCTGTGCTCTTTCCCCAGGCCGTCGATGGTTCCGCCGTTGGACGTGTCCTTCTGCACATACCAGGCCTCGTTGTGAGGCAGCCGGACGGGCGGCGTGACGGTGGTGGCGAGCGTGAGTTTGCCATACGACGCGGTGGCGTAGTGCTGTCCGACATCGCGCATCACAGTGTAGAGCCCTGACTCGGAGGACGGCGTGTCGTTCTGGTCAGCGAAGGTCATCGGAATGACCAGCACCTTGATGTTGCCGATGGATGGCGTGGGCGCCGCGGGCAGAATGCCGGTGAAGGTCTGGGCGCCGCCCGAACCCCCTTCCGCCATGATGAGCTGCTGCCGGTAAATGGTGGTGTGCGAGCCGTTGCAGAGGTAGACGATTTCGCCGTAGGCCTCGACGGCCGGGGTCTCATCCGTAATGGGCGCGGGGGAGGCCTCCGGCTCGTGGGAGGTGATGCCGGAAACCGGGCAGACGGAAATGGCGGGTTTCGTCGCGTCCGGGATTTCCCCGACCTCCAGCGGTCGGATCGGGTCTTCGTTGATGGCGAGATCGGCGTCGATGGCCACACCGTTGACCGAGGCGTCCGGCACCCAGAGCACCGACTGCTCCCGCCGCCCGTAGACGTGGGCCTCGTAGGTCTGGCCGGATTTCAGCTCCGCCACGCGGTGGGTGGGCACCGCGCCGGTGTTGCCCGGGCCCACACCCTGGTAAACGCGGATCACTCCGCGGTCCGCCACGCGCTTTTCAAGCAGGGAGGTGATCTCCTCCGGCAGCTGCTGCCGGACCACCATCGGCACCGCCCGCGCCAGCGCCTCGCGGGGGTTTGTGCGGATCAGCTCGTGAAAAACGGGACGCCGAGCCTCCGCGAGTGCCACGCCTTGCGCGACGAGGGCCGGGCGCTCGTCCGGTTTCGCCGCCAGGTAGGTCTGCGTCCAGCTGGAAAAGGTGGAAGCGGGAGCGGCCGCAGGCTGGGTGACGGCCACCGGTGAGGCAGCGGCAGGAATGGGCGAAACCTGTGCGGGAGCCGAGACTTTGGCCGGGACGGGACCAGAGGCACGGGATTCGGCTGGCCGGCGTTTCTGCACGAGGCAGAGGAAAACGGCAACTGAAAGGGCGGTTCCGAGAATGAGGTGGCGGCGCATGGGGTCGGGGTCGGCGGGTGGAATAAAAAGAGGGGAATAATACAACCTGTATGATGAGTTGTCGTGCGGCTTTCAGTATCGCTCGATTTTCGATTGGAGCCAAGCCTTTGAAGGTGGTGGCAGCGACGGGGACGACTTTAGCAGAAATAACGGAAATGAACATCGGGATATGGTCGGTTTGGGCTTACTGCCGGATGGAACGATCCTGCGTCGCGAGGTGGATGGCCCTTTGGGTATGGAGATGGTCAATCGAGTTCCCGTAATGAAAAAACTGAAGAACAATGGATTAGGCAGTTTTGAGCGGTGAAGCCGGCTACGGCGAAAAAAACGGGAAAGTTCGATGTTTTTTTGAAATGCGACAAAATCGCAAAACCGGTCCTTTTATTAATAATGGGAATTAAAATTGAAATAACCTGTGCCGGAAAAACTGTTTGAGCGGGAGAAACCAGTTTGAACGAGGCCGCAGAGGGCCCATTTGCGCGGAGGCGTCGTGGACGTAGAGAACCAGCACCCCGGCGTGGAGGCCGAATAATTGCGGAGGCCGGTTTGGGCGGTCAGGCGGTAGAGGCGGTGCAAAAGCGGAGCGTGGAGGCCGTGGTGCATCCAGTGCCGAAGGGATCAGGCCCCCAACTTCTGCCTTGGCGGAATCCGATCCGGGAAAAGGCGATCCCTGTGGGCAGAGCAGGGAAGTGAAAGCTTGGCAGACGGCCGATTTGCGGGCAAAAAGGAGGCATGTGGCAAATCGGATTGATCCTGGCTTTTGATTTTGTGTTTGGCCTCGTCGCGCGGGCGGGGGCCGACGGGGGGATTCGTCGGCTGGAGGAAATGAAGGCGGCGGTGCGGGAAGCGGTGGCGGTGGGGGACATCCCGGGGGCGGTGGTCTGCGTGGAGGTAGCCGGGCGGAGTGAAACGTGGGTGGAGGGCTGGCAGAGTGTGAAGCCGGAGGTGGTGCGCGCGACGACGGGGACGGTGTACGACATGGCGTCGATGACGAAGGTGATGGCGACGACGCCGTCGATGATGCAGCTGGTGGAGGCGGGGAAGGTGGATCTGGAGGCGCCGGTGGCGAAATACCTGCCGGAATTTCAGGGCGGGGGGAAAGAGGCGGTGACGGTGAAGCGGCTGATGACGCACAACTCCGGGCTGCCGCCGGGCATCGCCTGGGACGCGGCGCACCCATGGAGCGGCTATGAGGAGGGCATCCGCCGGGCGTGTGCGGAGCCGCTGCGGTACGCGCCGGGGACGGATTTCGTCTACAGCGACATCAATTTCATCCTGCTCGGCGAACTGGTGCGGCGGGTTTCCGGGCAGCGGCTTGATGTTTATGCGAGGGAGCACGTTTTTACGCCGCTGGGAATGGGGGACACGACGTTTTGTCCGGCGCAGGAGTGGCCGGGGAGGATCGCCCCGACAACCGTGGGCAAGGGCGCGCCGAAGGTGGGCGAGGTGCATGATCCGACCTCGCGCCGGATGGGCGGGGTGTGCGGTCATGCGGGACTGTTCTCCACGGCGGCGGATGTGGCGCGGTATGCGCGGGCGCTGCTGAACGGCGGCGCGCTGGACGGTGCACGTATCCTGAAACCCCGGACCGTGGCGCAGATGACGCATGTCCAGTCCCCGGCCGGAGTGGCGGCATTACGCGGGCTGGGCTGGGATGTGGACTCGCGCTACGCCAGCCAACGGGGCAGTGTTTTTACGCCGGGGGCGGGTTTTGGCCACACTGGCTGGACGGGGCCGTCGCTGTGGGTGGACCCGCCCTCGCAATCGTTCGTTGCCTTCCTTTCAAACCGGAACCACCCGACGGAGGCCGGGGAGACAAAGGGCCTGCGGGGGCGGCTGGGCACGCTGGCGGGACTCGGGATCGTGGAGGACTGGGCGGACACGGCAGGGCTGCTGCCGGTGGCGGGGAAAAAGCGGGTGCGCAGCGGGCTGGAGGTGGCGGCGGCCGACGGGTTTGCGTTTTTGCGGGAAAAGCGAGTGGGGGTGATTACGAATCAAACTGGGGTGGACAACGAGGGTCGGTCGGTGATCGACCTGCTGGCGGGGGCTCCCGGGATCAAGCTGGCGGCCATCTTTTCCCCGGAGCACGGCCTGCGGGGGAAGCTGGATCAGGAGAAAATCGCTGACGGGAAGGACGAGAAAACGGGAGTGCCGGTTTTTTCCCTCTACGGTGAATCCCGGAAGCCGACAGCGGAGCAGCTAAAGGCGGTGGATTTCCTGGTTTTTGACATTCAGGACATCGGCTGCCGTTTTTACACCTACATCTCCACGCTGAAGCAGTGCCTGGAAGCGGCAGCGGCAGCGGGGAAGGAATTTGTGGTGCTGGACCGGGTGAATCCGATCAACGGCGTGACGGTGGAGGGGCCGCTGCGGGATGGGGAGGAGAGTTTCACCGCCTGCCACCGCATCCCGCTGCGTCACGGCATGACGGCGGGCGAGCTGGCGCAGATGCTGCGCGCTGAATTGAAGCTGGCGGTGCCGCTGACGGTCATCCCGTGCGAGGGCTGGCGGCGCTGGGAGTGGTTCGACGAGACGGGGCTGACCTGGGTTAATCCGTCCCCGAACATGCGCAGCCTGGCGGCGGCGGTGGTTTATCCGGGCACGGCGCTTCTGGAATTTACCAATGTGAGCGTGGGGCGCGGGACGGCCACACCGTTTGAGCTGGTCGGCGCCCCCTGGATGGACGGTGCGGCGGTGGCAAAGGCGCTGAACGCGGAAAAGCTGGCCGGCGTCACGTTTGAAGCAGCCACTTTCACCCCGACGGCAGCCCCGCTGCTGGGCAAGGAATGCCACGGCGTGCGCGTGATCGTGAAGGACAGGGCTGCCTTCGAGGCCGTCACCACGGGCGTGGCGCTGATGCGGACTCTCGTAAAAACGCACCCGAAGGAGTTTGAAACGAAGAATTTGAACAAGCTGCTGGCCCACCCATCCACGCAGGCCGGGGTGCTGGCCGGAAAGGATGTGGCCAGGCTGCGGGCCGGGTGGGAAAAGGACGTGCGGGAATTCGTCCTGCGGCGGCAGCCGTTTTTGATTTACCGGTGATTTGGCGTCCGGACGAATTGTTTTGTCCGGGGGCCAGATTCTTTTGCCAACAGTGAATGACGGCGCCCGTCTGCTGGCACCTGGGGAGGTGAATGGCAGGCGGGTCGCCGTTTCTCCCAGCGGGTTCCGGAGCGGAGCCGTCCGAAACACCCCCATCCCGAACCTGAGGCCGCCGGATATTTTTCCGGCGGCCTCTTGGTGTGGGGAAACGAACCGGAAAGGAGGGTGCGATTGTGCGTTGCGCTGGCGGGGTTCTCCGGTAGTGGTGGCGGCTCCAAAAAAGTTTGGCCCAATGCTCTGTTTTTCGACCTGCTGGAACAGCTCCCGTCACACGGAGGGCGAGACGATGGTGGATGAAATCCTCTCGCTGGGTTTCGACACCATCGAGATCTCCCATGGCCTGAAGGTGAGCCTGCTGCCCGGCATCCTGAAGGCGTGGCAGGCGGGGCGGGTGAAGGTGGCGGGGCTGCACAACTACTGCCCGTCGCCGGTGGAGGTGCTGATCGACGCGCCGGATGCCTACGAGTTCACCTCCCACCGGCAGTTCGAGCGGGAGCGGGCAATGTCCCTGACGCTGAAGACGATTGAATTTGCCGCGCAGTTCCAGGCGAAGTACGTGGTGGTGCATATGGGCAGTGTGCCGATCACCCGCCGGAGCCGGGAACTGACGGACATGGTGAGGGCGGGGAAGCTGAACTCGCGCGAGTTTGTCAAAAAGAAGCTGAAGTGGATCGAGGCCCGGGAAAAGACGGCGCCGCTGTATTTCAACCGGGCCAAGGAGGCGCTGGAAAAAATGGCGGAGCACGCGAAGAAATTCGGTGTGGTGCTGGGGGTGGAAAGCCGGAGCCGGTACGAGGACATGCCGGACGAGCGGGAAATGGTGCGGCTGATGGAGCACTTTCGCGAGCATCCGAACGTGGGCTACTGGCATGATTTCGGCCACGTGCAGCTGAAGCACAATCTTTCCCTGCTGGACCACTTTGAGTGGCTGACCGGCATGCAGGAATACCTGGTCGGCTGCCACCTGCACGACGTGGTCTGGCCGCACCAGGACCACCGGGTGCCGCTGAGCGCGGGCGGGGTGGAGTATGAGCGGCTGCTGCCGCTGGTGGCGCAGGAGAAGCCCGTGGTCTGGGAGATCAGCCCGCGGCGGCGTAAGGAGACGATTCTGGAATTTGCCCCGAAATGGCGGGCGCTTTACGAACACAGGGGCTAAAGCATGAGTTTATTGACGACGGTTTTTACGGAAACAAAGCAGATCTGGAACGAGTTCCGCCGGCGGCCGCTGCGGGAGTTTTTGGGCTGGATGAACACCAGGGACGCCCCGGCGCTGGTTCAGTTCGTAAAGTACGGGATCTGCGGTGGCGGGGCAACGGTGGTGCACAACGTGATCTTTATTCTCCTCGGCATGACCCTGCTGCCGCTGGCCAAGGGGAGCGTGGACGAGGCGGTGCGGGCAAAAAACATCGTCCTGGCCAATGTGGCAGCCTTTCCGTTTGGAGGGCTTTTTGCCTACATCACAAACCGGTTGTGGGTCTTTGTTCCGGGGAAACATTCGCGCGCCAAGGAGGCGGCGATGTTCTTTGCCGCCGGCGCGGCGGGCTTTTTTCCCGGGTTGTGGCTGGTGGGGTGGATGGCGAGCACGCTGCATGTGCCCTCGACTGTGGCGCAGCTGGGGTTTCTCGTCACCTCGGTGCTGGTGAACTTTGTGCTGAGGAAATTTGTGATTTTCAAGAAATAACCGATGACGAGGCGCGTGGTGGTGACAGGGCTGGGGCCGGTATCGGCCATCGGGACCGGGCGCGAGGCGTTCTGGCAGGGACTGCTGCGCGAGCGGAGCGCGATCACGCGGGTGACGCGCTTTGACACATCACAAACTCACGCGAAGCATGCCGCGGAGATCTCCGATTTTAACGGAGAAAAGTGGTTTCCCCCGCACCGGTTGAAGCGGCTGGACCGGTTCGGGCAGTTCTGCGTGGTGTCGGCAAAGCTGGCGCTGGAGGACGCCGGGCTGGCGTTTTCCCCTGCGGAGCCGCAGGAGCGGGTGGGGGTCAGTTTTGGCTCGGCGCTGGGGGGAATCGCGAACGCGGAGGAGCAGTGCCGGACGTTTGTGGAGCGCGGGCCGCGGGCGGTGGACCGGGCTCTGGCCCTGATGGTTTTCGGCGGCTCGGCGAATGCGAACATCGCGATGGAATTCGGCCTGATGGGGCCGGGGACGACGAACTCGAACTCGTGCGCCAGTGCGAATGTGGCGCTGGGAGATGCCCTGAGGATCATTCGTGAGGGAGCTGCGGACGTGATGGTGGCGGGCGGGGCGGAGGCTCCGCTGAGCGCGCTGACATTCACGGCCTTTGACCACATCAAAACCATGAGCCGCTGGCAGGACGAGCCGCCCGAGGTGGCGTGCCGGCCGTTTGACCGGCAGCGGGACGGCTTCGTCATGTCAGAAGGGGCGGGGGCGCTGGTGCTGGAGGAGTACGAGCACGCGAGCCGGCGCGGGGCACGCATTTATGGTGAAATCCTGGCCAGCACGTTGAACAACGACGCCTGGCACATGACGAGCCCGCGACCGGACGGGCGTGCACTGGTGAGTGTGATGAAGGCGGCGCTGGAGCAGGCGGGGCTGAACCCGGAGCAGGTGGGCTACGTGAACGCGCACGCGAGTTCGACCCAAATGAACGACGCGAACGAGGCGGAGTGTGTGGCCCGGGTTTTCGGCAGTGCGGCGGAGGGCCTGCCTGTGAGCGGAACGAAGGCCTACCACGGGCACCCGCTCGGCGCGGCGGCGGGGCTGGAAGCGATCACCTGCCTGCTGGCGATGACTCACGGCTGGCTGCCGCCCACCCTGCACCTGGAGGAGACTGACCCCGGAGCGCCCCCGCTGGATTTCCTGCCAAAGCACGGCCGCGAGGCAAAGGTGAACGCGTGTCTGAACAACAGCTTTGGGTTTGGCGGAATCAATTCGTGTCTGGTGCTGGCGAAGGTATAGAGGGAATGCGGATTTCGGTTTTCGGAATGCGGAAACTGTTTCGGGCGGGCGCGGGACAGGACATGGGTGAGTCCTCTGGCGTGGAAATAGTTTGCTGGGTTACGCCGGTTTTGGGATGCGCCGTCGCCGCGCAATGCCGCATTTTCAACTCCCCACGGTGACTTAAGTGGTGGATGCTGGCGGAGATTGAAAAAAGTTGTCTGATTTCAAGCCGGGTGGCGGCAGAATGGGTAAGGCATGACTGAACCTGACGACATCGCGCTGCTGCGCACCTGGACGGAGGACCGCTCCGAGGCGGCCTTCCGCCGGGTGGTGGAGCGGTATGCCCCGCTGGTGTGGGGCGCGGCGCTGCGGAAAACGAATGACCGCAGCCTGGCGGAGGAGGCGGTGCAGCAGGTCTTCACCGACCTCGCGCGCAAGGCCCCGGTCCTCGTGGCGCTGGGCCGACCGCTGGCGCCCTGGCTGCACCGGGCGGCGGTCTATGAGGCCATGCAGGGCCTGCGCCGGGAACTCCGACATCGCGACCGCATGAAACACTACGCCGACACCGCACCGGAGGCCCCGCCCCCGCAGGATCCGTGGGAGGAAATCCGCCCGCTCCTGGATGACGCCATCAGCGCCCTGCCTGAGGCGGATCGCCGCGTGCTGCTGCTGCACTGGTTCGAGCGCCAGACCTTCGCCCAGGTGGCGGAGCGCACGGGCAGCACTCCGGCGGCAGCGCAGCGGCGCGGGCTGCGGGCGCTGGAGAAACTGGCCTCCACGCTGCGCCAGCGCGGGCCGGTGGTGCCTGCGGCTGTGCTGGCGGCGGGGCTGACGGCGGCGCTCTCTCCGCAGGCTCCGGCTGCGCTCATTTCCAGCGTGGCTGCCGCCAGCGCTGCGGCGGCCACCAGCACGGGCGGCCTCTCTCTTTTCACCCAGCACACCCTCCACGCCATGTCCTCCGCCAAGCTCGCCACTGCCGTTGTTTTCCTCCTGGCTGCCTCGTTGCCGGTGGGGGTTTCGTCATTTTCGCGGGGGGCATGGAGTGCGGGAGATCGGGCAGATCGGGCGGATCCGACGGATCTCCAGGAGAGTGAGGTGCGTCCGCAGGCGGCGGCTACGGTCCCCGCTGCGCTGGACCTGGGCTTGGTGCAGCGGGCGATCCAGCGGCTGCTGGCCAACCCGGAGGACTACCAGGCGGAGCTGGATCTGCGGCGGCTCATGTTTTCCCTGGAGGCGGGGGAACTGGCCGCCGTGCGGGAGCTGCTGATGGCGGTGCCGGGGAAAAAGAAGGAGGCCCTGCACGAGGTGAGCCTGGCCTTTTTCGCCCGCTGGGCGGAGCTGGATCCGCTGGCGGCAGTGGAGGCGGCGCTGGCGGTGCCGAAGTCGGCCTACGGATTTTACCCGCTGCGCGGGGCCTTCGTCACCTGGGCCGGGGCGGACCTGGACGCGGCCTGGGCGTGGCTGTCGAAGCCGGGGCGAGACACGTTCGACCGGAATTTCCTCGGCGGCGAAGCTCTGGCCAGCCTGGCCGCGGACCCGGCAAAGAGTCCGGGCATCATGGCGCGGGTGGATGCGATGACGGACGAGGCGTGGAAAAAGGAACTGCGCTACTGGGTGCTGAGGGCGTGGGTGCAGACCTCCCGCCCGCCCGCCGCCATGGACTGGGCGCAGGGGCTGGCGGATGAGGGCGAGCGCGCGGAGTGGCTGGGCAAGGCGGTGGAAATGGCCGGGACACAGAATCCAGTGAGCGGACTGGACAACCTGAAACGGATCGAGAATCCGGACCGCCGGGCCGAGGTGGCGCACAACATTCTCTGGCCCTGGCTGCTGGCCCAGCCGCAGGAGGCCTTCGCCGCGCTGAAAAAGCAGGCGGAGGAACTGCCGGCGAATCTTTTCCGCGACGCCGGTGACGCCATGACCCGCCATGACTCGGCGAAGGCTGTGGAGGCCCTGCAGCAGCTGGCGGAAGGGGAGCCGAAGAAGGAATTCATCGAGGGCATGTTCACCGGAGTGGCCTACAGCGAGGCTGCGCCGCTCCTGCCGGTGCTGGCCGCGATCCCCGCTGAGGAACTCACGCGCCACAGCGGTTTCGGGCATTTCACGGACATGCTGTCGAAGCAAAATCCCAGGGCTGCCGCCGAGTGGATCACCAGCCTGCCCGCCGACAGCGACACCCGGAAATACGCGGCCAGTCATTTCAAAGGGGTGGTCGGCAGTTTTCCGTCCGTCTATCTCAATTCACTTACAAAATGAAGCGATTCCTTTCTTTTTTGCCCGCCGCCGCAGCGGGGCTCCTGGCGGGCTGGGGGCTGTCGCACTGGCTGGCGCAGGCTCCGGCGAAAACGGGGGCCTCCACATTGCTCTCCGGGATTCACGCGCCACCACGCTCCGCTGTGCCTGGAGCGGACACCGAGTGGAGGCGGCTCCTGGATGGACGATCCCCCCTGGCGGCGGTGCCAAAACAGGCGGATGAATTTGGCCGTGCCGCAGAGGAAGTGCTTGGCTCGGGAAGGCTGAGCGCCTTCCGCAGGGTGCTGGAAATGGAGAAGCTGCGGAGCGTGATTCCTGCTGGAATGCTGGGAGGCACGGTCATGTTTCGATGGTCGAGGCCGGAGGGTGATGAGGGGATTTCAGAAAGCCTCAAACGCCTGGCCCGGGAAGGTGCGGGCGCACCGGAAAAGGCGGTGGCCCTTGTGGACGCCATGGTGGAGCAGGGCAGCGCCGGGTGCCGGGACCGGAGCACGGCGGACGGCTTTCGCCGTGTCATCTACCGCGAGTGGCTGAGGACCGATCCGCAGGCTGCGCTGGCCCACGTTTCCACCACCGGCACGCCCTACGAGAGGCACCAGCGCCTCGGCGATCTGATGGACCAGTGGGCCCGGCTGGATCCCGCCGCCGCAGCAGCCGCGCTTTCCACGCTGCCGGAGGGCGGGCCGGGCTATGAAAACAAGGGGCGTGCGGAGGCAGTCTTCCGCACCTGGCATGAGAAGGATACAGCTGCGGCGATGAAGTGGGCGGAGACGCAGGCGGATCCTGCATGGCGCGCAACCCTGGCCACCGCCGCCGAGGAACTGAAGGCGACCGACCCGGCGGAGAAGACGGCTGTCCTTTTAGCCGCACCGTCCCCTGACACGCACCAGCTGGCCAGCACCTTCAGCAACTGGCTGGCGGCGGACCCGGCGGCGGCGGTGGCCCGCATGGCGGCCATTCCGGCGGAGGACAAGTTCTGGAATCGCGATGCGGCGTGGGTGGCGACGATGTGGGCGGTGGAAGCCAGACTGGGCGAGGGGAAGACGCCGGAGGAGTTTCTGGAAATGCTCCGCCCCCTGCCTGCCGGAGCGCAGCGAGACGCGGTGCTGGGCGGGCTGGTCAACCATGGGGCGTCGAATGACATCCCCTTTGCCGTGCGCCTGGTAACGGAGATGGGCGAGGGCCGGGCGAAAGAGGACGCAATGGGCAGCCTGACGGAACTCTGGATGCGCAAGGACCCGGTGAAGCTTTCCGAATGGCTCGCCACCCTGCCGCCCAGTGAATCCCGGCACGCAGCGGTGGGGCGGTTCGCGGAACTGCTGAAAAAATCCGACCCCGAGGCGGCGGCGCGGTGGCAGGGGACGCTGCCTCACACCCAGTAGGCGCGGATGGCCTTTCGCCACCACTCATGAAGCTGCTCGGCGGGGCGGAGCCAGGTCTGGGAATGGAGCCAGGACATGGACTGGGTGTCCGACATGACGGCGATTTTTTGCGCCGGGGTGAGTGAGGCGGGGCCTTCAGCGAGGAGTTTTTCGCGGAGCTTCTCGACTTCGCCGGCACTGGTCTTGACGGTCTCCAGCTCGAGGGCGTAGACGGGGTTGAGCTTCTTTTCGCGAAGCAGGGTGACGTGGATGGCGTTGGTGTAGGGATCGACGATGGCGCGGGTGAGGCGGTCGCCGAGGTCGAGTCCGTCCGGGCGCCCGGCCTCGTGCTCCATGAGTTCGTCGAGCCGTGAAATTTCCTCCGGCGGGGAAATCTCCTCCGGGGTCATGAGCAGGCCCATGCTGCGTGCGGCGCGGCCCCAGCTGCGGCGGGAGAAGAGGACGGAAACGGGGATGCTGAGCGCCATGCCGATGAGGACGGGCAGGAACCAGTAGAAGTAGTCCCGGCTGAGTTCATACCAGGCAAAGGCGCCCCAGCCCAGGCCGACGAGGGTGTGGCCCCAGTGGGCATGGAAGGCGTCGACCCACGCGGTGCCGTCGGCGGCGCGGCGCTGGGAGCCCCAGTTGACGCCCTGGCCGAGGAGGATGGTGAGGACAAACTTGCTGTGGAACAGCATGAGAATGGGGGCGTGGAGGGCGCTGGCGAACGTCTCCAGGATCACGCTGAAAAGGATGCGGAAGAAGCCGCCGAAACGGGCGCGACGGGCGGAGTCGAAGACGATGTCGAGCACGCCGAAGACCTTCGGGAGGAAGAGCACGGTCATGCTGATGGCGAAAACCAGGAAGCTGTGCTGGCGGGAGGTGATGTTGAGAAACGGCGTGAAGGCGTCCGTGGGGGGCAGGATGGAAAGGCCTCCAGTAAGATTTTTCTTCGTAAAGAGGACGACAGCGCCGGCGATGAGGAAGAGCAGCCAGAGCGGGGAAACCAGGTAGCCCAGGATGCCGAGGGTGAGGTGGAACCGGCTGATGCCGCGCAGGCCGCGGGCGAAAAGCAGGAGTCCGTGCTGCAGATTTCCCTGGCACCAGCGGCGGTCGCGCTGGGCGCTCTCAATGAGCCCCTGCGGGCCCTCCTCCCAGGAACCGTCGAGTTCCCAGGCGAGCCAGACTTCCCAGTCCTCCTTGCGCAGCAGGGCGGCCTCGACAAAATCGTGGCTCAGGATTTGCCCGCCGAAGGGCTTTTTCCCGGGGAGCTGCGGGAGGTCGCAGAACTTCATGAAGGGCTCGACGCGAATGATGGCGTTGTGCCCCCAGTAGTTGCCACCCTCCTGCACCCAGTAGTTCAGCCCGGCGACGAAAATGGGGCCGTAGAATCGGTTCGCAAACTGCTGGAGGCGGCCAAAAAGTGACTCGCTGCCAATGAGGCCGGGCGCGGTCTGGATAAGGCCGACGTTCGGGTTGGCCTCCATGAGCTTGACGAGGTCGACGATGGTGACGCCCTGCATGATGCTGTCCGCATCCAGGCAGATCATGTATTTGTAACGGCTGCCCCAGGCGTTGAGGAAGTCGCGGACGTTGCCGGACTTTTTGCCCTCGTTGTTCTGGCGGCGGCGGTAGAAGATCTTGCCGACGGCGTTGAGTTCGCGGGCGAGTTCAAACCAGCGGCTTTCCTCCTCGACCCACTTTTCCGGGTTGGTGGAGTCGGAGAGGATGAAGAAGTCGAACTTGGCGGTCTCTCCGGTGCGCTGGAGTGACTCGAAAATGGTGCGGATGCCGTTGTAGACGCGCGGGACAT
This sequence comes from bacterium, assembly GCA_031411255.1. Classification (GTDB taxonomy): domain Bacteria; phylum Verrucomicrobiota; class Verrucomicrobiia; order Verrucomicrobiales; family V1-33; genus JANOAS01. The sequence goes on from JANOAS010000091.1 coordinate 20,910, forward strand.
CCTCATTGTAAATGGGGATGATGATGGCGGTGCTGGTGTCCGTGATGGGGCGGCTGCGGTACTCGGTAATGTCCGTGATGCGGCCCCGGTCGCCAAACCGGAGGACGAAAAACCCGACGACGGCGTGAAGGCAGCCGAAGGCGATGCAGAAAAAGAGGATGATGAAAAGGAGGAGGAGGATCGTCTTGGGATCCGACCAGCCGTCATCGCGCCAGAGGAGGTCGGCGAAGAGGGCGGAGGCGGCGCCCGTCATGAGGAGGGCGACGGAAAAGAAACCGAAGAGGCGCATGCCGCGGCGGACGGGGTGCCAGGCGACGATCTTTGGGCCGGAGGCGGGTGGCGCGGAGGTGGCTTGGCTCATGTCAATTGTGCAACCAGCGGAAGGCGAGGATGAGTCCGGCGCTGAAGAGGAGCCAGATGAGGAACATCTTCAGGTAGGGCCGGCGGTTCAGGGTGGTGAGGGTGTGGATGGCGCCGAGGTCGATGTCGCGCGGCTCCATCTGGGAAATCTGAAAGTCAGGGCCGGCGCGGAGGAAGGACTCGCGCATGGCGGCGGTGAACTCTTCGGGCCAGGGGCCGGGTTTCAGAAACTGGTCCTGCCATTTTCCCGGCATGTCTGCCAGGAGCAGGGCCATGCGGCCGCGGGTGGACACGCGGTAGGGGGTGTCCGCCGGGTTGAACCCGAGGACCTGATAGCACCATTCGTTGACGAGGCGCACGGTTTCCTCGATGGCCAGTTCGGTCGGACTGGCTCCGGCTTCGTTCACGGCGCGGGTCTTGGCCTTGGCCAGGATGCGGAAGACGAGCTGGCCGAGGAGGAATTTATTCCGGACGCCGAGGGCTCCGAGGTAGCTCTCCACCTTCTGGTAGGCGTCATTCCAGACCTCGAGCGGCTGGCCGGGCGGGAGATCGAGCTGGGATTCGAGGGCGGTCACGGGGGAGGCGCGGGGAAAAAGATTATGACTGCGGGCTCCAGAGGTAGTCCCACGTCTCGGAGACGGTCTTGTCGTCCTTTTTCAGGGTGACTCGCAGGCTGACGGGGTCGATATTGTCAGCGTTCGGCTCGAGTTTGAGGACGACGCGCCAGGATTTGTCGAAGGGGTTTTTGATGACCTGGTTTTCGGAGAAATGAGCGTTGGGCGAGCAGCTGGCCACGGCCACGGGCGGGTTTTTCTCAGTCAGCTCGTCGAGCGCGGGGCCGGTGAAGTCGATGGCGAACTGGCGCACTTTGGCATTGTGCAGGGCAGCGCCCACGCGGGTGGACTTCACGTAGTTGGGCGACAGCTCCAGCTCGCTGCCCATGCGGGACTGGAGCTGGTAGGCGAAGTGGAAGGGGCGGCCGGGCTCGGGTTTGACCTTCGGATTCCAGAAGGCGACGATGTTGTCGAGGTATTCGTCCTTGGTGGCCAGCTCGACGAGGTGGATCTCGCCCTCGCCCCAGTCACCAGTGGGCTTGATAAAGAGGGAGGGGACCTGGTGGTAGAGGTTGAAGATTTCCTGGTAGTTCGCGTACTCCCGGTCGCGCTGGAGCAGGCCGAAGCCCCTCGGGCTGGTGGTGGCAAAGATGGAGTGGCGCAGCTCCTTGTGGTTGTTCAGCGGGCGCCAGACCGTTTCCCCGGAAAGCTGCATGAGGAGGCCGTCGGAGTCGTGGACCTCCCCGCGGTAGTCGTCAGGCTTGCGCTCGCAGTTTTCGCCAAACCAGTACATGCTGGTCAGCGGGGCAACACCTGAGGTTTTCACGCCCTTGCGGAAAAAGACGGTCGCATCCACGTCCACGGCGGTGGAATCACCCGGATGGAAGGTGAAGCGGTAAGCCCCTGTGCAGGAGACGCTGTCGAGAATGGAGTAGAGGACGAGTTCCGAGGATCCGGCGGCGGGCTTGCCGAGGTAGAAGTCGGTGAAGAGGGGAAACTCCTCGGGCCGGTCGGTCTCGCCGCAGTCGAGGGCGAGGCCGCGGGTGGACTGGCCGTAGCGCTGGCCCTTGCCCAGGACGCGGAAATAACTGGCCCCCTGGAAGACGGCGAGTTCGTCCATCTGGCCGGGCACGTTCAGGGGGTTGAGGATCTTGATTCCCGCGTAGCCGGTCTCCACGGGGATCTTGTCCTGGATGTCGAGCTTCCCGTAGTCGAAGAACTCCTTCGAAAACCGGATGCGCTGCATGTGGGTGTTGGTGAACTCGAAAAGCCGCACGGGCTCCTGGAAGAGGTAGCCGGGGTGGAAGAACTCGATGCAGAAGTTCAAGTTGTCCGCACGCCAGAGGGCCAGGTCGCGCTTGAAGCGGATTTCACGGTAGGCGTCGTAGTTGAGGTGGTCGGCCTTCAGGACCTCCGGCATGTCCTCGCGCGGGCTGTGGAAGGGCGACCTGGCGCGCTCCTCGGCCTGCTTGATGATGTAATCCATGTTAACCTCAAGCCGTTCCGGCGCTCCCTGTGCGAGGGGGGCGAGAAGGCCAGTGGCGAAAGAAAGAGCTATGGAGCAAATGAACCCGCGAGACATCGGCTACGTTCATAGCAGAAAACCCCCGGAATGCATTAGGAAACTTGGCATTTACACGAAACCCGAACGGGGGATGACGGAACCTCCCTGGCGGTGGATAAACCGCCGCCATCATCGAAAGCCGGCAAGCTCTGGAACAGGAGGAAACGGAGGGAACGGAAATTCAGCCGGCCCGGCATCTTCAGCCAGTCGGAAGGCTTGCTTCCAGTCTGGCGCTGGCGGCAGATTCCACGCTCAGGGCGGGGGCCGGATCAATAGCGGGGCACCGCAGGGTCGATGGACTGGGACCAGAGGTCGATGCCCCCGGCGAGGGAAAAGGTGCTGGCGTGGCCCTGGTGGCGCAGCCAGGTGGCGGCGCGGGCGGACCTCATGCCGTGGTGGCAGTAGACGATGACGGGCCGTGTCTTGTCCGGCAGGGCGGGCAGGGCGACCTCGATGAACCTGGAAAGCGGCAGCAGCCGCGCGCCCTCGATGCGGCAGATGCCGAACTCATCGGCCTCGCGGCAATCGATGAGGTCGAAGGTGGCGCGCACGGCGGGATCCGCGAGGAGGGCGGCGGTTTCCTCGGGGGTGATTTCGAGCTGGTCGTTGGGCGGGAAAGGCATGGCTGAGTGGGGGGATTGCTAATTTTTGATTATTAATTGCTCATTGCTAATTTCGGAAAGGCAGGCGCGGTGGCTCTTCTTGTCGGGTGGTTTTGGGAGGTACGGTGGAGTTGGGGATTTGGCAAGGGGGTGGATTGCCGGTTGCATCGGGCGGGGATGGTTCTTAACTCAGCGGCCATGAGGATTGAGGTGATTAATACCGGGACTGAACTGCTGCTGGGGACGACGCTGAACACACATGCGGCGTGGCTGGGGCGGCGGCTTTTTCCGCTGGGGCTCAGGATTCAGCGGCAGGTGTGCATCCCGGACGGGGATGAGATCCGGGCCACGCTGGCGGAGGAAATGAAGCGGGCGGATGTGCTGATCGTGACGGGCGGCCTGGGGCCGACGAGTGACGACATCACGCGCGAGGTGACGGCGGAACTGCTTGGGCTGGAGCTGGCGGAGGATGCGGACGTCTACGAGGCGATCCGCGCGCGGCTGGCGCGGCGCCAGCGGGAAATGAACGACCACACGCGCCGCCAGGCCCAGGTCCCGGTGGGGGCGCGAGTCATGCCGAACCCGAATGGCACGGCGCCGGGCTTGTATTTCCCGCCGATGGAGGGCCGGGCCGGGGTGGAGAGGACGCCGCACATTTTCCTGCTGCCCGGTCCGCCGCGGGAGCTGCACCCGATGGTGGACGACCACGTCCTGCCCGTGCTGGTGGCGGCACGCACGGGGCCGCCTCCGGCGGAAATGAGGACGCTTCGGCTGCTGGGGGTGGGGGAGTCCCAGGTGAGCACCACTCTGGAGGAGCCGCTGCAGGCCACGGGCATTGCCGAGCTGGGCTACTGCGTGAAAATGGGGGAGGTGCAGGTCCGGGTGATCGGCACGGCCGCGCAGCTGGATGCGTGCGAGGCGCTCATCCGGGCGGAGTTTCCCACCCAGTTTCTCAGCGCGGTGGAGGATGACCGGCTGGAGGAGATCGTGGTCCGGCTCTTGAAGGAAACCGGCCAGACCGTGGCCACCTGCGAGTCGTGCACCGGCGGCCTGCTCGCCCACCGGCTGACGAACGTGGCTGGGGCCTCCGAGGTCTTTGAATACGGCCTGGTCACCTACGCGAACGAAGCCAAAACCGACCTGGCGCGCGTCCCGGCGGAATTGATCGCCGCCCACGGTGCCGTCAGCGAACCCGTCGCCCGCGCCATGGCCGAGGGGGTGCTGGCCGTTTCAGGCGCGGACTACGCCCTGGCCCTGACTGGCATCGCCGGCCCCGGTGGCGGCACGGAGGAGAAACCCGTCGGCACCGTCCACATCGCCCTCGCCATCCGGGATGTCGGGACGCGGCACCTGAAAGAGTGCTTCCCCCACGAGCGGGAGACCTTCAAGCACCTCGCCACCCAGACCGCGCTGGACATGCTCCGGCTGCGGCTGGTGGGGTAGGGGTTGAGTTGGGTTCAGTTCGCGGGTGCATTGGCCAGCCGCTGCCGAAGCCCGGCGATGACGGCATCTGAAATCCTGAAGGTGGTGCGACGCAGCCGGGCGACCACGGTGTCAAAGTCGACAATGCCCCGCTCTGCGGCTGCAAAAATGAGTCCTGCCGTGCCGGTGATGGGAAGCTGGAGTGCTTGGCAGAGCTTTCGGGCCGAGGCGTCATCCAACAGGAGCAGGCGGGGGCCCTGCACGAACCATGCGTGGCTGATGGCCGAGGCTTCGCCAGGATCCAGACCGGCCGTTTCCGGCAGAAGATGCAAGGGATCCGGCACCCGCACCATCCAAGGGGCGCTGAGAATGAGCTGCTGGGAGGTGGCGGGAGCCCGCGGGTGCAGGAATTCCTGATAGACGGTCTCGGTCACCACCACCTGACCGAACAGCCCCGGCAAAAGATCCGCAGCCTGAATTTCGGCCAGCGCCGAAAGCACCGAGGTGTCTGCAATGACCGTCACTCCTTCCTGATGATAAAGGGGGCGGCGGTATTCGCATCCTGGAGGATTTCCTCCATCGTGAGTTCCGGCAGCGCCTTGTGTTCTGCCAAAAACTGCCGCGTTTCCCATGCAGAATCGTGGCCCAGCCACTGGCGGACCTGCATGCTGGTCAAGCAGCCGCGCCGATGTGCGTCCGCAGCGACAGCCTCGAGCACGACCTGCCCGGGTGATGCCGAAGTGCCGATTACCGAGGCGGCAATGTCGTCGGGGATTTCCACGGTAATAGTCATGCGAGAGAGTACGGGAACTCCTGATTCCATGCAAATCCATTTTGGCCGACGTCTGCGTGCGGGCCGGATTGCGTCCAGGCTGGTTGCCGGAAGCCTTTGTGCGGCGGATTCGGTGCAGCCATCAAGGCAGCGCTGCCGGGAAATCTGCCGCCTCCCGTCCAACCATCACCTTGAGGTAGCGGCGTTCTCCGAAGGGAACCAGGGGCCAGGCTGCCGGGCTGCCGTTGCCGAGCACTGAGGCGTTTCCGTCATCGCGGATCCAGTGGATCATGTCCGTGCTGTAGTAGCCCCGGTAAAGGCGGCCGGTCACGGTGGGGAAGTTCGCATTGAGGACACCAGGCAGCGAGGGGTGCGGGGTGGCTGAGGTGAAGGTGAAGGCGGAGTCGTGGTCGCTGGGGCTGGTGCCTTGGGCGAACTCGACGAGGTCCGGCACGCCGTCGGCGTCCGTGTCGGTGGTGGCTGAGGAGGTGGTAAAGAGCACATCCGAGACGGTGAAGGACTCTGTGGCGTCCGTTCCAGCGGCGTAGATTTTCAGCTGCACGGAGTTTGCCCCGGCCGGGATGGTGTAGGAAAGGGGAAACTTCGTGTCGAGCGAGACGTTGCCGCCAAGGAGTGGCAGGTTGAATTCGTCCCGCACCCGTTTGTTGTTGTACTCCAGCAGCGCGGTGGCAAAGCCCCCGCCGGCGGTGCCCTCGTAGCCGTTGATGTACCCGTTCGGCGGGCCGTTTGGTGTGCCGCCAACTCCGCTGGTGCCATCCCCGGAGTCGTAGGGCGAAATCAGGTTCACCACGGTGGTTCCGTCGATCACCAGCTCGGCGCGGAGGCGATCACTGGTTTCAAAATTCGACGAACCACTCGTTTCCCGCGCCCGGAGCAGTCCACTAAAATAAACGGTGCCCAATCCCGAGAGATCGATGACCTCTGATGACATCACCTTGTCCGTGGTGGTTCCCGCATTGGCGAAGACGAGGGTCCGGGCGGCTGAATCGCTCGCCCACTCCGGCTCGCGCACCGGGGCGACGAGTTCCTGGGCTGTGCCCCCGTAGAACTGGGTGCCGATGACAAAGTGCCCTTCGAGGGCGCTGGAGAGGAGCACATTTGAGAGACTGGCGTGCTCTGACACTCCGGTGCCGGAAAGCACGCCCGACACGCGCACCTGCACCGTAGCGACGGATGCCGGGATGGTGAAGCTGAGCGGTAAATTATTGTCCAGGAAGACAGCGCCAAGCTGCGCAGACAGGTTGAATTCGTCCCGGGTCGGATGCGCGTCGTAGTCCTGGAGGTTGGATGTGTAAATCGTCCCAGTGACGACATCCGTGCTTGCACGGCCGGTGTAGCCATTGATCCAGCCGTTGGGCGGGCCATTGAGACCAGTGCCCAGAGTGGCGGGACCGCCGTCTCCTGTGTCGTAGGGCGTGATCAGGTTCACCACCTGCTCGCCTGCCGTGCCTCCGTCCAGGATCAGCTCCACCTTGATCCGGTCGTCCACTTCGAAATTCGAGGTGCTGCTATCCCAGACCCGGAGCATGGCTGAAAAGTAAACTGTGCTGGTCGTGGAGAGGTCAATGACCTCTGAGAGGTTTTCCGCCACGGGTGGGGCGGCCGCGATGCCATTGGCAATGTCCATTTTTTGGTTTGGGTGGTCGAAACTCCAAGTGGGAACGGTGCCGACAACTGCCTCGGACACCATGGGAGTTGTCACGCCGGAGAGCTTGACGAGGCCGATGCACGAGGGGGGCGTCACCTTCAGGGTCGTGGTGCAGGTGGGGTCGGCCCCGTCGGCAAAAACCAGATTTTGCACCGCGCCCGGGGTCCCGGGGCCGATGGCGAGGCTGGTGCCGTAGGCCGCGGTGCCGGCGCGGCCCTGGACTTGGAAAGTGGTGCCGGTAAACGTGCCGTCCACGCTGACTTGGATGGTCACGGTGTCGTCCGACGTGTCCGCCGGGGTGCCTCCGTCGAGGTAAGTAAAGCCCGTCGCGGTTGCCCCGGTCAGCGTA
>JANOAS010000092.1:0-62229 GCA_031411255.1 bacterium
CGAGCTCGGCCCGCGTCATCAGGAAACCCTGCGGGCCGCCGCCGGCATGGCGGAGCTGGACCTGGCCGGGGGCTCACCCGCCGCCGCCGTCTCCCGCTGGCGCGGCGTCCTGGCCTCGCTGCCGGACGCGCCGTCACGGGAGCGGAGCGAGGCCGCGCTCGGGCTGGCCACCGCCCTGGCTGCCTCGGCTGAAAACGGGGAGGCCGCCCGCACCTTTGCTTCCCTGCTCGAATTACCAGACCGCCAGGTCGCGCGGCGGGCCGCCCTTGAGCTCGGGGTCCTGACTGCGGATCAGGACACTGCCGTGGCGTGCCGCCTGGTCCGAGGCGTCGTGGATGAGCGCTCGCGCGACCTTGGAGCGGGCCACCCCGACACGCTCGCTGCCATGGCCAGCCTCGCCCGCCTCCTGGAGCGCGACGGGGACGCCGCTGGCGCCCGGGACCTCCTGCGCTCCGTGGCGGACGGCCTGCGCTCCGCCCTGGGCGCCGCCCATCCGCGCGCCCTGGCCGCCCAGCGCGAGTTTGCCGGAGCTTCAGAGCGCCTTGGCGACGAGGCGACAGCCCTCAGCGCCACCCTCTCCAGCGCCCACGCCTTCCGCTCCAGCGGCCGTGACCGCGAGGCCATGGACGCCTTCATCGAGGCCGGCCGTCTGGCCCGGCACCAGTCCATGCCCGAGTCCGCAGACCGCTTCCGCACCGAGGCCTGGCGGCTGAGCCGCGCGCTCCAGCTGCCGGTGGACGGCCCCTGGCTGCCCCGCTCCCGCGCCAAGCAGCGGCCCGGCAACGGCCACTGGTACCAGCGTGTCGAACTGCCCATGACCTGGACCGACGCCGACGCCGCCTGCCGCGCCCTCGGCGGGCACCTCGCCACCATCGACTCCGCGGAGGAGAACCGCTGGGTCCACGGCTGGTTCGCCCAGACCAGCGTCTGCTGGCTCGGCGCCCGGCGCGGCGATGACGGCCTGTGGCACTGGGTCACCGGCGAGCCTTTCACCTGGACAAACTGGGCCGAGGGCGAGCCCAGCGACACGGACGGCGGGGAGCAATACCTGAACTTCGGCAGCTCAGTCCTCACATTTTTCCGCAAGGCTGACGCTTGGAACGACCATCGAGACACGGGCGACAACTCCGGCTGGTGGCTCACCCATCCGCTCTGCGAATGGGAGCCGCCCGCCGTCCCTCCGCCCCCGGCCCCTCCGTCCGCCCGCGCGGCGGAACTCCCCCGCACCCTGGTCCGCGAGTTTGGCGGCCACTTCTACGCCAGGATCAATGTGGACATGTCATGGGACGAGGCCGCCGCCGTCTGCGAGGCCCTCGGAGGGCGGCTCGCCTGCGTCACCTCAGCGGAGGAAAATGATTTCGTCTGCCGCCAGTTCGCGGCTGACCGCTTCTGCTGGCTTGGCGGCACGGACGCCGGCCACGAGGGCGACTGGCGCTGGGTCTCCGGGGAGCCGTGGGGCTACACCTCCTGGGCCGAGGGCGAGCCGGGGAACTGGGACGTCGCGGAGCACTACCTGCACACCGGACAGGACGCATGGAACAACACCTCCTCCTTTTTCCTCCGGTGGAATGACACTGCCCTCGAGGGCGACTGGGCCGCCCGGATCATCACCTCACCCATTTGCGAATGGGATCACCCGCCTCCATTGAAGTAGAATGGATTCTGAATCAAAAGCTGGAGTGTTTCCCGACACGCGGTGGACCCTCGTCCTGCGCGCTTCAGCCCCGGGCTGCGCCGACGAGAGTCGCCGCGCGCTGGAGGAACTCTGCCGCGCTTACTGGCGGCCCGTTTACGCCGTCACACGGCGCGAGGGCCTGAGCCACGAGGACGCGGAGGATATGACGCAGACATTTTTCGCCGACCTCGTCGCCACAAGTTCTCTGGAGCGCGTCAGCCCGGAACGGGGGCGGCTGCGCTGGTTCATCCAAGCCTCGCTGCGCCACCACCTCAGCCACTGGCGCGGGAGGGCCACGGCTGCCAAGCGCGGCGGCGGCCGTGCGCCGCTCCGGCTCGACCTCTTCGGTGCCGGGGACTTCTACCAGCTCATCCCGGCGGACCAGCTCACCCCGGAGGTCCTCTACGACCGCCACTGGACGCTCGCCCTCATGGACCGCGCCATGTCGCGACTGGCCGCGGAGCAGGCCTCGCGCGGGCACGGCGACCTCTTCACCTCGCTGCGCTCCGCCGTCACTGCGGAGGGCTCGGAGCGCCCCTACGCCGAGTTCGCCGCCCGGCACGGTCTGAGCGAGGCCGCTGTGAAGATGACCGTCTCCCGCCTGCGCGGGCGCCTGCGCGACATCATCCGCGCCGAGGTCCGGGAGACCGTCTCCTCACCGGAGGAGGTGGACGATGAAATCCGCATTCTATTCTCCGCCTTCAGCGCCTGAGCTTCGAGCCCCGTCCCCACTCAGTTTTCAATTCCTTGCGGCGATGCCTCCCTCTCAGATCATCCCCACGCCCCGGGGGCGGAGTCAGGCTTCCGGGGCTGGCTCCGTCCGCACCTTGATGCGGAGGACGACGAAGACGGAGAGGAGGGCGACGCCGGCGAAGACGCCAAAGATGAGGTTCAGCGGGACGTGGTGGTCGCGGAGGGCGCCGAAGGACCAGTCGCCGAAACCGCCGAAGCTGATGCTGACGAGGTTCATGATGCCGTAGCCGGTGGCGCGCCACTCCGGGCGGGCGATCTGGCAGAGAATGGGCATGTTATTGCAGTCAAAGAGGCCCCAGCCGAGGCCGAAGATGACGAGGCCGGTGACGGCAACAGCGAGGGTGCCCGCATTTCCCACGCTGAAGAGGGCGGGCAGGAAGAGGAGCATGCCGATGGCGCTGGTGAAGATGCGGCCGCGCGGGGTGTGGCGCATCCAGCGGTCGGCCAGGACGCCGCCGATGAGGGCTCCGATGAGCGAGGCGATCTGGACAAAGAGGATGGCGCTGACGCCGGCCGTGCCCTGGCCGAGGGAGAATTTCTCGCGGAGGATTTCCGGCATCCAGTCGCGAACGACCCAGCCGGCGATGGCGGGCAGGGTGAAGTAGATGACGAGGAGGCGGAAGTTGCGGTTGGTGAGCAGGCCGGTGAAGACGCCGCTGCCATCGGCCGCCTGGGCCAGCGGGGCGGGGCGCTCCGGATTGCGCAGCAGACCGAAGAGGGGCAGGGCGTAAAAGACACCCGCCATGCCGCAGGTGGTGAAGGCCCAGCGCCAGCCATGGTCCGGAGAGTCCGCCGCGTAACCGGCAAAGCCGCCGAGGATCTGGCCGAGGTAGATGCCGGTCTGGTGCACGCCCACGGCGCGGGAGCGGGTGAGGCCGGGGTGGAAATCTGTGATGAGGGCGAGGGCGGCGGGGATGTAGAAGGCCTCGCTCACGCCCATGCAGGCGCGGGCGGCGAGGAGTTCATTGAAGCTGGTGACGTGGCCGGTCCACCAGGTGATGAGCGACCAGACGAGCAGGCTGAGCGCGATGACGTGCCGCCGGCTGACCCGGTCTGCTAGGAAACCGCCGAACGGACTGAGCACGGCGTAGGTCCATTTGAAGCAGCCCAGCACGAGGCCCCAGTCCGCCTTGTTGGCGATGCCGGGGATGTCCGTCGCCATGGACATTTTCATGGTACCGAGCATCTGGCGGTCCAGGTAGTTCAGCAGGGCGACCGGGAAAAGGAGGAAGACGGCCAGCCAGGCCTGGCGGGAAATGGAGGAGGCGGTGGCTGGCGGGTTGAGCGTCATTTTACTTTTTCCTGACGATGGCGGTGACCCACTTTCCGCGCTGAATGACCTGCTCGACGGTGAAGCCGCTCTTTTTCGCAGACTTCAGGAGGTCGGGAGCGTGGCGGTCAAGGATGCCGCTGAGGATGAGAGGACCGCCCTGGGGGAGCAGGCGGGCCATGAGGGGAAAGGAGGCGGTGAGGACGTCGGCGAAAATATTGGCCAGGATGACATCGTAGGTGCCCTTCGGCTGCCAGGTGAGGACGTCCTGCCGCTGAAAGGTGATGCCGGAAGTGAGGCCGTTGCGCGGGGCGTTGAGCTTGGCGGCGGAAACGGCGTGGGGGTCAAAGTCGACGCCGAGCACCTTTTTTGCCCCGAGGGCGCGGGCGGCGAAGGAGAGGATGCCGGTGCCGCAGCCGAGGTCGAGGATGTTTTTTCCAGCCAGGTCCATGTCGCACAGCAGGCGCAGGCAGGTGGCGGTGGTGGGGTGGTCGCCGGTGCCGAAGGCCATCTCGACGGGAATGCCGATCACTTTGCGCTTCGGGTTCGCAGCCTGGTGTGCGGCTATTTTTTCCGGATCCTCCTCGGAAACAATGAGGAGGCGGTCGCGGATTTTGATCGGCTTGATTTTTGGCGTGCTGAGGGCCATCCAGTTCCGGGGTTTCACCTCGCGGACGACGCCGCCGAACTGCTTCTGGACGCGCTCGGCGTCGGCCTTGCGGGTGCAGTACATTTCCACGCGGATGCGTTTTTTTCCGGCGATCTCCGTGATGACGAGGCTGGTGTCCGTGAGGGTGTGGAGGCGCTCCTCCCAGGCGGAGGCCCACTGGGGGGAGGAAAGTTTGGTCCAGACGTGGAGGGTCTTTGAGGCGGCGGGTGATGACATGGCGGGAGGCTTGGAATTAGCGGGCGGTGCACCAGCGCGCGGCGGATTCGACGAGGTCCCACCAGGTGTGGCCGAATTCAGCCAGGGTGAGGGCGGGTGAGGCGGCGACGAGGAGGCTGCTGATGAGGGCGAGGTTGACGAAGTAGATGAAGATGAGGGAGAAGAAGGCACCCTTGTATTCCAGGTCCGGCTGGTCGCGGGTGAGCATCCAGACGGTGAAGGTGAAGTGGAATCCCCAGGTGAGCCCGATGCTGAAAAAGAGGAGCCAGTCCCAGCGGAAGTCGGCTACATTGAAAAAGAAGCCGGCGTAGGTCTGGTCGAGGTCCCAGATCCAGCCGCAGAGGCCGTAGATGAGGGCGATGACGAGGGTGATGAGTGGGACGAAGTAGGGGGAGAGGCTGATGAGGAGGTTGTTCTTGTCCGTGAGGACGTGGCCGCCGTCATCGCGCACCTGGAAGCCGTGCACCTTCCCGCCGCAGAGGATGACGAAGGCGGCGTGCGTCAGCTCGTGAGCGTAGATGTAGATCTTCAGCGGGCGGAGGCCGGCCCAGAACCCGGCGAGCCAGACGACGAGGCCGAGGCCGAAAAACCAGACCGGCGCGCTGCGCCAGAGCCCGTGCTCCAGGGTGGCGCTGGCGAAGACGGAGAAGAACGTGATGGTGGTGATGATGTTCACCACCAGGAGGGCGACGCCGCCCGCGATCCACGGCCAGTCAAGCGGCCGTGAGGCGGGGCGGATGAGGGAGGCGGCCTGCCGGGCATGGAGGCGCACCCACGCATCGAGGAACCGCTTGTTGCCGTTCCGGGAAAGGGCACCGCGGACGCCGGGCGGACGGGTGCGGGAACGGCGGCGGTTCCGCGGAGCCATGAAAAAAGCGGGCGGGGATCAGGCCCGGCTGACGTATTTGCCCGTCCGGGTGTCGATGCGCAGCTTGTCGCCCGTCTTGATGAAGAGGGGGGCCTGCACGATCTTGCCAGTCTGGAGGGTGACGGGCTTGCTCGGGTTGTTGGCGGTGTCGCCCTTCAGGCCGTCTGCGGCCTCGGTCACGAGGAGGTCCACGGTGGCGGGCATGTCCACGCTCATCGGGTTGCCTTCCACGAAGACGACTTCCACCACCATGTTTTCAATGAAGAGGTCCTTGCTCTCCTCGATTAGGTTCTCCGGGATGGAGATCTGCTCGTAGGTGTCCGGGTTCATGAAGTAGTAGCCGGTGTTGTCGTTGTAGCTGAATTCCAGCTTCTGACGGTCGGTTTCCACAACGTCCACCTTTTCACCGGACTGGAACCGCAGGTCCTTGCTCTTGCCGCTGGCGAAACTGCGCATGATGACCTGGACGAACCCGCTCAGGTTGCCCGGAGTGCGGTGTTCGAGTTCGAGGATGATGCCGAGATCACCTTTGATTTTGATCGCCATGCCGCGGCGGAGGTTGGTGGAAAGAACGGATGCCATATGGATTGATGCTTTGGAGAGAATGCGGGTTTCTGGAAAGGCGCAGAGTTTAGCGCCCGGTGGAAAGGAATCAACTGGATTGAGAAATGCGGATTTTTGTTTCCAGTCCTGGCCGGGCGGGTCAGGGAAATGCTGAGGGCGGCTGGGGCTTGAATTGGCCGCGCGGGGGGTAGTGTGGGCATGCGAAAAAAATGACGATGGTGAGACTGACAGCGCTGGTGGGGGCGGGGCTCGTCTGGCTGGGCGGGGCCCGGGCGGGGGAGGTGTCGTTTGAGCGGGATGTGATGGCGGTGCTGTCAAAGTCCGGGTGCAACATGGGATCCTGCCACGGGAACCTGAAGGGGAAGGGCGGGCTGAAGCTCTCGCTGCGCGGGGAGTCCCCGGCGGCGGACTTTGAGGCGCTGGTCGGGCAGAAGCCGGGCAAACGCGTGAAGCCGGGCGCGCCGGAGGAGAGCCTGGTCTTTAACAAGCCGACCGAGCGCACCGAGCACGAGGGTGGGAAGCGGCTGGTGGCGGGCTCCCCGGAGTGGGAGGTGGTGCGGCAGTGGATCGCCGACGGGGCGAAAAAGGCGGCGCTCCCGGCGCTGACGGAGCTGCGGGTGACGCCGGGCGAGCAGGTGGTGGCGGAGCCGGTGGACCGCGTGGCGATCAAGGCGGAGGCGGTCTTCGCCGACGGCACGGTGCGGGATGTGACGCGGCTGGCGGTCTACGAGCCGATGAATTTCACCGTGGCGGTGTCGGTGGACGGAGTGGTGAGCCGGAAGGAATTTGGCGAGGTGACGGTGGGCGTGCGCTACCTGAGCCGGCAGGTGCCGGTGCGGCTGGCGTTCATCCGGGCGCGGGAGCACTACGAGTGGGCGGGCGCCCGGGCGCGGGGCTACATCGACGAGGCGGTCTTCGCGAAACTGCGGACGCTGCGGATGAATCCCTCGCCGGTGTGTGATGACGCGACGTTTGTCCGGCGGGTGACGCTGGACCTGGCCGGGCGGCTGCCGACGGCGGAGGAGGCGCGCGGGTTTGTCGCGGACACGGCGGCGGACAGGCGGGCGAAATGGATCGACCGGCTGCTGGCCAGCGAGGACTTCACGGATTTCTGGACGCTGAAGTGGGCGGACCTGCTGCGCGTGGAGGAGCGGGTGCTGGACAAAAAGGGGGTGGCCGTTTTCCACGGCTGGCTGCGGGAGGGCTTCGCGAAAAACAAGCCGCTGGATGTGCTGGCACGCGAGATTTTAACCGCGCAGGGCAGCACGTACGAGGCCCCGGCGTCGAACTACTACCGGGCGCTGCGGGAGCCGACGCTGAGGTCCGAGGCGGTGGCGCAGGTCTTCCTGGGCACGCGGCTGGGCTGCGCGAAGTGCCACAACCACCCGTTCGAACGCTGGACGCAGGATGACTACTACCGCTTTGCCGCGCTCTTCGACGGGCTGGACTACAAGATCATCGAGAACAAGAAAAAGGATGCCAGCGACAAGAACATGTTCATCGGCGAGCAGATTGTCGAGCGCGTGGCGAAGAAGGAGCTGAAGGACCCGAGGACGGACAAGGCGCCGTCGCCTGGGCTGCTGCTGCCGGAGGCGGCGGGGCTGAAAAACGCGGACGCGAGATTTGACGAGCTGGCGGCCTGGATGACGGCGCGGGAGAATCCGCTCTTCGCGAAGGTGCAGGCGAACCGCATCTGGTCCCAGGTGATGGGGCGCGGGCTGGTGGAGCCGGTGGATGACTTTCGAACGACGAATCCGGCATCCATCCCGGCGCTGCTGGAGGCGCTGGGCAGTGACTTTGCGAAATCCGGCTACGATGTGCGCCACCTGGTGCGGGTGATCGCGAACTCCGCCACCTACCAGCTGGCGAACGAACCCAATGAAACAAACGCGGATGATGTGGCGAATTTTTCCCACGCCCCGGTGGTGCGCCTGCCCGCGGAGCCGCTGCTGGACGCGGTGCATGCGGTGCTGGGTGGAAACCCGGAGTTTGACGAACAGGAGGGAGTCACGCGGGCGCTGAAGCTGGCCGGGGTGGGCTCCACCTACAAGGACCGCGGCCAGGTGACGGCGTGCGACAAGTTCCTCCGCACCTTCGGCCGCCCGCGCCGGTGGCTGAACACGGACACGGAGCGGACCAACGAATCATCCCTGAGCCAGATCTTCACCCTCACGAGCGGCCCCGCGCTGGCCGGTCTGCTGACGAAGCCGGACAACCGGCTGGGCGGCTGGATCAAGGAGGGGAAATCTGGACGCGAGATGGTCGACGAACTCTACTGGTCCGCCCTGACCCGCCCGCCGCGCCCGGTCGAGGCCGCAGTGCTCGGCGGCCGCCTGAGCGCGGCCAAGGACCCGCGCCAGGCGCTGGAGGACGTGGCGTGGGCGGTGATCAACTCGAAGGAGTTTCTCCTGCGGCGGTGAGGGGGGGGATGTTTAGAGGGTCAGAGGGTTGGAGGGTTAGAGTGGTGGAACATCGGTGCCGGCGCGAGGCAGCCTGTTGCCCTCCGTGTGCCCCCAGAAAGTGGTCCGCACAACCGGAACGAAGTGGAGAGAACCGAAGGCGATCCTCTGTGCGGTGGGAGGCACCAAGAAAGTGGTCCGCACAGTCCTCTGTGCGGTCGCGCCCCAAGCACCGGTGCACCACTCATGCTGCACGCACCGCACAGAGGATTGCCTTCAGTTCTCTCCGCCGGCGCTCCTATCCGCCTGGGGCCACAACCCCTGCACACCGTCTGGTTTCTTGAAAGGCCCTTCTTGCGTCCGCTCCGGCGGTGGGTCACACTGCGGGCCGTATGAAGCCCGAGCCACAGCGCCTTTTCCTGTCCCGCGTCAGCCGGGATCTCGGTTCCCATGCCGAGCGGCTGCGGGACACCCTCGCCGCCACCGGCAGGGAGGGGCGCAGCCAGCCCACCTTCCGCCAGGAGCTGGATGCGGACACCACGCTGGAAATGCTCAATCAATACATCTGCGAGACCGATGCCGTGCTCGGGCTCCTCGGCAGCCTCAGCGGGGCCTGCCCGGCGGAGCACTCCGTGCACCAGACCATCCCCGGCACCGAGTCCTCGCCCGTCACCTATCAGAGCCTCCTGCCTCCCGGCTTCACCCGGCTCACCTACACCCAGTGGGAGATCGTCCTCGCCTGGTTTTGGAAAAGGCCTGTCAATCTCTACCTCGCCACCGGCCACCCTCCCGACGGCCCCACCAGCCCGGACGACGACCCGGCCCTCCAGGCGCAGTGGCTGGACTACCTCACCCGGGTTCGCGACACCCACCCGACGCCCTTCGCGAACTACGACCAGCTGGAGGCCCGGGTCCTGCGCGATATTTTCCCCAAACCCCGGACCGACCCCGGCCCGCCCCAGGCGTGCAATCTGCCCTACCGCTCCCTTCGCGGCCTCTTCATCGGGCGGGACGCGGCCATGGACCAGCTGCACCAGACCCTGCACTCCGGCGCCCGGGCTGCCGGCATCCACATGAGCGAGAAATGCGCTGCCCTCCACGGCCTCGGCGGCATTGGCAAGACCCGGCTCGCCTGTGAGTACGCCTGGCAGCACGCCAGCGACTACGAGGCCCTCCTCTTCCTGAATGCCGAGACCCCCGCCTCCCTCGAGTCCTCCCTCATCGCCCTCACCGGCCCCCTCGTCCACCACCTGCCCGACCTCACCAGCGCCGACGACCCCGCCCGCCGCCGCGCCGTCCTCGCCTGGCTTCAGAAAAATCCGAAGTTCCTCCTAATCTTCGACAACATCGACGACGCCCCCGCCTCCCATGCCGTCCGAGATCTCCTGACGGAGATCCCCCACGGCCACCTCATCCTCACCGGCCGCCTGCCCGTCTGGCCGGAGGGCGTCACCCCGCTCCACCTGGATGTCCTCACCCCGGAGGATTCCGCCCGCTACCTGCTCGCCGCCACCCCGGAGCGCCGCCCGCACCCGGAGGACGAGGCCCAGGCCCTCCTCCTCGGCGAGCAACTCGGCGGCCTCAGCCTCCTCCTCATCCAGGCCTCCGCCTACATCAATAACCACGCGCTCACCCTGCTCGCCTACCTCGAGCTCTGGCAGGCCAATCACGAGCGACTCCTCACCGAGTGGGATGAAATCCGCAGCCACTACATCGGCGGCCAGCAGGAAACCCAGCGCACCGTCTTCACCACCTGGCAGACCACCGTGGACAGCCTCCCGCCGAATGCCCTCCTTCTCCTTCACCTGACCGCCTGGTTCGCCCCGGATCCCATCCCGGAGGCCCTCCTCACCGACGAGGCCACGGAGGAACTCAACGCCGCCCTTGCAGCCTCTCCGTCTCTCCCCGTCTCCTCTTCTCCCAGTCTTCCGGTCCTCACCCCGGACAGCCTCACCCGCCTCATCCGCTCCGGCCTCGCCACCCGCCAGGACGTGACCGACGAGCGTGGGACCGCAGCCCCCGGTTTTGTCGTCCATCGGGTTCTCCAGCTGGTCACCCGTCTGCGTCTTTTCGCGAAAAATCCCGAATCGCCCTTCCGCAGGGGAGCGGTGGAGTGGCTGGACGCCGCTTGGCACGGCGACATCGAGCACCCCGCCACTTGGCACCGCCTCGACCCCCTCGCCACCCACACCCAGTTTCTGGCCAACCTTGCTGTCGAAACCGAATCCCCCAAGGATGACCCAGGCCTTGCTCTCTGGGCCTCAAAGCTCTTGCGAAACCTAGGCCAATGGCACCGAACCAAAGGCCGCATCCTCGAAGCCCGAGATGCCTACATGAACGCCTTTACCCTACGCAGGAACTTACTCGGCCCTGAGCATCCCAACACGGTTGCAGTGCATATGTCTCTGGCTACCACACTTGCAGCTCTGGGAAAAGTTGCCGAGGCCGAGCACGTATTCCGCACCACGCTAAGCGACTCTGAGCGAAAGTCTGGCCGGGAACATCCAGACAGTCTTCGTGCACAAATGAATCTGGCCACGTCACTTGCTATCCAAGGCAGAGCCTGTGAAGCCGAAGCGCTAATCCGAACCGTCGCTGCTGATCTGCGGCGCGTGTGCGGGACGGAGCACCCTGACACGCTCCGCGCCCAGCTGAATCTGGCTGCCGCGTTAACACAGGTAGGCAAGTGCTCCGAGGCCGAACCCATTGCCCGCGCTGTATTGACCCAGTTCGAGCACGTATACGGCATAGACCACCCAGACACGCTATTTGCCTGTACGAACCTGGCTGCTGTGCTGCGCATTCAAGGTAAATTGACCGAGGCTGAGCTAACATTGCGCATCGTGCTCGCCGACAGGGAGCGAGTGTCCGGCGCGGACCACCCGTGCACGCTGCGGGTTTGCTATAACCTTTCCCTGACCCTAGAGAAACTGGCTGACGCAGCACGAACCGCTGGGGAACCAGAGACCGCCCAGAGGTTATTAGAGGAGGCCCTCAGCCACGCCCAGCGTGCGCGGGACACTGCGCGGTCCGTGCTCGGAGCGGAAAACCCGGATCAGAGGGACTATGAGGCGCAAGTCAGCGATCTGGAATGGAAGAGGAGAAGGTAGAGCAATAGAGGATTTGAAGGTTGGAGCCCGGTGGTGGCGCGAGGCAGGCTGTTGCCTTCCTTGTCCCCCCATGCCCGTGGCCTAGGGGAGGCCCGCCTCAGCCCCGCCAATTCTCCGCTGGCTCCAACCTTCTAACAATCTAATCCTCTAAACCGCTAATCCTCAACCACTCTACCCCACCACCGCCGTCGCCACGGGCGAGAGGGCGGCTTCGCCGGCGGGGTTTCCGGCGGCGATCTGCACCTTCACGGTGGCTCCTGTGGGGAGGTCTTTGAAGAGGAACTCCAGCTCCCGGGTGTCGTCCACCAGGCGCGGGGCGGGGTCGGTGCCCGTGATCTGGATCCAGGCCAGGTAGCGGGTGGCGCGGCGGGCGTGGGGCCATTCGGCCAGGAGGCGGCCGGGGCCGGAGGGGGTGAGGGTGACGGCGGTGACGGGCTCGGGCACGGTCGGGTGGGCCGGGATGTTCAGGCCGAAGGATTCCCACCGGCCGTCCGCAGCACCCAGGACCTGGCCGAGTTCGGAAATGGTGCCGCTCACGCGCCGGGCCAGGGCTTTCAGGTCCGCGTCGCGCACCTTTTTGCACGTCTCCTGGTCGGCCTTCTTCGTGTTGATGTCCTCGCGGAATTCCGACATCTCGTCATGCAGGTTCTGCGCCAGGCGCTGGAGGATGTGGCCTGGGCGGTGATCAACTCGAAGGAGTTTCTCCTGCGGCGGTGAGGGGGGAGAAGGCGCCAAAATTACAGCACGGAGGCCTTTCATTTTTTTCAGATTGCGGTAGGAGATTTGCCATGGCTGTCACCACTAATCTTCCTGCCGGAGGGCAATCGGGATCGACCAGGCGGGGAACTGCCCTTTTTCCCGCCACTTCGTGGAGGGCGATTTCGCTGGCGAGGCACACGAACGTTGCGGACGCGACGGAGGGTCTGAGGCAGCTGGCGGTGAATTACTGGCGGCCGCTGTACCTCTACCTCCGAAAAGCGGGGGAGAGTCATGCAGATGCTGAAGACTCTGTGCAGGGTTTTTTCGAGGCGGCGCTGGGATCGGGATTTTTCTCCCATGTGGAAAGGGAGGGCGGGCTGTTTCGCTCCTACCTCCTCTCCTCGCTGGAGCGCTGGAGATCCCGAAGGGCGGTGAGGGAAGGAGCGCAAAAACGGGGAGGCCGGGTGGAACATGTGCCGCTGGACGGGATGGCGGAGCTGGAAGTGGCGGCGGACGCGAATCCGGAGACTGATCCGCGCCGGGCGTATGACCGGCTCTGGGCGTCGGAGATGGTGACGCGCACCATGGACAAGCTGCGGGCTGATCACGTGAGGCGCCGGCGCGAGGGCTGGTTTGAGGCGCTCTCGGCAGTGCTGCCGGGCCGCGGGGAACTGAGGCCGTATGCGGAGCTGGCGGTGGAACTGGGCTCGACCGAGGGGGCGGTGAAAGTGGCTGTCTTTCAGCTGAGAAAGGACTTTGTGGCGCAGCTCAAGGCGGAGATCCGGTCCACGGTGCTGACGAATGAAGATGCCGAGGAGGAACTGCGCCACCTGGTGGCGGTGATTCGCGGGGACTGAGGAGCGTTTTGCCGCTGCGGAATGGAATCGTTACGGAAATTCTGAACTGAAAACTTTTAACAACGAACTGCCCGCCGATGTCGCTGCCATCCCCCTCATCCTGTTCTGATTGTGGTTTGCCTCTGACGGGAGGTGCCTGTGCCGGATGCGCGCTTGAGCTGCTCCTGGAGCCGGTGCCGGGCCGCGTGGATGATGCGGGGCTCATGGAGTTTGGGCGCTACCGGCTGTTGAGGAAGATCGCCTCGGGAGGAATGGGGGTGGTGTGGGCTGCGGAGGACACCTCTCTGCGGAGAACTGTGGCGCTCAAGATGATACGGGGAGCGAAGTTTGCCGATGATGAGGAGGTGGCGCGATTCACCATCGAGGCGAAGGCGGCGGCGGGCCTTGACCATCCGAACATCGTGCCGATCTATGAAGTGGGGCGGCTGGAGGGGCAGCAGTTCTTCACGATGAAGCTGATCGAGGGAGAGAGTCTGGGGGAGAGGCTGAAGGCGGAGGGGCGGCTGCCGGCGAGGGAGGCGGCACTGTTGATGGGCCGGATCTCGCGTGCGGTGCACCATGCGCATGAACGGGGAATCCTGCACCGGGATCTGAAGCCGGGAAACATTTTGATAGACCGGGAGGGCACGCCTTGGCTGACGGACTTTGGACTGGCGAAGGTGGTGTGCACGGAGAGCCGGCTGACGCTTTCCTCCGACCATCTGGGCACGCCGCTGTACATGTCGCCTGAGACGGCTGGCGGGCGGTCGAAGGATGTGTCGACGGCGAGTGACGTCTGGGCGCTGGGGGTGATCCTGTGGGAGGTGCTGTGCGGCGTACCGCCGTTTCAGGGTGGCAGTGCGGTCGAGGTGATGCAGAAAATTGTGCAGGAGGAGCCGGGGTCGCCGCCGGGGCCGGGAGTGGCGGGGGATCTGATTGTGCTGGCGAGACGGTGCCTGGAGAAAGTACCGGCGCGGCGGCCGTCCTCTGCGCTGGTGCTGGCGGAGGAGCTGGACCGGTGGTTGAGGGGGGAGCCGATCCTGGCGCGGCGGATCACGCGGAGGGAGCGATTTTTCAAGTGGGTGCGGCGGAAGCCGGCGCTGGCGGCCCTCTATGCGGTGCTGGTGGCCGGGGTGGTGACGGCACTGGTGCTGTGGCTGCGGGCGGAGAGTGCGGTGGTGGCGCTGACGAAATCCAACGCGCTGCTGCAGCAGTCCATGCTGGAGTCCACAGCGACGCGGCTGGCCGGTGATGCGCTGGCGCGGGTGAAGCAGGAGCCGGGGCTGGGGCTGCTGCTGGCCTCCGAGTCTGCGGAAATGACGAGGCAGGGGCGGGCTGGGGTGCTGCCGGAGTCCTTCGCCGCTCTGGTGGGGACGCTGAGGGTGGCGGGCGGGCTGGATGCCTCCGTGGGCGGGGCGGCGCGCACGCCGCCGAGGGAGGACTGGCTGCTGCGGGGACAAAAGGATGAAAGGACGGTGTTTTTCAGCCCGGACAGCCGGTGGTTGATCACTCTGGACTACGCGACAACGCCGGGGTGGATCACTGCGGCGCTGTTCGATGCCGCGAGCGAGGCCCGTGCCGAGCCGGAGCGCTGCTGGGTCATTTCCGCCCACCAGAAGGATCTGCTGCACGACGGCTGCTGGCTGGCTGACTCAAAGCGGTTCCTTTTTGCCGCCACGGACGGCACGCTGGTGCTGTGGGACGCGGTGGCGCCGGACCGGGGAAAGCTGGAGCAGGGCCCGCCGACGTTTCCGGACGGGCGGGCGTTCAACCCGCCGGTTTCGCGCAAATGCGGGACCATCAGTCTGGAGGGGGAGCCGCCATTGGACGTGGTGCTCTGCCGGAATGGAGGTGCTGATCCTGCTGCGGTGCTGGCGGTATACCGGGGGACACAGGCGAAGGGGGGCGAGCCGAAGGCCGTCCGGCGTGTGAGCCGCCTGGGGGCGGGGTTCGCACCAGAGGCGGCGCAGGACCTGCCGGTCGGGCACGGGCCGACAGGCGTGCGGCGCGATGGTGCGGGCAGGTGGGTGGCGCTGCCCAACTCGGATGACAAGGGTGGAGTGGGGCTGTGGGATGCGGCGGCTGGAGTGCTGCACATCCTGCCGCTGAAGCATGATTTAACGGGCGTAGTCGCGTTCAGCCGGGACGGCACGCGGCTGGCGCTGGGCTGGAATGACAATGTAGAGGTTTTTGACACAACAGCAGGCGGGGCGGCGGAAATCATGCAGAGCGGACGGGATGTGCTGCGGGAGAGGGGATTCAAACGGGCGCTGGCCCTCTCACCCGACGGGGAGTGGCTGGCGCTGGGAACTGAGAGCCCGGTGGTGAGGGTCGTTTCGCTCAAGCGGCCGGGAGAGTCACGGGATGTGCGGGTGACGGGGCGCACGGTGCTGGCCGTGGCATTCAGCCCGGACAGCAAGTGGCTGGCGGTGTCTGGCGAGGACCGCGGCGTGCATGCGTGGGAGCTGGACGGCATCGCCCATGCGGAGGAGGTGGTGGAATTTCGAGGGATGAGCACTGCGGCAGTGGAGCTGGCCTTTTCTCCGGACGGACACACGCTGGCGGGGCTGGGGCCCGGGCAGTTCTGCCGCCGGTGGAATTTCGCGGGGCACCACGGCGGTGCGATGCCGGTGACGAGTGGACGGGGTGTCGGAGAAACATTCGACCTGGCGGCATCGCCTGACGGGCGGTGGATCGCAACGGCCAGCAGACAGCTGGAGGAGGGCACTGAATCCGGCCAGGTAGTGCTGCACAATGTGGAAAAGCGGCTGGCGGGCCGGGTGCTGGCGAAGCGAAAGCACCGCATGACCTCCGTGAAGTGGAGTCAGGACGGACGCTGGCTGGCGGCGGTGGGACTGGACGGCTTGCAGGAGGTCTGGGAATGGCCGGAAGTGGCATCCGATCTGGCATGCGCGGCGGCAGAGCTTCCAGCCCCGCGCTTTTCCCTCGGGACCGAAGGGACGCGCATTGGGACCGCGCGTCATCTCGCCTTTCACCCCAGAGGCCTGCTCTACGCCACCTGCGGAGACGGGGTCCTCTTTCGCTGGAACCTGAACGCGCAGGATGTGCCCGTATCGCGTGAGCAACAGAGGGTCCACAGCATCGCCTACGCCCTCCCCGCGCTGGCGGTTTCCCCGGACGGGCACTGGCTGGCGGTGGCGAGGCACGGCTGGGACACGGCGCCGAGACCTGGCAGCACACAGGTGGGAAACATGGTGCTTCTGTTTGATGTTTCGTCCCCAGGGCCCGCCATCCCCCGTGCTGAGATGAAGGGACCGTTCACCCTTCACGCCCGGCTGGCCTTCAGCCCGGACAGCCGGTGGCTGGCCAGTGGTGCCATGGGCGGAGCGGGCAGTGTGTGGGACCTTGCGGCTGCGGACATTCCCGCAAGCGAGATCAAGTCCCCGGGAGGAAGCCATCTGCTCCTGGGTGTGGCCTTTGCCCCGTCGGGGGAGTGGCTCGCCCTCGGCGGGAGTGACGGCAATGCGCAGCTCTGGGACTGGACCGGGAAAAAAAGCACGTTTTCCTTCGCGGCTGGAAATGCCATGTCTGCTGTGGCCTGGCTGCCCGGCGGCAGGATCGCAGCCGGTTGCGAGGACGGCCGGGTTCGGATTTGGGAGACGGATCTGGATCGCCTCCTGGATCTGGCCAGAAAAACGGCGGGAAGGTCGCTTAATTCATTGGAAAAGAAAGCATGGGGCGTGAATCGGTCGGAGAAATAGGAGCAAGGATCGAGGCCTAAGGATTATTATTTCCATAATATCAAAAATTTCCACTAACCTTTCTGGAGCGGATTTGCATGTACTCTTGTGACGAGCTGAGCGGTTCAACCGGCAGACTCCGCAGGAAACCGCAAACACATCATTTCATCCGTGAAAGCCATTACTCCACGCAAGCGTCACCAAGCCTTCAGCCTTGTCGAACTCCTCGTCGTGATCGCCGTCATTGGCATCATGGCTGGCATCGCCATTCCGATGATTTCGAACATCAATGCGAACTCCGCCAAGGCAAAGGACAAGCGAAATGCCCAAAACATCTGCTCGGTCTACGGGGCGGCGCGGTCAGCGGGGGCAGCGTTCAGTTCGACGACGAAGGAGGGCATCGTGGGCGAGCTGGCGCAGGGGATCAGCGGCGGAGGCTCCTTCGGAAGCAACCGGTTTCAGTTGAATGTTTCGGCCGGGGAAAGGGCAGCGGCGCTGGCCTACTGCACCTACGACAGCTCTGACGAGATCATGAGTTACGAACCGGCGGGGGCGGCACCCGCAGTGCAAACTCCTGTGAATCATGACTGGCAAGAGCTTAGGATCGTTCTGAATTATGCCCTTGCAGAGGTCATGCAGAATGAGAGCGCTGCCAATCCGACCTATGAGTATTCCGCATACCAGCTGCCACAGAATTTTTACAATGGTGGGGCATCGATGCTCCGTCGCCGTCTGAGGTGAGGCTGGCCGGTGGTGATCGGCTCGATGGCTCCTTCCATGGCAGCTGGTGATGCGCTGCTGTGGGGCTGGGCTTGCTGCTTGGGGGCCAAGCCGTCTGCTGGTTGCCAGGACGACCGGGTTCGTGTTTCGGAAACGCTTCGAGATCGCCTGCCGGAACTGGCCGGTGGAACAGCTGATGGATCGTTCAGGTCCCTGTAAAAGAATGATTTAAATGTGGAATTGGCGGGGAAGTAGGCGCGGAGAGGAAAGGTTGAGGAATATTATTTCCATAACAAATAAAATTTCCACTAATCTTTCTGGTGCGGATTTGCATGTACCCTGATGACGAGCCGAGCGGTTCAACCGGCAGACTCCGCAGAAATTAGCCAACCAATCCATTCAAACATGAAAGCCAGTATACCACGCAGCCGCCATCTGGCCTTCAGCCTTGTCGAACTTCTCGTCGTGATCGCCGTCATTGGCATCCTGGCCGGGATCGCCATTCCGATGATTTCGAACATCAATGCGAACTCCGCCAAGGCAAAGGCCAAGCGAAATGCCCAAAACATCTGCTCGGTCTACGGGGCGGCGCGGTCAGCGTTCAGTTCGACGACGAAGGAAGGCATCGTGGGCGAGCTGGCGCAGGGGATCAGCGGCGGAGGCTCCTTCGGAAGCAACCGGTTTCAGTTGAATGTATCGGCCGGGGAAAGGGCAGCGGCGCTGGCCTATTGCACCTACGACAGTTCGGATGAGATCATGAGCTACGACCCGGGGGGGGCGGCAACTGCGGGGCAAG
Source organism: bacterium (assembly GCA_031411255.1). GTDB lineage: Bacteria > Verrucomicrobiota > Verrucomicrobiia > Verrucomicrobiales > V1-33 > JANOAS01. Next base: position 18,278 of record JANOAS010000092.1, read on the forward strand.
CGCCGGAGGATCATGAATGGCATGATGTGCGGGTTGTGGTGCACGAGGATCTTTGGACTATTGTTGCCGACCTAAATGTCAGGTTCCCAAACTACGAGCATGCCGGTTACAACCTAACCCTCCCTTACGGTGATGTGCCGAAATCCATGCTCACGCGCCGACTGAAGTGAGGCCGGTTCACCCGGGGTTGCCGGGGTGCGATGCCTGCCTTGGCGAAATCACAAAACGCTGGAAATCAATAGGCAGTGGTGTTGGTGATGGATTTTGAGCGGGATTGAGGTGGCGGGCTGAACCGTGTTGCTTTGGCAGGCAACCGGGATGCAGGAGCAGAGCACAATCGATCAACCCAAGGCAGGCTTGGTTGCCCGGCCACCCTGGGTTTGTGTTGCGCAACATCATTGGTGCAGACGCAGTCTTCTGATTGTAAAGTAACGGCAGGTATCCTGCGGGAGCAGTCTTGGGATGGGTGGTCCTATTTTGTGCGCCTGGTTTTGGGCGGGGTGGGGGCGCTGGCGTCGGGGTCGGGGAGGCGGCCTTTGTCTGCGGCCTGCTCGATCCATTGCTCTACAGCTGTGCGGAGCTTTTTCAGGGCGGCCTGGTGGGCGGGATCCTGGGAGGTGGCGAGGTTTTTGATCTCGTGGGGATCGGAGTCGAGGTCGTAGAGTTCCTCCCCGGGCATGCGCGGGGTGCAGAGGAGTTCCTGGACGGGGTTGAGTTTCCCCTCGGTGTGGAGCTGCTGGATGAGGTTCCACATGGGGTATTGCTGCTGCTTGTAGAGGTTGCGGGAGAAGAAGGGCATCTCGGGGTTGAAGTTTTTGATGTAGCGGAAGTGGTCGTCGCGGACGGCGCGGTGGCGCATGAGGGTTTCGTCCATGCGGTCGCGGGCGCCGAAGACGAGGTCGCGCGGAGGCTCGGCATCCGCGCCGAGGAAGACGCGGCCCTGCATGCCGGCGGGTTTTTTCAGACCAGCCCAGGCGAGGGTGGAGGCGGTGAGGTCGATGGCCTCGATGAAGCGGGGGTCTGTGCTGCCCGGGGTGTAGCCGGCGGGGGCGGGCACGGCGGCCGGCCAGCGGACGATGAGGGGGACGTGCAGGCCCTCCTCGTAGAGGAACTGCTTTCCGCGGACGTGGGACTGGCCGTTGTCGCCCATAAAAACGACGATGGTGTTTTCGGCGAGGCCGTCGGCCTTGAGCTGGGCGAGGAGGCGGTCAACCTTGCGGTCCAGCTCGCTGGCGGAATCGAGGTATTCGGCCCAGTCCTTGCGGGCGACGGGATGGTCGGGGTAATACGGCGGGAGGACGATTTTGGCCGGGTCGGCCTCGGCCGGGGCGCGGTAGGTGCGGTGGGTTTCCTGGAAATTGACCTGGGCGTAGAAGGGCTGGTGGGATTTCAGCTGGGACCAGTCTTTCCCGTCGAAGGCGGGGCCGGTGTGGATGAAATTCCAGTCGGTCTTGCCGGAGCCTTTCTGGGCGGCTGTGGCGGGAAAGGTGGTGATGTTGGCCGTGTAGTAGCCGGCCTCGCGCAGGCGGTCGGGCAAAATGCGGACGCCCTCGGGCAGGGGGGATTTGTTTTTTGTCCGGTGCTGGTGGGCTCCGATGGTGATGGCATACATGCCGGTGATGAGGGCGCTGCGGCTGGGCGAGCAGACGGGCGCGGTGGTGTAGGCGCGGCTGTAGCGGACGCCGTCGCGCGCGAGCTGGTCGATGACGGGGGTCTTCGCCTCGGGTGTCTGGGAAAAGCTGAAGGCCTCGGGCCCGACGTCCTCGGCCAGGAGCCAGAGGATGTTTGGCCGGGTCTCTGCAGCGCGGAGGCCGGTGCAGAGGAGGAGTGAAATGAGGAGGGCGGGGAGTTTCATGAAAGGTGGGTGGGGGCGGCGGGGCTGGGGGCGAGGGGGCAACCGCGAATTGACGCGAATAAAAGCAAATATCCGGAGTTTTGGGGCGTGGGCGCCGTCAGGTGGGATGGCTTTGCTCCAGGGGCTCCTGCCTTTTTATTCGCGTTCATTGGCGGTTGGCTTTACTCGCCTTTGCCTTCTCTGCGCGGCTTGCCCGTACCGCCCTCGACTGGTGTGGGGTGGATTTTTTTGAGCAGGGCTTTCATCCCGGCGACGACGGCGGCCTGGGCGGGATCGTTGGCGAGGTTGTGGAGTTCCTTGGGGTCTTTTTCGTGATCGTAGAGTTCGGCGCCTTTTTCGCCAAGGGCCCATTCGGTGTAGCGCCAGCGGTCGGTGCGGACGCTGTGGCCGGGGAAGGCGCCGCGCTGGACCTGAGTGTAGGCGGGGTGGGGCCACGAGGCGTCGGGATTTTCCAGGAGGGGACGCAGGCTGCGGCCCTGGAGCCCGGCGGGCGGGGTGAGGCCGGCGAGGTCGGTGAGGGTGGGGTAGAGGTCGATCAACTCGACGGTGCGGGGGCAGGTCTTGCCGGCGGATTTGGCGGCGGGCGGAGCGATGATGCAGGGGACGCGTGCGCTTTCCTCGAAGCAGCTCATCTTCATCCAGAGGCCGTGCTCGCCGAGGTGGTAGCCGTGGTCGCTCCAGAAGACGATGATGGTGTTTTCCCGCAGGCCGAGGCGGTCCACGGCGTCGAGCACGCGGCCGATCTGGGCATCGACAAACGAGATGGCTGCGTAGTAGGCGCGCTTGGCCTGGCGGGCTTCGTCCGGGGTGACGCCGAAGTGGGGCCAGGGTCTGGTGGAGGCGAGGGCCGGATCCGGGGCGGCGCTGCGGGCGTCGGCTGCCAGCTCCGGCAGGGTGATCTGCTCCTGCGGGTAGAGATCAAAGTATTTCTGCGGGGCGATGTAAGGGCAGTGCGGCTTGTAGAAACCGACGGCGAGGAAAAAGGGCTCGCTGCTGCGTTTCTCCAGCAGCTCGATGGCCTGGGTGGCGACCTTGCCATCCGTGTGGTCCTCGTCCTTTCCGGTCTTGTCGGCGAGGAGGGAAAGGGAGGAGCCGAGGCCGCGCTTCGGGGTGAGGTTGACGATGTCGGGCTCGAGGGCGGTCTTGTCGCGGCCGGCGGGGTTGAAGACCTTCTGCCATGACTGGGGGTCGTCGAGGCCGCTGGTGCCGATGTCGCCGGGGTTTCCGTAGTGGTAGATCTTGCCGACACGGGTGGCGCTGTAGCCCTGCTGCATGAAGCACTGGGAGAGGGTGACGACGTCAGGCAGGCCCTGGCGGAAGCGGTAGGTGAGGTCAAAGACGCGGGTGGTGTCCGGCCGGAGCCCGGTCATGAGGGAGGAGCGGCTGGGCGAGCAGAGGGGATACTGGCAGTAGGCGCGGTCAAACTTCACGCCCCGCGCGGCGAGGCGGTCGATGTTTGGGGATTTCACCTGCGGGTGGCCGTAGCAGCCGAGGTCGTTGTTCATGTCGTCCACGGCGATGAAGAGGACGTTTGGCTTTTCCCCCGCCGGAGCGGCGGTGGTGGTGAAAAGCAGGGCGCAGGAGAGAAGGAGGAAGTGGATGGGGCGCATGACGGGGTGGGGTTGGGGCCGGGCGGTGGGCACGGGAGCGGGCATCAACCCCGGGCGGGCTGAAATGGCGCGATTTTTGGGGGAGGGGCGGGTGTTTTTCCCTCAGAGAATGTCGCCCGGGGCGTAGGCGGCGGCACGGGGGACGGTGGCGGCGAATTCGCGAAGGCGGGCGACGGTGGAGGCGGTCTGGGCGAGGGCGGCCCCGGCGTTGGCCTGGCCGCGGGTAAAGGCGTCCTCCAGCTCGGCGCGGGTGAGGCCGAGGCGGGGGTCGGTGGCCAGGCGGTCCATGAGGTCGTTCTGGGGGATCTCGCCGTTGCGCAGGGCCTTGGCGGTGGCGACGGCGTGTTCTTTGATCACCTCGTGGGCGGTTTCCCGGCCGACTCCGGATTTCACCGCCTGCATCATGAAGGTGGTGGAGAGGAGGAAGGGGAGGTAGCGGCGGTTTTCCCGGTCGACGCTGGCGGGGAAGACGTCCATCTGCGCGAGGATGGTGAGGAAGGTTTCCAGCAGGCCGTCGAGGGCGAAGAAGGCATCCGGCAGCATGACGCGGCGGACGACGGAGCAGGAGACGTCGCCTTCATTCCACTGGTCGCCGGCGAGTCCGGAGGCCATGGTGACGTGGCCCTTGAGGATGGTGTGGAAGCCGTTGACGCGCTCGCAGGAGCGGGAGTTCATCTTGTGCGGCATGGCGGAGGAACCGGTCTGGCCCTTGGCGAAGCCCTCGCTGGCCAGTTCGTGCCCGGCCATGAGGCGGAGGGTTTTGGCAAAGCTGGAGGGGCCGCTGGCCAGATCGCACAGGCAGGAAACGACGCGGAGGTCGAGGCTGCGGGGGTAGACCTGGCCGACGCTGGTGAACTTCCGCGAAATGCCGAGGTGGCGGACGACCTCGTCCTCAAGGCGGAGGGCGAGGGCGGCATCCCCGTCAAAGAGGGAGAGCTGGTCGAGCTGGGTGCCGACGGCGCCCTTCAGCCCGCGGACGGGGTAGGTGGAAATGAGGTGGTCGAGAGACTCGAAGGCTCCGGACATTTCCTCGCCAAACATGGCCCAGCGTTTGCCGGCGGTGGTGAGCTGGGCGGCGACGTTGTGCGTGCGTGCGGTCAGGGGCAGGGAGGCGTCCGCTTCAGCGCGGGCGGCCAGCTGGTGGAGGACGGCTGCGGCCTTGAACCGGACGGCCTGGAGGGAGCGGAAAATCTGAAGCTGCTCCACATTTTCCGTGAGGTCGCGGCTGGTCATCCCCTTGTGGATGTGCTCGTGGCCGGCGAGTTCGCAGAACTGCTCGATGCGGGCCTTCACGTCGTGGCGGGTGATGCGCTCCCGCCGCATGATGTCGTCCAGATCCACCTGGTCGCGCACTTTTTCATAGTCCGCGATGGCCTCCGCCGGGATGTCCAGGCCGAGGGTGCGCTGGGCCTTCATGACGGCGATCCAGAGTTCACGCTCAAGGCGGATCTTCCCCTCCGTGGACCAGATGGCCTTCATGGAGGGGGTGGCGTAGCGCTCGGCGAGGACGTTGGAAATGGTGGAATCGGTCATCAGTTCATTCTGGCGGGGAAGCTTTGCAGGGCAAGTGATGATGCGCCGGTGTCAGGGGATGCGCCCGTGTTTCGCCAGGGAAAGCCCTGATTCGGGGCTCCCCCTTGGGAATTTTCTCTGGATTTCCCCGCGCCCTGCGCTGAATGTCCGCGCTTCACCAACCCAAGCACACCACTATGGCCGACGACACGACCCCACCATCCCAGCCCAATTCATCCTGCTCCTCCGACTCTGGCACGCTCAATTTCACGGGCGCGTACATTCTCGTGAGCATCTTCATGGGGCTGCGCCTCGTCATGACGGGTGCGGAAAAACTGCGCAAGGACGGTGCCTATGCCTACGCCAACTGGACCGGACCTGCTGACGGCTTCACCGAGGATGTGCCGCTCGGCGCGGGTCTGATGGGCAAGATCGGCACCGCCATGACGACCTACACGTCCATGAAGGCGCCGATGGTCAAAATGTTTCTCTATCCCCTCCCGGCTCTCATGCTGGCGGCGGGCGTGCTCATTTTGATCGGCACGGCGGCGCGCATCAAGTTCCTCGGCCCCATCGCCTGTTTCGCTCGCATGCCGGCGATGCTTGGCTGGTTCCTTGGCGGGCTGATCTGGATCAGCCTTTCCTTTGGCCAGATGCTGCTGCCTGACGAGCCCACGATCCAGCAGCTCCTTTTCTACGTATTGACCTGTGCGCTTGGGATGGCCCTGCTCGGCTCCCGGAAATGCCGCGCCTAGTCCCACGACACCGCACCTGCCATGAACGAAACCAATCAACCGCAGACCCCGGCGGGGCTGCCCAATCTGACCCGGCGCAATTTTGTGCGCAGCGCGGTCATCACCGGAGCGGCGACGACGTTTGTCTCCGGAACGAAAGCCTTCTCGGCTGAACGCAGCGACCAGATCGCCGTGGCGCTCATCGGCTGCGGAGCGCAGGGCCAGGTCCTGCTGAACTCGTGCAAGTCCCTCGCCGCCACGGGCGCAATCAAGTTCGTCGCCATCTGCGACATCTGGGACTACAAGCGCAACGAGGTGAAGAACAAGATGAAGGCCCTGGGGCAAAACCCCGTGGAGTACACCGACATCGACGAGCTGCTGGCCAAGGAAACCAGCGTGCAGGTGTGCCTGGTTGCGGTTCCGGACTTCCTGCATGCGCCCTTCTCCAACAAGGTGGTGGACTCCGGCCGGCACGTTTACTGTGAAAAGATGATGTCGAACACCATTGAGGCGGCAAAATCCATGGTCGAAGCGCAGAAGCGCACCGGGAAGCTGTACCAGATCGGCCACCAGCGCCGGAGCAGCCCGCGGTACATCGACATGAAGAAGAACGTGGTCTTTGGCGACAAGCTGCTGGGCCAGGTGACGCACGCCTACGCGCAGTGGAACCGGGCGGTCACGTCGCCCATCGCGGTGAACAAGAGTGCCGCCATTTCGCAGGACCTCCTGGCGAAGTTTGGCTACGACAGCATGGAGCACTTCCTGAACTGGCGCTGGTACAAGAAGTACGGCGGCGGCCCGATCTCCGACCTTGGTGCGCACCAGATCGACATGTTCAACTGGCTCTTCAACGGGCCTCCGGTTTCCGTGACCGCGTGCGGTGGACGGGACTACTACGACGGGTCGAAGGGCCGGGGAAACTTCGAGCACAACGACAACAACCTGCTGATTTACGAATACAACGTGGAAGGCAGCATCGTGCGCCTGGCCTACACGGTGCTGACGACGACGAGTTCGCAGGGCATCTTTGAAAAGGTGATGGGCGACCAGGGCAGCGTGGTCATCGGCGAAAACGGTAACAACAACCAGGTCTACCGTGAAAACACGGCGACGTGGGATGCCGACGCGATGGTGGCCAAGGGTGTGCTGGCTCCGTTTGCCGGGGCGGTGCATCACAAATTCTGGGAAAAACCGCGTCCCTGGTATCAGGCCGAGAAGTGGCTGGACAAGGGGATCGTGGATGCCCGCGAATCCAAGCCCGCCGGAGCCTTCGAGCTGCCGACGATGCTGAACAAGCCGCCGCACACGCCGCACCTGGAGAACTTCTTTGAGACGGTGCGCAAAAACGGGAAGCAGGACGACCTGAACTGCCCGGTGCTGGATGCCTACCGCTCCTGCGTGACCGTGCTCCGCGCGGCGGACGCCATCAACGAAGGGAAGAAGATCATCTTCAACCCGGCCGAATTCACTGTTTAACCCCGAAAGCATTTTTTCCAACACACCCACAATTACATGATCAAAAAACTGACATCTGTGAGCAGCCTGGCCGCCATCGTGGCCGGGGTTCTCTGCTTTGGCCTGACAAGCTGCGACAACAAGGGCGGCGGATCCGCCTCCGGCGGCGGCGCGGGCGACGCGAACAAGGAAGACCACGCCTTCGAATTTCCGAAGCCTGAATTCGCCGGAACACCGATCCCCGCGCAGGGCATCCCGAATCTGGAGCCTGCCGGCACGCCGCCGAAGCTGAAGTGGAAGCTGACCAAGGGCGCCACCAACCTGGCCAAGGGCAAGCCTGTCGAGTACAAGGGCTCTCCGAGCATCGGTGAAGCCAAGCAGATCACCGACGGTGACAAGGCCGGTCAGGACGGATCGTTTGTCGAGCTGGGCATCGGCCTGGAGTCGATCACCATCGATCTCGGCGCGAGCGCCAGCATCGACGCCGTGCTCGTGTGGCACACGCACAAGCAGACGGGTCTCGTCATGAAGGACGTCATCGTGGAAATCTCCGATGACGCCGCCTTCACGACCAGCAAGCAGATCTACAACTGCGACGACGACAACTCCGCCGGCAAGGGCGCAGGCAAGGACTACTCCTGGGTGCAGACGAACCACGGCCGCCTGATGGATGCCAAAGGCGCCAAGGGCCGCTACGTCCGCCTGTGGTCCAACGGCAACAACGTCGACGAGCTGAACCGCTACACGGAAGTCGAAGTCTGGGGAACGGCCGCCAAGTAAGGCGAACCGGCATTCAGTCGAACAATTCGAGAGCCGCCGGGGAAACCCGGCGGCTTTTCTGCTTTTGTGGGCGGGCGCGAGGGATTGGGAGACGAGGGGAGGTAAACCGTGAATTCACGCGAATAAACGCGAATGAGGAGGCTGGAAGTGGGCGGGGGATGTGGTGCAGAAGTCGGGGCTTGGGCGGTGGGGGAGAGCGGCGATGGGCGATGGGCGATTGGTAATGTGGCGATGCGGGGAGGGGAGCCTCGGACGAAGCGGGGGGCGGACAGGGGTGTCCGTGAGGCTGTTTCAGAGCTTTGCTGGACCTTACAGGAGTGGTTTGGGGCTGGAGAGGAGCCAGACGGCCAGACCTGCGGTGGCGAGGGTGGCGGCAATGATCCACTTGTTCTGGAGGAGCTGCTCGGGCTCGAGGCGGGCTCCTATTTCGCTCATGGCGTGGCGGAAGTAGGCGATGATGGCGATGGCGACCATGGGGAAGACGGGGACGAGGCGGTCGAGCGGGGGCCAGGTGGCCATGGCGAGGCCGGTGCAGAAGCAGAAAAGGTTGGCATAGGTGATCATGGCGATGATCAGGGTCTGCTCTGTGTAAACCCGGAAGGACCTGCGGTAGAGGCCGGACTGCTCGGCATTGCCGATGAAGCGGAACTCGCTGTAGCGCTTGCCCGTCATAAGCAGGGCGCCGAAGAACCACCAGGCCAGGACGATGGAGAGTGGCGGGTGGGGGCCGGCGGTGGGGACGAGGGCGTACCAGCCGAGCCAGAGGCGGATGGGGTTGTTAAAAGACTCGGCGATGACGTCGAGGAAGGCGCGATCCTTGAGGCGGACCGGCGGGATGTTGTAGACGATGCCGCTGAGGAGCAGGAGGCCGAGGGAAATCTGGTAGCCGCCATTAAACCAGGCGAAAGCCATGCCGAAGCCGGCGAGGATGAGGGCGGCCTTGATGCCCCAGAGGATGGGCACGTTGACGACGCCGGCCGCGACGCCCCGGTGCTTTTTGGTCGGGTGGAGACGGTCAAAGGGGGCGTCGAGGATTTCGTTGAGAATGTAGTTGGCCGAGGCGATGAGGCAGGCGGGCAGCAGGGAGAGGGCGGCGCGGCCTAGGGTGGCGGCATCGAGGTGGACCGACGCCACGAGCACAAGGGCGACGGCGTGGCCGAAGACGATGAACACGTTCTTCAACCAGTGATCGAGGCGGCAGACTTTGATGTATTCCAGCAAAATAATGGGCGGGGCGGTGAATTTTGGCTTGCGGCGAAACGCGCCCCACCCTAAAACACCACAAACCAAACTATTCAAGTCTATGAAACCACATCGCGGCACTCTCATTCTCGTCTTCGGCATCCTCGGCCTCGTTGGCTGCGGCCCCATTCTTGGCATTCCAGCTTGGATCATGGGGAACACGGACCTCAAGGAAATTGCGGCTGGCCGCATGGATCCGGCGGGTCAGGGCAACACTAAAGTCGGCAAGATTTTGGGCATGATCTCCTGTATTTTGGCGATCATAGGCATTGTGGTCGGGATCCTTTTTTCCGTTTTTGCGGCGCCAAGGATGGCCGAGCAGATAAAGCTTCAGGGGGAGCAGATGCAGCAACAAATCGAGCAGCAGCAACAGGAAGCCCAGCGCCTGATCAAAGAGGGCCAACCGGTGCCTGCACCCGCCCGCTAACCAGCAGGCTGATTTCTCAACCACTCTCATCCACCTGGGGCACGTCTGTTTAGCAGGCGTGCCCCTTTTTCCTCCCACTGATCATGAAACCGCACCGCTCCAACTTGATCCTCGTGTTTGGAATTCTTGGGCTGGTGACGTGCCAGCCGCTGGGGATTTTTGCGTGGATCATGGGGTCGAATGACCTGAAGGAAATGGCGATGGGGCGGATGGACCCGTCCGGGAGGGATCAGACGAACATTGGGAAAATCTGCGGGATGATCGCAGCCGGGATGATGGCGCTGGGCCTTTTGCTTGTTCTGGTTTGGCTGCTGATCGTCGCTGGAGTGCTGGGGTCAGCGGCGTATTCGGCGAAGTCGATGCCGCCCTCGGCCTCCTCGCGGATGCTGCCGACGCCAGCGGAGCCGGTGATCCCACCGCCCCCGGTGCAGCCAGTGAAGCCAGTGAAGCCGGTGCGTCCGGTTGAGCCCGAAGCGCCTGAGAGATGAGGGTGGATGCGGAGGGATTGCGGCTCGGGTTTGAGGAGCACTTCCGGGAAAAGGGGGAGCTGGGCGCGTCGCTGTCGGTTTTTTCTGAAGGCGCGGAGGTGCTGAATCTGTGCGGCGGTGTGGTGGCGAAGGAGGGCGCTGCGTGGGCGGCGGACACGCTGGTGCCGGTGTGGTCCACGACAAAGGGACCGGCGGCGGCGACGCTGCTGGTGGTGCTGGACCGGGAGGGGCTGGGGCTGGAGACGCCGGTGCAGCGGGTGTGGCCGGAATTGCGGGCGCGGGTGACGTTTGGCCAGCTGCTTTCCCACCAGGCGGGGCTGCCGGCGCTGGATGGGGAGGTGTCCGTCTTTGACCACGCGGCGGTGGTGCACGCGCTGGAGCGGCAGGAGCCGGCGTGGGAGCCGGGGCGGGCGCACGGGTATCACCCGCGGACGTTCGGGTTTCTCCTGGATGAATGTGTGAGGCGGCTTACGCACGGGCTGAGCCTCGGGCGGGTGTGGCGGGAGGAGATCGCGGGGCCGGGCGGGTTTGACGTGTGGATGGGGGTGCGGGAGAGCGAGGTGGGGCGGGTGGCGACGGTGTATCCGGGGCGATTGAGGTTGAAACCGGAGGAGGCGGCATTCTCGGCGGCGTATGGTCAGGCGGGCAGTTTGACACGGAGGTCGTTCAGCTCGCTGAAGGGGCTGAATGCGGTGTCGGATTTCAACTCGGCGGCGCTGAGGTCGGGGGAGTTTCCGGCGTTTGGCGGGGTGGCCTCGGCGCGGGGGCTGGCGAAATTTTACAGCGCTCTGGTGACGGCGGGGTCGCCACTTTTCACCGAAAACGTGCAGCGCTGGGCGGGTACGGCGCTGGCGGAGGGGGTGGATGAGGTGCTGCGGATGCCGGTGCGGTTCACGGCGGGGTTCCAGCAGGATCCCTTGGGGCCGGACGGGGTGAAGCTGCGGCGGCACTACGGACGCGGCCTGAGGGCGTTCGGGCATCCGGGAGCCGGGGGAAGTGTGGCGTGGGCTGACCCGGAGCGGGGGCTGGGGGTGGCGTATGTGCTGAACCAGGTGGAGCCGGGGGTGTTCCCCTCGCTGCCATCTCTGGCGGAGCTGTGATGGTGCGGGGGCGAGGGGTACGGAGTCAACCGCGAATGGACGCGAATAAAAGCGAATGGAGGAGGAGAAAATTGGCGGGGGGATCGTGCTGACGGCGGGGGCGGAAGGGAGTGATTGGCGGGGCGAGAGGCACGGAGTCAACCGCGAATGGACACGAATGACGCGAATGGAAGAGGAGGAAATTGGCGGGGGAGGCCGTGCTGACGGCGGGGAAGAATGGGTGGACAGGGGAATTGGGGGAAAATGGGGTCTTGTGGAGGGAATGGGGCGTAATGAGTGAGTGGCGGGGCCTTTTTCCCTTGTGGAGGTGGCCTGCGCGTTTATGAGTGAAGCTCCTGTTGACCCGGCCCCGTTGGAAACGCTGTTGAACCAAACTGATGCGCGCCAGACTCCGTCGTTGCTGGCGGAGGCGGGCGAATGTGCGGTGCTGAGGGTGGGTCCGGGGCTGTGGGTGTGGGGCCGGGGGCCGTTCCGGCGGGCGTCGCAGGCTCCGGCGGGCGGGGTGGCATTTTACGTGAATGATTTTAACCTGTCTGACGCGGAACCCTGGCGGGTGCCGGCGGAGTGGGGGGTGGGGGCGGCGCCGGCGCTGCCGGGGGCGGAGCCGTTGGAGATCGCGTGGGAGGCGGTGGAGCGCGGGGCGTTTGACCGGGCCTTTGCGGAGGCGGAGGCGGAGCGGGCCACGGGCCGGTTGAGAAAAGTGGTGCTGGCGGTGCCGGAGCGTGGCCGGGTGGTGGAGGGGCAGGCGGGCGAGCTGATGGCGCGGGCGCTGCGCTTTCCGGGGGGCGGGGTGTGCTGGTCGTATGCGTGGCACGAGGGGGACGCGGGCTTTGCCGGGGCGACGCCGGAGTGTCTTTTCACGCTGCGGGGCGGGCGTCTGCACACGATGGCGCTGGCGGGCACGGCGCGGCCGGCGGAGCGGGCGGGGTTTGAGGCGGATGAAAAGGAGATCCGTGAGCATGAATTTGTGGCGGAGACCATCGCGGCGAAGCTGGCGCCGCTGGGGGTGGTGAAGCGCGGGCCGCGTGAGGTGCTGAATGTGGGTGAGATGCTGCACTTTATTACGCGGTTTGCGGTGGAGGTGGACGGGGTGGAGCCTGACCGGATGATCCGGCAGTTGCATCCCACGCCGGCGATGGGGGTGCTGCCGGACGATGAAACGACGCGGGCCCGGCTCTCGACGTGGCGCGGTGAACTGGAGACGCCTGCAGGTTTCGGAGCGCCGTTCGGGGTGAAGTGGGAGGGTGGATTTCACGCGGTGGTGGCGATCCGCGGGATGTCGTGGCGGGGGCCTGAGGTGTCGCTGACGGCGGGCTGCGGGCTGGTGGAGGGCAGCCGGCTGGAGCGGGAATGGCGGGAGCTGGAACTCAAACGGGCCTGGGTGAAACGGGCGCTGGCCATTTGAGCGAGATGAGCGCGGAGCTGGTTTACACGGTTTTGACGGAGGCAGCCCGGGCGGGGGTGAGGGAGTTTTGTGTCTGCGCCGGGGCGCGGAATGCGCTGCTGGTGGCGGTGATCCAGCGGACGGCGGGGCTGCGGGTGTGGAGCTTCCCGGAGGAGCGGGTGGCGGGTTTTTTCGCGCTGGGGCGGGTGGTGGCGACGGGGGCGCCGGTGGCGGTGCTGACGACGTCGGGCACGGCGGTGGCGGAGGTGCTGCCGGCGGTGATGGAGGCTCACTATCAGGGGCTGCCGCTGCTGGTCATTTCGGCGGACCGGCCTGGGAGGTTCCGGCGGAGCGGGGCGCCGCAGGCGGTGGAGCAGGTGGGGATTTTTTCTGAATACGTGGAGGCCTGTGTGGACTTGGAGGCTGGAGGCGGGGGCGGGGCGTCGTGGGCGGAGGACTGGTCGCGGTGCCGTCCGGTGCACGTGAATGTGTGTCTGGAGGAGCCGACGGCGGCGGAGCTGGCGGGGGCGACCGGAGTGGAACTGCCGGAGGAGGTGCCGGTGAGGGATTTTCCGCAAGGCGGGGGTGGGGCGGTGGTGGGGGCGTTTGTGGCGCAACCCGACGGGCTGGTGGTGCTGCTGGGGGCGATGGGACGGGCGGAGCGGGCTGGGGTGGAGGATTTTCTGGCGAAGCTGGGGGCCCCGGTGTGGGCGGAGGCGGCCTCGGGGTTGCGGGAATCCCGAAAGCTGGCGGGGATGATGATCACAGGCGGGGAGAAGGCGCTGGCGGGGCTGGAGGTGGGGCGGGTGCTGAGGATCGGCGGGGTGCCGTCCTGCCGATTCTGGCGGGATCTGGAGGCGCGGGCGGACGTGCCGGTGCTGGTGGTGACGCGGGCGGGGTTCCGGGGGCTGGGGCGGCGTGACGGGGTGAGGGTGGTGCAGGAGCGCATCGAGTGGGGGGAGGTGCCGGTGCCGGAACGGGGTAGGGCGGGAAAGATGATGATGGTTAGAGATATGGCTGGGGATTTTCCGCTTTCTGAACCGGCTCTGGTGGGGGCGCTGTCGCGGGTGATTCCGGACGGGGCGCTGGTTTTTCTGGGAAACAGTCTGCCGGTACGGGAGTGGAATGGCTGGGCCTCGTGGGAGGACCGGGGGCTGCGGTGTCATGCGAACCGGGGGACAAACGGGATTGACGGGGCAGTTTCCACGTTTCTGGGACTTTCTGCGGATGAGGCGGAAAGCTGGTGTGTGGTGGGGGATCTGACGGCGATTTATGACTTGGCGGCACCGTGGATCTGGCGGCGGCTGCCAGAGGCGAAACGGAGGATAGTGATCATCAACAACGCGGGCGGGAAGATTTTCCGCAGACTGCCGGCTCTGGCGGGTGGATTCGGCGAGGCTGACTGGGCGGTGATGGAAAATGGGCACGGGGTGGACTTTGCCGGATGGGCGCTGCTGTGGGGGATGGGGTACCGGTGTGTGAGCACGCCGGAGGAGCTGGCGGAGCCGGTCGAGGGGGAAATGGTGGTGGTGGAGGTGCGGCCGGACGGGGAGCAGACTGAGGCATTCTGGAGGGCGCTGCGCGGGGCATGATCTGGGCGCTGCACGGCAATCTGGGGCATCCCGGGGATTGGGATTTCCTGAAATCCCGGGTCCCGGCACCGGTGGAGGCGCGCCAGCTCTGGGCTGAGGTGGCGGACTACGAGTCGTGGGCGGAGAGATTCTGCGCGGAGGTGGCGGAACGCGACGAGGCCCCGGTGCTGCTGGGCTACTCGATGGGCGGGCGGCTGGCGCTGCACGCGCTGTTGCACCGGCCCGGGCTCTGGCGGGCGGCGGTGGTAGTGAGCGCGCACACGGGGCTGGCGGACCGGGCGCTGAGGCTGGCGCGGCATGCGCAGGACCGGGAGTGGGCGCAGAAGGTGCGGGAACTGCCGTGGGACGTGATGACGAAGGCGTGGAACGCGCAGCCGGTCTTTGCCGGGTCAGAGGGCGCGCTGCCGAAGCGGGATCTGCTGGAGTGGCGGCGGGCGATCATGCAGTCCTTCACCTGCTGGGGGCTGAGCCGGCAGAATGACCTGCTGCCAAGGCTGGGCGAGGTGAGGTGTCCGGTGCTCTGGGTGGCGGGTGGACGGGATGAGCGGTATGAAAGCCTGGGGCGGGCGGCTGTGAAGGCGCTGCCTGCGGGGGAGCTGTCCGTGATCGAAAGCTGCGGCCACCGTGTGCCGTGGGAGGCTCCCGAGGAATTTGCGGGGCTGGTGGGGGATTTTCTGGGTCGGGTAGCGTGAAAGCCGGATCGCAGGCAACAAAAACGCCCGGCGCGTGCGAGACGGGCCGGGCGGCGTTGGAAATGGGATGAATCCGAGCCGGGGCGGCCCGGGGATCAATCGGCGTCGGCGATCACGAGCACCTTGCGGCCATTGTAGGTACCGCAGGAGGGGCAGGCGATGTGACCTGGAACGGTGGCGCCGCAGTCGGAGCAGCTCTTGAAGACGGGCGCACGCCATTTATTCGCCTGCTGGCGAAAACGTTGCTTCATTTTGGACTTTCTGCGCTTCGGGACGGCCATGGTGTGGTGCGGTTAAGGTTGCTTTGGTTGCTTCTTCTGCGGTTTGGGCTTGGGCAAGGTCAAATTGTCCAAGGCTC
This sequence comes from bacterium, assembly GCA_031411255.1. GTDB lineage: Bacteria > Verrucomicrobiota > Verrucomicrobiia > Verrucomicrobiales > V1-33 > JANOAS01. The sequence goes on from JANOAS010000092.1 coordinate 33,507, forward strand.
CCCAGACATCAGGCCGGGTGTTTGCTCCGGCTTCGTCCTGGTGAACAGGGGAGTATGAGGTTTCCGGTTGAAATCGACCCGCTGCGGGACACTCTCGTGTTTCGAGGTTTGCCTCGTCGCAATGGGGATACCCCGGAAGGGCGAGGAGAATATCTTCGCGGATACGGTCTGTCAAATCCACGCTCGCGGAATTTTCAGTGACCTCCTCCTCGGCGACGACGCCGTCCAGGAGGATGCGGTCGGTGAAGGGCTGGCCGCAGCGGACGCAATCCATCTGAAAGTCGGCGGTGACTTCACCGGTGGCGATGAGGAATTCGCCAGCGATCTCGACATGAAGCTGGTAGCGAAGTGGTGAAACACAGGCCGGACCGTCCGGCCCGAGTTCAAAGATTTCGCCCGGGATTTCTCCGGAGAATTCCTTGCCCTCGAGGGGAAGGTCGTGGAGGTCGATAAAAATGCGGCCTGCGGGGGGTGGTGGGGTGCGCATGGGGAAAAAGGGATCAAGTTTGCGGGGATTGGGCGAATTTTTCCCTCAGGGCGGCAGCGACGTGGGGGGGGAGGAAATGATGGATTTCGCCACCGTAGCGGGCGATTTCCTTGACGAGGCGGGAGCTGAGGTAGGTGTATTCCTCGCGGGAGGTGAGGAAGAGGGTCTCCAGCTCGGGGTTGAGCTTGCGGTTGATGAGGGCCATCTGGAACTCGTACTCGAAGTCGGTGACGGCGCGCAGGCCGCGGATGACGACGGCGGCTTTCTCCTGCCGGGCGAAGTCGATGAGGAGGCCGTCGAAGGAGACGACCTCAATGTGTGGCTGGCCGTGAATGGACTGGCGGAGGAGGGCGATGCGCTCGTCCGGGGTGAAGAGGGCGGATTTCTGGTCGTTGCGGGCGACGGCGACGATGACGCGGTCGAACAGCCTGGCGGCACGCCCCATCACGTCCAGGTGACCATTGGTCACAGGATCGAAGCTTCCCGGGTAGACGGCGGTGTGTCGCATGGCAGGGTGTCCTGGCGCTGAAGATGGCGGAGAAGCGACCGCGGCGCAACGGCCAATGCGGGGCGGGCGGGGCTCAGCTCAGGAAGGAGCAGATGTATTCGCAGAGGCCGTCGGTGACGGTGATGTCGAAGCCGGAATTGGCCGGGACGTCGAAGGCATCCCCGCCGGAGAAGGATTCGACGAGGTCCTGGCCGTCGATTTTGACCTCGCAGGTGCCGGCGACGATCTCCATGCGCTCTGCGGCGGCGGTGCCGAAGTGGTAGGCCCCCGGGCGGATGAGGCCGAGGGTTTTCTTGCTGCCGTCCGGAAAGAGGATGGTGTGGCTGACGACGTTGCCGTCGAAGTAGATGTTGGCTTTGGCGACGGCGGTGACGCCGGGGAACTGGGTGCTTTCGTCTGACATGGGCGGGATGGTGGCTGAGGGGAGGGCGGTGGTCAACCGGGATTCTGGGGTGGGGGGAGGAGATCAGAGATCAGAGTTCAAAAATTCAGAGTTCAAAAGTTCAGAGTTCAGAGTTCAGAGTTCAGAGTTCAGAGTTCAGAGGGCAAGATGGCAAGAGGGCAGAGAGCGAGGTGGAGAGGGAGGAGGGCGCAAAAAAAAGACGCGCACCGGTGAGGGTGCGCGCCTTTTGCGGAAAATCGATTTTGAACGGCTTATTCGGCGTGCTCTTCGACGTAGCTGATGACGTTGCCAACGGTGAGGAGCTTTTCAGCGGCCTCATCGGGAACCTCAATGTTGAACTCTTCTTCGAAGGCCATGACGAGTTCCACGGTGTCGAGGGAGTCGGCACCGAGGTCTTCGATGAATTTTGCCTCTGGGGTGACCTGCTCGGCATTCACGCCAAGCTGCTCAATGATGATGTCACGGACTTTGGATTCGATGCTGTCTTCGGCCATATAATGGTGGTAATGGGTGCTGGTTGAACTCGGCCCCATTTATCAGCAGGGGGCGGAAATGCAACAAAATTAATTTTGATTGCGGACGATGGCGGGGCCTTGCAGGGCGGGGCGGCGGAGAGAGTTTTGCACGGAAGCAAGAGGTGCGGGGTGGACAAGCGTGGCGGGCTCGCCAGGATCGATGTTCCCGGATCTGCACCGGGGCTGCCATGACGCATCTGGTCCTCATTCCCAGCTATAACACCGGCCCGAAGGTGATGGAAACCGTCCGTGCTGCACGGGCGGTGTGGGAGCCGGTGTGGGTGGTGGTGGACGGATCCACAGACGGGACGACGGAGCAGCTGCAGGCGCTGGCGGCGGGGGATGCGGGGCTGGAGGTATTTGTCCTGCCAAAGAATGCAGGGAAGGGCTCTGCGGTGCTGCACGGGGTGCGGGAGGCGCTGCGGCGCGGGTTCACGCATGTGTTGACGATGGATGCGGACGGGCAGCACCCGGCGGGGCTGATCCCGGAATTCATGGCAGCCTCGCAGTCAAATGTGAAGGCGCTGGTGCTGGGGAGGCCGGTTTTTGACGCCTCGGTCCCGGCGGCGCGGCTGCACGGGAGGAAAATCTCGAACACGTGGGCGAATCTGGAAACGCTCTGGCTGGGGATTGACGACTCGCTGTTCGGCTTCCGGGTTTACCCGGCGGCGCTGCTGGAGAAAATCATGAGCCGGACGCGGTTCATGCGGCGGTTTGACTTTGATCCTGAAGCGGCAGTGCGGCTGGTGTGGGCGGGGGCGAAGCCGGTGAATCTGGATGCGCCGGTGCGTTATTTCCGTCCGGAGGAGGGCGGGGTCTCGCATTTCAAATACCTGCGGGACAATGCGCTGCTGACGTGGATGCACACGCGGCTTTTCTTCGGGTTTCTGGCCCGGCTGCCGTGGCTGCTGTGGCGGCGGCTGGAGGCCTCAGGCCTTTGAGGCTGGCAGGGTTTTGTTCTTTTCGCGTTCGTGGCCGGTGACTTCGATGCGGTCGGCGAAGACGGCCACGTCGGCCCAACAGCCCTGCTCGGTGTCGACCATGCCTTTAAAGTTGAGGAAGTGGATGCCATCCTTGACGCCGTAGTTGCCTTCGTGGTTGTGGCCGTTCATCCAGGCGGCGACGATGTCTTTGTAGCTGGAAACGAGGGCGAGGACTTCGGGTGAGTTCCAGAGGTTGTGGGCGTTGACGGGAAAGACGGGGTAGTGGCAGAAGAGGATGACGCGTTTTTTCTCTGCGCGGGCGGTGTCGAGCCGGGTGCGAAGCCAGCCGAGCTGGGTTTTGCTGACGGCGCCGTTGTAGGGTGCCGGCTTGCCGGGCAGGGTCTTGAGGTAGGCGGTGGCGGCGGCGGTCTGGGGGCTGGCCTTGGGGTGGGAGAAGAGGCTGACCTCGTTTCCGTCCAGGCAGACGAAGTCCCAGCCTTTCACGGAGAAGGTGTGGTAAATGGTATCGGGCAGGCCGAGGCGGGTGCGGACGAGTTTTTTCAGGTCGTCGGCCACGTCGTAGTCGTGGTTGCCAAGGACGTGGTGGAGCGGGGCTTTGAGCTGGCGGAAAATGGGGAGAACGGTCTCAAAACTGGGGAAGGCTCGGTCGATGGTGTCGCCCAGGTTGATGACGAAATCGAGGGGCAGGGTGTTGAGATGGGTGACGGCGGCGGTGAGCTTCTTCGGGCTGAGGCGGTAGAAGCGCTTCATTTTGACGCTGGTCTCAGCATCGGCATACTGGCAGTCTGCGATGACGCCGAAGCGGAGCAGGGGTGCGGCGGAGGCCCCGGCGGCGAAAAGTGGCGACTGGCTCATTGCGAGGGGGGCGAGAGGGAGGGGAAGGCTCCAGAGGAAGTGGCGGCGGGTCATGGGACGGTTCAGAGTTTCCGGTAAAGGTAGAGGGCGCGCGGGGTGGTGAAGGACCAGAGGCCGTCGTTGACGGGGCCGGTGGAGTTCCACCCGCCAAAGACGAGGATGTCTGAGCCGGTGGAGAGGGCGGTGAGGTCTGTGCGCGGAGCGGGGCCGGGGGAGGGCGCGGGGATGGGCTCCCAGGTGTCGGTGGCGGGGAAATAGAGGCCGCCAGTGTTGAGGCCGGCGGGGTTGTTCCCGGCGGTGGTAGTGCCGCCGAAAACGAGGAGGGCCTTGCCCGTCCAGAGCGAACTGGCGTGCCAGCGGCCGGCTGGGGCGGCGGTGGTGGAGAGGGGGGTCCAGGTATTGGTGGCGGCGGTCCAGCGGGCGCCGTCTGTGGGGAAAGTGGCAAGATTAAACCCGCCCCAGACGATGAAGTCCGTGCCGGACCATGCGGAGGCGGCGAAGGTGCGGGCGGAGGGGGCACCGGCGGTGGGGAGGGCGGTCCAAGTGTTTGTGGTCAGGGTCCAGCGGGCTCCGTTGCCAAAGGCGGTGGCGGCATTTCCCCCGAAGACGACGAGGTCCGTGCCAGTCCATGCGGCGGAGGCGGAGGCACGGGCGGCGGGGGCTCCGGCGGCGGGGAGGGTGGTCCAGGTGTTGGTGGCGGGCTTGTAGCGCGCGCCGTCGCCGTAGTAGGTGGATCCGTTCCAGCCGCCGAAGATGATCATTTCCCCGCCGGTCCAGACCGCGGAGTGGTAGTGGCGTCCCGCGAGGCCGGAGGCGGGGAGGGCGGTCCAGGTGTTGGTGGCGGGGTTGTAGCGGGCGCCGTCGCTAAGTGCGGGGGCTCCGCCGAAAATGATCATCTCCGTTCCGGTCCAGACGGCGCTGTGGTAGTAGCGGGCGGCGGGGGCTCCGGTGGTGGAAGTGGTGGTCCAGGTGTTGGTGGCGGGGTTGTAGCGGGAGCCGGTGGCGGTGCTGGTGCCGTTGGTACCGCCCCAAATGATCATCTCACTGCCAGTCCAGACAGCGGCGTGGGCGCTGCGGGCGCTGGGGGAATTCGCCGCGGCGGGGGCGGTGCGCTGCATCCAGACGGCACCGACGGCGGGCAGGGCGCGGGATTTCACGTAGCCGGCGGCGACGAGGTTCGCAGAAGCGGAATCTTCGGAAAGGACCATGCCGCCTGCGGGAACGAGGGAAAAGCCGCTGCCCAGGCTGGCGGCGGCGGCTCCGGGGGCAATTTTGTCCGCCGTGACGGCCCCGTCGGCGATTTTGTCGGCGGTGACGGCCCCGTTGGCGATTTTTTCCGCAGTGATGGAGCCGTCCGGCACGCTGGCGGCAAGGATGGCGTAGGCGACGGCCCCGATTTTGTCATCCGGGTCGATGCGGGTGAAGGGGCCGGTGGCGGCGGGGCGGAACCACTTCCGGAGGCGGACGTCGGGGTGATTAAAAACCCCCGGCGTGACGGGCTGGGTGGCACCCGCAGTGCCGGTCTGGCCGAGGTTGATCGAGTAGTTGCCTCCCTTGACTGGGAGGGAAATAGCGGTGGCCGGTTCGCTGCCGGAGGCGCTGGTGCCGTCATTGCTCCAGTAGGTGGCGCCGGTGCCGCCGTCGACGAGGGCAAACTTGAAGTAGCCGGTGCCCTCGAAGTTCTGCGTGCCCTGGACGACGCGGCCCTGGTAGGCAATGAACTGGGGGATGTCCGCAAGGGCTGGCTGCGCCAGGAGCAGGGCGGCGGCGAGGGCGGCGAGGGGGAGGCGGAGGGAGGAGTGCATCTGGGAAGGGGGGATGGTGGAATGTCCGGCCAAAGGGGGGATTTGTAAACCGGAGGGGCTGCCTCATTTTTTCTGGTAAAACCAGGCGGTGCGGGGCGGGATGAGGGACCACAGGTCTGCGGAGGGGGCGGGGCTGTAGCCGCCGAAAACGAGGGCTTGGGAGCCGGTCCAGACGAGAGGGGCAAAGGAGCGGGCGGCGGGTTTCTGCGGCAGGGGGATGAGGGCGTCGAGGGAGGGAATCCAGGCGGCGCATCCGGCGAGGGAGCCGGCATTGTCATCGAACAAGAGCAGTTCCTGCCCGGTCCAGACGGTGCGGGGAAAGCCGGTGATGAGGCCGGCATGAAGCGGCCTGGAGTAGGCCCACTGGGCGGTGGCGGGGCTGAACCGCACGGTGGCCCCGTGGGAGCCGAGCCAGGCGAGCATCCCGGTGCCGGTCCAGGCGGCGTCGAGCACGACGGGCTGGGTGATGGCGGCGGGGGCGGGCGGCAGGGCGGTCCAGATGGAGGTGGCGGGGGAAAAACGGGCTCCTCCGGTTTCCGGCACGTTGCTGGCAGGGCCGCTGGCGCCGCCCCAGACGAGGAGGTCTGCCCCTATCCAGACGGCGGCGCAGAAATAGCGCGGACCGGGGGCGGGAGCTGTGGTGGGCAGGGCTGTCCAGGTGTTTGTAGACGGTGTGTAGCGCGCGCCGAGCTGGGCCGAGTGGGTGGTGCCGTCGTAACCGCCGACGATGAACATGTCCGTCCCGCTCCAGGCGGCGGAGTGCGTGGTGCGCGGGCTGGGGGCGCCGGTGGTTGGGAGCGCGGTCCAAGTGCCGGTGGCGGGGTTGAACTTCTCCCCGGCGCTGGTGCGCACGCTGGCTGTGGCCAGCCCGCCGTAAACGATCATCTCCGTGCCCGTCCAGACTGCGGTGTGAAAGGCGTGGGCCGTGGCTCCGGCGGTTGGCAGGGCGGTCCAGGTGTCGGTGGCTGGATTGTAACGGGCTCCGGTGGCGAGGGGAACTCCGGCGGCATCCAGCCCGCCGAAAATGATCATCTCGGAACCAGTCCAGACGGCGGTGTGTCTGGCGCGGGCGGACGGGGCGCCGGTTCCGGATTTCTGGGTCCAGCCGGAGGGGGTGACGGTGTCCTTGTAAAGAAGGCGGGTGAACCCTGCTGCCTGGAGGCTGGGTGAGACCGGGTCGTCGGAAAGAATGATGCCATTCACGGGGACCTGGCCCAGGTCCGAGGCGGCGAGGGCGGCCTGGGCGGCGGCGGGCGGGATGCGGTCACTGGTGATGGCGGCCGGGGCGAGGGCGCTGGTGGTGGCACTGCCCGGGGCCAGGCTCTCCGTGGTGGCGCTGCCGTCCGGAATGGTGAGGGCCATCAGGGAGTAGGCGACGGTGGTGAGCGGCTCGGTTCCGATTTTCTGCACGCCGTGGCTGCCGTCGCTGAACCAGGTGTGCAGGACGAGCCGGCTGCGGTAGAGGGTGCCGGGCGGGGGCAGGGTGGTCATGTTTGCGAGGCTGGCATCGCCAAGCTGGAGGGCGTACTGACCGGAAACGACGGGCACGGTGACTGCGGCGGCGGGGGCGCCGGTAGCGGCGGGAAAGGTGGAGCCGTCGCTGGCCCACACGAGGCTGCCGGCACCGTCGATGAGGGCAAAACGAAACGCCCCGGAGCCGGTGAAGGCGTTTCCATCCACAAGGATGCGACCGGTGACGCTCAGCCTGGGCGCGGACTGGGCGAAGGTGTGCCCGGACACGAGCAGGAGGCAGGAAAGCAGGAGGCGCAGCGCCTTCAGCAGGCCGCGCCGGGGCAGGGGACGGCTACTGTTTTTCATAGAGGTAAAGGGTGGTCGCGGGTGTGTAGGAGGCGCACTGGTCGACGCGGAGTCCGGTGCCGTTGCTCCCGCCGAAAAAGAGCCACTCCGCCCCGGTCCAGGCTGACAGGGGCCGGCTGACGGGCGGGGGGGCACCGGTGGTGGTGAGGGGCTGCCAGGTATTGGCCACCGGGTCGTAGCGGCCACCGCTGGCCAGAAGGATGGCGTTCGCCTCGCCGCCGTAGATGAGCATTTCCCGGCCTTTCCACGCCGCCGAATGGAGGGTGCGGGCGGCTGGTGCGCCCGAGGTGGCGGTGGCGGTCCAGGAGTCGGTGGCGGGGTTGTAGAGACCGCCGGCGGCAGCCAGTGTGGTGTTGCCCCCGCCGCCCCAGATGACGAGCCGGGAGCCGGTCCAAACGGCGCTGTGATTCAGCCGGGCGGAGGGTGCCGCAGTGGTGGTGACGGTGGACCAGGCACCGGTGGCGGGGTTGAAGCGGGCTCCGGTGCCGAGCGGCGTGGAGGCGGTGACGGAGCCGGTGCCGCTGTCCACGGAGAGAACTGATGCGCCGCCCCAGAGGACCACTTCCGTGCCGGTCCACGTCAGGCTGTGGGAGATGCGTCCACCGGTGCCGGTGGGCGCGGTGATGGCGGAGGTGGTGCCCGTGACGGGGTTGTAGCGCAGCCCCTTCACGGCCTGGGCTGCATTGTCCACGGAGTATTCGGGCCTGCCGTCCGGGCGGGTTTGCCGACCGATGACGCCGCCCCAGATGATGATTTCGCTGCCGGTCCAGACGGCGCTGCGGTCGTAGCGGGGCGGGATGACGCCTTCGTTCGGCAGGTAGGACCAGGAGTCCGTGGCGGGGGTGTAGAAGGCCCCGTCCGCGTGGACCCCGGCGGCATCGCCCCCCCCCCAGAAAATGACATCGGAGCCCGTCCAGACGGCGGTGTGGCCGGAGCGGCCGGAAATGGGGGCGGCGGTCATGGGACGCCAGAGGTTGAGCGCTGGATCGAAGCGGGCTCCCGTGCTGGCGACCAGCGTTGAGGCTCCCGCTGGCGTTTCGTTCCCGCCCCAGACGACCCACTCGCTGCCGGTCCAGACGCCGGCGCTGTCACTTCGAGGAGTGGGCGGTGCCACCTGGCTGCTGGTGCGGTTGGTCCAGGCCTCTGGCAAAAAGGAGACTGGTCCGAGCGCGGTGTAGCCGGCGGTGGTGAAATTTGGGTCCGCCGCCACGGTGGAGAACATGGCCGTGCCGGACGGAATGGTGCTCCCGCCGGCGGTCAGGTTCGCCACGAGCGCGCCGGGGGCGAACTTGTCTGCGGGCAGGACGCCGGCTGCCAGCTTGGCACCCGTCACTGCTCCGGCTCCCAGTTTTTCCGCCGTGAGCGCACCGGGCTGCACACCCGAGGCGAGGACTGCGGTGGGCAGCGCGGGCAGGTGGGCGTCCGGGCTCAGCTGTTCGTAGCCGTGCGCGCCGTCACTGAACCAGACACGCAGCTTCAGGCCGGGCTGGAGCAGCACGGAAAGAGGAACCGGCCCGCCCTCCGCGCCAAGAGGCAGACTGAAAACACCGGAGGTGACTGGCACGGGAGTTCCGGCGACCGGTTCGATGGTGGTGCCGGAGTTGTTCCACAGAATGGTGCCCGCCGCATCGACCAGGGCGGCCTTGAACAGACCCGTTCCCGTAAACGGGCTGCCGCCAGCCAGCACCCGGCCCTGGTAGCTGAACACGGTGGTCCCGGTTGTGCCGAGGGGGGCGGACGAACCGCCGACGCCCGGCGAAGGGGCGGCTCCAGCCACCGCCACCAGAGCAGCGCTCCACAGCCCAGGACAAAGGGCCGGGAGCAGGCGGGGAAAAGCGGGGAAGGGGGGCATGCAGGCGGAGGGGGGAGGATGGCAGGGGAGGGCGGTGGGACAATCTGTTGCAGGAAACTGCCGGACTGGCAAGCCGCGACTGGCCCGGGGCCGCTTTTCCGGGCTCCGGGCTCCGTGGTCGTCCCGTTCAAACTTTCAGAAAAATTTCCTGCTTGATCCTCCCGCGCAACGCGGCTTTAAAGGAGCCCTTCAAACTCTTTATAACAAAGATTTCTGAACCACCCGTTTTCCGCTTTCACCTCACCTTTCCCGCTTCACGACCATGGCCAACAATCCCGACATCGTCCTTAACAGGAAGGAGCTGACTCCGGCGTCAATGCTGCGCTGGGCTCTTTTCCTGGTCCTCGTCGCCGGCCTCGCCTTTTTCTACCTCCTCATCGACTTCAAGGGCCTCAGCCATGCCAAGGGCATGGACCAGGCGCAGATCGCGAGGGAGGTGGCCCGTGGCAACAACTTCGTCACCAAATGGGTGAGGCCCGTCTCGCTCTGGCAGATGAACAAGTTCCACAAGGAAAAGGGCGAGCCGGAACCGCTTCTCCTCGGCATGCGCGACACCTATCACGCCCCGCTCAATCCGCTCCTCAACTCCATCTTCATTAGAATTTTCGGAATTCCCTCCTACGACGGGGTGAAACCCGTCTACTTCCTCGACAGCGTCATTGCCGGGGTCTCCATGGTCCTGCTGCTGGGGGCGATCGGGGTGTGTTATCTGCTGATCTCACGGATTTTCGACGCCAAAATAGCAGGCATCACCGCCGTGCTGATGCTGTTGTGCGAGATGCTGTGGAAATTCTCCCAGACGGGTCTGCCGCAGATGCTGATGCTTTTCCTGTTCTCGTTTGCCATGTTTTTCTTTTACAAGGCAGTGGAGAATACCCAGCTCGGGCGGGGAGCCTACATGTGGGCCTTCCTGACGGGGCTTTTCTTCGGGCTGCTCGCCATGGCCCACTGGATCACCATCTGGGTCTTCGTAGGGCTGCTCATCTACACTGCCTTCTTCATGCGTCCGAGGGGCCTTCTGGCGCTGGTGATGTTCGCCATCTTTGCCATCATCGTCAGCACGTGGGGATTTGTGAACATGAGCGAGTGCGGAAATCCGCTTGGATCCGCCCTCTTCCAGTTCTTCGCCGGTCTCGGCGGGGAGACGGAAAGCAGCGTGATGCGCAATTTTGACCCGGAAACCGACCCGCTGGTCATCCAGGGGTTCCTGCGCAAGGTGACCTCCAACACCGTCGCCCAGTTCGGCAATATGTTCCCCTACCTGGGCTCGATCATCGCGGCTCCGGTCTTTTTCCTCAGCCTCCTGCACCCGTTCCGCCGGCCGGAGATTTCCCAGTTCCGCTGGGCTGTGCTCCTCATGTGGGTGATGGCCGCCATCGGCATGTCCGTCTACGGCATGAAGGAAGGCACCATGGATCCGAACCAGCTCAACGTGCTTTTCATCCCATTCATGACGGCCTACGGCCTCGCCTTTCTGAGTGTGCTCTGGAGCCGCCTCACCATCCCGATGACGCATTTTGTTCTGCGGGAGGGGCACATGATCGCTGTCGTCCTCCTCAGTGCCACCCCGTTCCTGTTGAGCATGCCGTGGGATTTCTACAATGGCCTGCGCTACTCGAACAACAAGTCCAACTGGCCGCCCTACTACCCGCTGGTGTACCCGCAGGTCCTGCAGAAGGCCGCCAGTGAGAAGGAAATCATCGCCACCGACGCCCCGTGGGCCGTGGCGTGGTACGCGGACCGTACCGCCCTTTGGCTGCCGACGCGCCGGGACCAGTTCACGAAAATCATGGACTCCACCAAGGCGCGCGGCTATCCGGTTTCAGCCGTGTTCCTCACGCCCCTCTCCACGCACGAGTCCTTCGCGAAAAACATCTCGACCCGCGGCTCCGAATGGTACGATTACTCTGCGCTCATCATGCGGCAGTCGGTGGCGACCGCCTTTGCCCGGGTCAACCCGAACGATGCCAGCCAGCGTCCGATCATTGACACGCTGGACACTCTGGTCGATTTCCCCTTTAAGGTCGGCCTCCCTCTGACCCCTGCCGGGGACATGGTGCTCTTCACGGAACGAAGGCTTGAGGAGGCCCGGTGAGCCGGCCCGTCTCCGCCTTTGCGCTTTCTTCTGTTGAGATTTCGCAGGCACTGCCCACATTCCGCCCTTTCCAGTCATGCCTGCTCCCGAGGAAAACATCGAAGACCTGAGTTTTGAAGCCGCCCTGTCCGAGGTGGAGGAACTTTCCTCCGCCATGGAGGACCACAGGCTGCCGCTCGCTGACCTCGTTTCCTCATACGAGCGGGGGAATCTGCTGCTCAAGGTGTGCCGCAAACGGCTCGACGAGGCTCTGGGCCGGGTGGAAATGATGAAGAAGAAAGCCTCTGGCGAAATTGTGCTCGAACCCGTCGAGGCGGACATGGTGCCCACGGCGACTGCCGGCGGAGCCCGCTCCCGGCCCGCCGCGAAAAAAACTTCCACCCGGGTCGCGATCAGCAGCCCTCTTGACGACCTGAACGATGACGAAATCCCCTTCTGACGCCCAGCCCGCCCGCCCCGCACCCATCCAGTCCCCGGCGGACTTGAAACGGATGGATGAAAAGGACCTTCCCCAGCTGGCTGAGGAGATTCGGCGCGTGCTCATCGAGGTGCTTTCCCAGACTGGCGGGCACCTCGGCCCGAACCTTGGCGTGGTCGAGCTGACCGTCGCCCTGCACCGCGTCTTCAACACGCCCAAGGACAAGTTCGTCTTTGACGTCAGCCACCAAGGCTACGTGCACAAGATGCTGACCGGCCGCTGGGACCGCATTCACACGATGCGGACTTACGAGGGGCTGAACGGATTCCTCCTGCGCACGGAGAGCGAGCACGACTGCTACGGCGCCGGGCACGCAGGCACCGCTGTTTCCGCCGCGCTGGGCCTCGCCGTCGGACGGGACCTGCGAAAGGCGGATGACGAGCACGTCGTCTGCATCGCCGGGGACGCTGCTTTCACCTGCGGCGTCAGTTTTGAGGCGCTCAACAACATCGCCGCCTCGACCAAGCGGCTCATCCTCGTTTTGAACGACAACGAGTGGTCCATCGACAAAAACGTCGGTGCCATCGCTGGTTACCTCAACCAGATCGCCACCCACCCGACTTTTGCCCACCTGCACGACAAGGCGGCCCAGTTCATCGAAAAAGTGGCCGGTAAGGCCGCCCGCAAGCTGGCCCGCAAAGTGGAAGAGGGGGCGAAAAACCTCCTCCTGCCCAGCGTCATTTTCGAGGAGTTCGGCCTGCGCTACTACGGCCCGATTGACGGTCACGACCTGCCGGCGCTGATCAAGGTTTTCGAGTTTCTCAAGACCCAGAACGAACCCGTCATCCTGCACATCCTCACCGAGAAGGGACGCGGCTACAAGCCCGCACTGGACAACCCGGGGAAGTTCCACGGCCTCGGGCCGTACAAGACGGAGACTGGTGAAACCGAGGCCACTCCCACTCCCTCGTTCTCCCAGGTTTTCGCGGAGAACGTCGTGAAATACGCCAAGGCGGACTCACGCGTCACGGCCATCACGGCGGCCATGCCAGGCGGGACCGGGCTAATGCTTTTCAAGAAGGAAGTGCCGGAGCGCTACTTTGACGTGGGCATCGCAGAGGAGCACGCCGCCCTTTTTGCCTGCGGCCACGCCATCCAGGGGCTGCGCCCGTGGCTGACGATCTACAGCACCTTCATGCAGCGGGCGTATGACATGATTCTGCACGACATCGCCCTGCAGAACCTGCCGGTCCGTCTCGCCATGGACCGCGCCGGGCTCTCCGGTGATGACGGCCCCACGCACCACGGCCTCTTCGACATCGGCTACATGCGCCATGTGCCGAACTTCATCTTCATGTCTGCGAAGGATGAGGACGAGTTCGCCGACATGCTCTGGACGATGAACAACCATGATTCAGGCCCCAGCGCCATCCGCTACCCCCGGGGCAGCGGCGCTGGAGCCACGCCCAAGGCCAGCCCGGTCCTTCTGGAAATCGGCAAGGCTGAAGTCGTGCAGGAAGGCTCGGACGTCACTCTCATCGGCCTCGGCCAGATGTTTGAAATGGCCCTCGCCACGCGCGACGAACTGCAAAAACTCGGCTACAGCGTCACCCTGATCAACCCTCGCTGGATCAGGCCACTCGACGTGGACACGATCAGCCGGTTTGCCGGGAAATCGAAGGTCGTCTGCACCTTTGAGGACCACGTTCTGGCCAATGGATTTGGCTGCGCTGTCATCGAGGCGCTGCACGATGCAGGTGTGCGCACCCCGGTCGAGCGGATCGCGTGGCCAAACGAATTCATCGAGCACGGGAAGGTGTCCATCCTCCGCGAGAAGCACGGGATGACCTCCGCCAACGCTGTGGCCAAGTGCCTTCGCCACCTCGCCTCCTGACCCGCCGCCCCGCGCCGTGAAACGGGCTGACTATCCAGTTGAAGTCCAGCAGCTCGTCGCCCACCTGAAGCGGCTGCCGGGCATCGGCCTGCGCAGTGCCGAGCGCATCGCTGTCGCCCTGCTGCGGGACGGCAGCCACTTTCCGCGGGACCTCGCCCGGGCCATCGACACGGCGAAATCCGGAGTCACCGCCTGCACAGATTGCGGCTTTTTCCTCAGCGCCGGCCAGGCCTGCACGCTGTGTTCCGACCCGGCGCGGGATGCCTCGCTTCTCTGTGTTGTCGAGCAGCCCACGGACATCCTGCCGCTGGACCGCAGCGGGGCCTTCAGCGGGCATTACCATGTCCTGGGCGGCAGGCTTTCCCCTCTCGATGGGGTGCATCCTGAAGATCTTAGGATCGCTCCACTCCTCGCCCGCATCGGGCAGGGGCATGTCGCAGAGGTGATCCTCGCCGTGGGTTCAGACGTTGAGGGCGAGGCGACGGCCAACTTTCTCTCCCAGACGCTGGCCTGCCTGCCCGTCCGCATCACCCGCCTTGCCCAAGGGCTGCCAGCCGGGGGTGGGCTCGATTCGGCTGACGAGCTGACTCTCTTCCGCGCTCTCCAGGGGCGGCGGACGCTGTAGCCTTCCCGGAGTTCCCGGGACTCAGGTTTCCAGGCATCGACTGGGCAAAAAGGGGAGGTGTCCAGCTGCTTCGGATTTCACGTCTCGAAAATGCGATTATTTCCAGAAATAATAATATTTCACTTTACTCCCTGCGAATACTATGGAAAATTGAGTGATCGATTATGAAAATTCTTGTTCACGATTACGCCGGACATCCCTTTCAGATTCAACTCAGCCGCGAACTGGCCCGTCGCGGCCATGAGGTGATCCACGCGTTTGCGACCGCGCTGCAGACGCCGCGTGGGGACCTGGTCAAGAATCCGGAGGATCCGGCCGGCCTGCGCATCATCCCGGTGGAGATGAACAAGAACTACTCCAAGCACAAGTACTCCTTCATCCGCCGCCGGAACTACGAGGTCGAGTATGGGCAGAAAATGTACAACCTCATTATGGAGGAGAAGCCCGAGGTCGTGCTGTCGTCCAACACCCCGACGGAGACGCAGCAGCCAATCATTCAGGCATCCCTGATCGTCGAGGCCCGGTTTTGGTCCTGGGTGCAGGATTTCTACAGCCTGGCGGTGGACAAAATCGTGAACAAAAAGATCCCCGTCGTCGGGCCGTGGGTCGGGTCATTCTACAAGTGGCTGGAGCGCCGCCAGCTGGCGGTCAGCCACGGGGTGGTGGCCATCACGGATGATTTCAAGCCCATCATGGTGCGTGACTTTGGCGTTTCGCCGGATCGCGTCGCCGTCATCCCGAATTGGGCCCCCATCGAGAGCCTTCCCGTCCGCCCCAAGCGCAACGACTGGAGCGAGGCCCACGATCTGGCGGAAAAGTTCGTCTTTCTCTACACCGGCACGCTCGGCATGAAGCACAACCCCGCGCTGCTGCTGGAACTGGCGAAAAAGCACCAGGCTGACGAGCGCGTGCAGGTGGTCGTCATTTCAGAGGGTCTCGGGGCCGACTGGCTGCGCGATCAGGTCGCGGCGGCGGGGCTGAAAAACCTCACCCTTTTGCCCTACCAGCCCTTCAACCAGCTGCCCGACGTCATGGCTGCGGGGGATGTGCTCATCGGCGTATTGGAGGAGGACGCCGGAGTGTTCTCCGTCCCGTCAAAAATCCTCAGCTACCTGTGCGCTCAGCGCCCGATCCTTCTGGCCGCCCCTGAGGTCAACCTCGCCACCCGCACTGTCGCCACCCAGAGGGCAGGTCTGACCGTCCCTCCGAACGACATGGAGGCCTTCCTCACCGCCGCCGGTCAGCTCTACATGAATCCATTTCTCGCCGACAAGTGCGCAAACAACGCCCGCCGCTACGCCGAGGCCACCTTCCGCATCACGGACATCGCCTCGCGCTTTGAAAAACTGCTCACCCAGCCAGCCGCCGGCACGTCGCCCCAGGGCGCAGCCAAGGTTGCCCCAGCCGCGGCACTGGCGGCGTAAGGGGAGACCAGCTGCGAGCTTCCCGGTTGGTGCCCAGACCACACAACCCAGGTATTTCCTCCACTCGTCCGACTCGGCGGTTGCCTTCAGGATGCGGTTTCGCTCGATGAGGAAGGCCCGCATGTAGCGCTCCAGATAAAGCCAGTCCGCGAAACGGCCGAGGTGGCCGAGGGGTGAGGCGAAGGTGAACTCATCCCGCATGACGGTTCCGGCGGGAGAGGGGGCGAAGTGGTGGTGGTGTTCCATGCGGCTGAAGGTGCCGCGGACCATGGCGTCTGCGAAATGGCGGGGGCGGTCGAACGCGGTCATGCGGACAGTGAGCGACTGCCAGACGCCGAAGTGACGAGCCCTCCAGGTGACTTCCTGGCCGGCGCCAATGAGTCCGGACGTGACGCCAGCCACGGCCTGTTCCCTGGTGGAGGAGGCGGTTTGCGTGTGGAGGTCGATGCTGCGGGCGAGGTCGAAGACGCGCTCCAGAGGGGCGGCGATGTCGGTGGTGAGGACGATGGTGGGCATGGAGGGGCGGCGTTCAGTCTAAAAGCCGGGAGGGTTTGGAACAGGAGGGAAAGGAGAATTTGAACTTAACGCACCGCCATCGGTTGGCAGTTTTTTCACTCGGAAACTGACTGCTGGTCTGCTTTTTCCGTCCACTCCAGACCGGCTGGCAGGCTGAGGGCGGCGTACTCGATGTGGAGGACTCGGCGATGCCGGTCTGTGGTGGACCGCCCGGAGGCGTGCAGAAGGAGGGGGCGCATGAGGAGGGCATCTCCGGCGGAGGCGGTGCAGAGAGACTCGGGGACACGGGTGCGTAGATCCTGGATTTGGCTGGCGGTCAGTTTCTCCATGAGGTGGGTGCCGGGCAGGACACGCAGGGCGCCGTTGGTTTCATCCGCGTCGTCCAGATGCAGGCGGACGGTGAGCATTCGCTGGAGATAAGGGGCGGGAGGCTGGACGTGGGGCACGCCGTCCTTCACCGTCCATGGGCCGAAACCCGGAACGTCCCCCTGACGCCGAAGGGCGAGGGTGAGGTCCTGGTGCCAGGGGACAAGCCAGTTGGCGTCCGGAGATTTGTCGAAGTAGATGGCGCGCACCGGCACCGGTTTCGCGAAAAGATGCGGCCGGACGAGGTCGAGCAGACGCGGGGAAAGGGCGAGGGCGGCAACGTCTGGTTGAGCGAGCAACCCGCGCCGTCCCGCGCCATCCACAGGACCGAGGGCGGTGATCCAGCCGGAGCACTCGGCGCAGGACAGGACGCCGGGCACGAGGGCGAATCCTTCGGTGGCTAGGTGTTGCGTCATGGAGGTCATGCAGAGGCGGGGTTGCGGATGCTCGAAGGCGGGCTACACTGGCACAACCTGACCATTAAGACAAAACCAACATGCCTGCCTGGAGGTGGATCCGGGTTGCTCGCCTGGGTGGCCAGCGTGCTGCTTGCGGTGGCTGGATTCGGGCAGACTCTGGAGGTTCCGGCCCGAATGCAAGAGGGCCTGGGAGGGGAGGGCCTGACATTTTTCCTGAATGACTCCGATGCTGCGGAGGTGCGTGAGCTGGCAAATCCCGAGGGGAGCCCTGCGAAACGGCGGGTGTTGTCTTTGGGGTCTTCGAGCCTGGTGACTGAACTCAGCACCACGGTCACAGGCCCGGGAAGACTCAGCTATCTCTGGCATGCCAGCGGCGGCACGGCGGCCATGCAGCTGGGCAGCGCCCCTGCCCCTGTGACGGCGACCGCATGGACTGGCTGGCGGCGCGTGGTACAGGCTATTCCACCTGGAGTTCAGGTGCTGCGGTGGCTGCTGGATGCGACCGGGGCACCTGTGACGGCCCGGCTGGACATTACCGGGGTTGTCTGGGAGCCGCAGGTGCTGACTGCCCCGGCTGCAGCGGGACTTTCGCGTCCCGGCGGACGGATGTGGGGGGAACAGCGGAGTGATGGCGGGCCAGTCACTGTGATTCCGTGGGAATCGGTTGAGGGCGGTGAGGAAACGATTTCGATCAACGTGAGCGGTCCTGGTCTGTTTGTCGCGGAGGTCCGCAGCCTGATTTCTCTCAGCCTTCCGCACTTTGCCGTCGTGAATGAGGTTGGTACCATTCGCGCTGGATGGGAGGGGGAAGCGGGAGTGGAAATTGCGTCTTCGGGAGGCTGGCGTCCAGTGGTGCTGCCAGTTGCGCCTGGGATTCACACGCTATTCTTGAGCCTGGCCTGGCGGAATGACTTTTCCTCCCCGTGGGGATTCATGCCTGCGGTTCTGGAACTCCGTGCGCCCAAGGTGGTGCCTGTGCAAACAGGGGCGGTGCTGGACCAGCCGGGGCTCACGTGGAATGCGGCTGAGACCCGGGAAGCCACGGGGGCGAGGCTTCCCGAAGGCAGCACCGTGTGGCATCTGCCTCCCATTCCCTGCGCGGCGGATCCTGCTCCCTTTCCCCAGTTGAGCGCGCGCATCGACGGTCCCGGCACGCTGGAGTGGCAGACGGCGGACGAGGTGGGGCCCACCTCACGGGATTCCGGGGCTGGAATGCGGGTGCTGGAGCCCAAGTCAGGAATTTCCGCTCCCATGCGGCCTGCTTTTCACCAGCTGATTCTGCCCGCCGGGAGCCATGAGCTGGTCTGGCGGCAGGAGTCGCCTTTATTCAGGCCACCACTTCCGGAAAGGGTCCAGTGCCTCCGCATCCGCTGGCTGCCGTCCTCCAGGCCGGCACTGGCTGGCGCGGCTTCGCTGCCGCCGGGGGCCTTTGCTCATTTTGTTTCCGAGGGCGGATGGGAAGCGGTCCCGTTTTCGCTGGACGCTCCGCGGCAGCGGTTGCGTGTGAGACAGCCGGGGACTGTGCCCGCCCCGGCCTGGATCGCCCTGGAGAACACGCCTGCATTTTCCACATGGGGGACGGAGACGCGACTGGACGAAACTGGACTAACGAGCACGGGCCAGTTTGACGTCGGAGCGGACGGGGCGATTACCTGGAGCGGGCCTGATGGAGAACGCGGCGAGCTGGTTTACCCGATGCCTCGCATTGTTTTGGGCGAGCTTTTTTCCAGCCAGGCCAGGGCCGGGGAAACGCTGGACCAGTGGGCGGCTCGGTTGGGCGTGGCGGTCGATCCGATGGCGGATGACGACGGGGACGGCTTGCAAAACATTCTCGAAAGTGCGCTGGGGCTGAACCCGAATTTTGCTGAAGCTGCAGTCTCCGACATCGGATCGCGTCTGCCCGCGAGCGCGCGATTCCCCTGGCCGGACAGGGTGCCAGTGGATGTAACGCGTGTCATTGAAACCTCCCCGGATCTAAAAACCTGGTCACCGGCGGCCCCCGTGATCGCTGAAGGTGTAGCGGAGGTGATCCTGATGCCGCCCGCGAGGTTTGTCCGGTTCAGAGCGGGGAGGTGAAACATCTACAGCTCCGTGCTGTCGTCGCGCTGGAGGAGGCGGATGACGAGTTTTTTGATGGTCTCCAGCTCGACGGTGAGCTGGTGGGCGGACTTGAGGAGGGCGGCCTGGGTTTCCTCGTGCTCGAGGCCGCGGATGGCGGGGGTGAGTTTCATCATCTGCAGGGCGATCTGCTTGCAGGCTTCCTGGATTTTTTCGGCTGAGGCTTCGCGTGACATGGGTGCTTGGGGTGGGTGGATCAGGGTTGGGATTTGGCGGCGGGTCGGTTGTCGAGGGCGGTGTGGGTCTGGCGCAGGGCGGCGGCGAGGGCGTGCCAGTCCTCCGCCGTGGTGGCGGGGCCGGCGGAGAAACGGAGGACGCGGCGGGCCTCTGCCGAGGTGAGGCCGAGGCTGGTCAGCACGCGGGAGGCGCCAGAGGTGGCGGCGGAGCAGGCGGAGCCGGTGGAAACGGCGAAGCCGAGCTGGCTGAGGCGGCCGAGCCAGAGCCGGTTGTCATGCGCGGGGAGGACGACCTGGGAGGTATTCCACAAGCGTGGAGCTGCGGCGCAGAGGACGACTGAGCCGGGGGGCAGGGCGGACTCGAAGGCATCGCGCGCGGCGGCGGCGGCGAGGCGGGGGGCGGGATTTGCGAGCCAGGACTCGGCGGCAGTGAGGGCGGCGACGAGGGCGGCGAGGGCGGGGAGGTCCTCGGTGCCGGCGCGGTGGCCGTTCTCCTGCGGGCCGCCGCAGGGGCCGAGGAGGGGGAAATCTGCGGACGGGATTTTCAGGAAGCCGCAGCCTTTTGGCCCGCCGAATTTGTGGGCTGAGCCGGTGAGGAAATCGCACGCGCCGAGGTCTGCGGAGGGGAGTTTGCCGAGGTGCTGGGCGGCATCGCAATGGAAGGGGACGCCGTGTGTGGTGCAGAGGCTCTGGATTTCCCGCCAGGGCTGGAGGAGGCCGGTCTCGTTCCCCGCAGCCATGACGGCGACGAGGGCGGGGGGCTGCGGAGAGGTGGCGAGGGCGTGGTCGAGGCCATCCAGGAGGACGCGGCCGGTGGCGTCTGCTGGGAGGAAATCGACGCGGTCGCCGAAGTGGCGGCGGGCGGGCTCGACGACGGCGGGGTGCTCCTGTGCGGAAATGAGGACGCGCTGGCCGGGGAGCGCGCGGCGGGCTGCTGCGGCGAGGACGAGGTTGTTTGACTCCGTGGCGCCGGAGGTGAGGACGAGTGTCTCGGGGTCGTCTGCGCCGATGAGTTCGGCGAGCGTTTCACGGAGGGATTCCAGTTTTTCCCGTGCTGCGGCGGCCTCCCGGTAGAGGCTGGAGGGATTCTGCCAGTGGCGGTCCTGCGCGGCGAGCCACGCCTCCCGGGCGGCAGGGCTCAGGGGCGTGGTGGCATTGTGGTCGAAGTAGTGGAAGGGCGCGTCGATGGGCTGGACTGTAAACGGGCAGCGCCCGCGGGCTACTACTTCCCGCGGGCGCTCTCTCAAAACCCAAACTAACTAACCTAACGAAAGGGTGCGGTTCAGCGGCCGCCGACTCCGCCGCGCATGAAGTCGCCGAAGGCCGGGAGTGCGGCGCCGGCATCGAGCGGTGGCGGTGCCGGAGGCGGGGGCTGGGCGATGGGGGTGTGATACGGGCTCTCGCTGGCGGCCGGCATCGGGAAAACCGAGGACAGGGGCGAGGGCGCACGACCAGAGGAGGGCGGCGGGGAGGAAGCACTGAGGCTGCCGGCGAAGGCGCGGGCGAGGTCCGCACTGGGCGGCTGGGGCGCTCCGTAATGGGAGGCGATGGCACCGCCCCCGGCCAGCTGGAAGGTGGCGGGCTGTCCAGGCTGGGGCTGGGTGGTGTGCCCTGCCGTGTGGCCAAAGGGCATGCCGGCAGGCTGCTGCGGGAAGGAGGACGGATGGAAGGAGCCGGGCATCATCGCAGGAGGCGGCATGTGCGAGGGAGCGGGCTGGGCCTGCGGAGGCATGGCGCTGGCCGAGGGGCCGGCGTCTGCGTGATCAACGAAAGGCCGCGGCGGCGGAGGATCCATGCCCTGGAAAGGCGAGAAGGGAGTCAGCGGCTGTGGCGCCGTGGGTGTGTGCTGGTGCTGCGCGGCCTGCTGAGGCTGGGCGGCAGGGAAAGGAGGCGGCTGGGCCCCAAGCGCGGGCGGGGGAGTCGGGGCTGCGCCCACCATGCGAGTGGGGCCGGAGACGACGGTAAAGGGCGAGGCTGGTGGCAACTGCGACGGAGCTGGCGGCATCGACGCTGGCTGGAACTGCGGTGCTTCAAATGAAGGCATGGCTGGCGGCAGATGCGGTTGCGCGCGCTGCGGCTCCGGCGGAGCGGGCGGCTGCTGCAGGGCCGGCTGCTGGGCGAATGGCTGCGGCTGTGTGTGGTGCTGCGGCTGGGCGAAAGGCTGTGGCTGGGTGAACGGTTGCGGCTGGGTCAGTGGTGGCACGACGGCGGCCATGGCGCGGTCGTCCTCGGCAAAGGCGGCGGCCAGGGCGGTATTCAGCCGGGCGGCGAGGCCGGAATCGATCACTGGTCCGGTCATGGGACCGGTGACGGCCCCTTGGCTGCGCTGATAGGAGGGCGCGGGGCCCGTGAGTGGACCGGTGGGGCGGAACGGGGAGACCGGCAATTCATTGAATGGCTGAGCCGGGGCTGCGGCCGGGGCCTGCGGCTGAAAGGCGGGAGGCATGTGCGCCATCGGAGGCATCGGCACCGGCGCTGCGGGGGCCTGGGGAGCCGGAGCGTGGGCGACCGGGGTGGCTGGCATGCGGCCCTGCTCCAGGGCGACTCTCATGTAGGCGTGGAAGGATTTGAGAAGGTCGTTAACAGACTGAGTAAGAGCGTGTTGCATTCTATCGAGGTCTGCGCTGCGACGGTCTTCCGGCGACCCCGTTGCGGAGGGGCCGGCGGATCCATTTCGCCCCGACTCCGCTCCAAGTGGCGAGGTCTGAAAGGGGAAACCCGGAATTTCTGGTGTGTTGGAGGTAGGACTCATAGCGGCGTTCTCTGCTGGTGTGTGGCCGGTCTTTTCTGCGGAGAAAAGGGCAGGGCATGTTGAATATAATACATAAATTCAGCATACTTTCAATAATTTTTATAAAAAAATGAATTTTCATGAATAATTAGCGTTTTCCACACGTCAATTAGCTGTGTTTTCTGATCAAAACAGGCCATTCACTGAAGTGACAATGTGGTGATTACGCCATTTTCCGCAGAATGGAGGGTGAATGGCAGGGCTGTCCTAAAAGGGGAGTTCTGTCTCAGCCGTGGAGAGCGGGATGTCCCGGTCAGCGAGCCGGAGGAGGAATCCGCCGTGGGGCTGGCAGGGGCCACCAAGCCGGAGGAAGGATTTTCCCTTTTCCCACCTCAGGCTGAGGGAGCAGTGGCCAAAATGGGTGGGCAGATTTTCCCATGAAAGGTCCTGTTTCAGCCAGTCCGGCGGCACTCCGGCGAGGAGGACAAGTCGGTCGCCATCTTCGTACAAGAGAGCATCGCGCAGGAGGTGGAAAAACTCTGCCGTGGGCCTGGCGTGCGGCATAGCGCTGGTGGAGAAGGTGCTGGGGGCTCCGTTTTCCGGCGCGTGCGGCCAGGCTGACCGCACCCGGCTCCAGGAGCCGGGGCTGGACGGAGTGCCTTCGTGGAGGAGAAACCACCCCTGCATGGAGTCGAGCGAGAGGTGGTTTTCCACCGTCTGCCAGCCGGCATCACGATTTCCCGCCAGCAGGCCCTGGTGGGCAAGGGCGAGAGCGGGGGAGTGCGGGAGCCCGGCCTTTTGCCCGCCTGTCCCATCGCCAGCCTTGCCGGTGGCGGTGTTTCGGACTGTCGTCAAGTCGGGGGCCGACCGGTCACCGCGCTTGATCAAAGCGGAGGCGTCCTCCTTTTTACTCCCTGCTTCGGCCAGCATGGCGGCGGCGCGGAGCCCGGCGACGTTCCAGTTCGTGGGGTCCTTCGGGTTCGCTTCCTGCGAGGCTCCGGGTTTCAGCTCCCGGCGGCGGTCGGGCGCGAGGCCTTCGCCAAAGTCGAGCCCCTCCTGCGCCACCCAGTGCGGACCGGGAGTGGTGGACTGGTAGTTTATGAGGGCGGCGAGCTTCGCGGCGGCAGGCTGGATGCGGGCGAGCCACGCGGCGTCTTTGGCGAAGCTCCACTGCTCTCCTAAAATCCAGAGGACCTGCGCGGCGCAGTCCGCCGTGGGCTGGGAGGGGCTGCCGAAGGGATGCGCCAGGAGGAAATCGATGGCCTGCGCCGCGAGGTCAGCCCGGCCTGTCTTTTGAAAGAGGTTCGCCAGGAGGACAGCGTCGCGGGTGGAGGCGCCGGAGTTGATGACTGCCGAATCCGGTGCGCCTTCATTCAGCATGAGGGCGGAGTGGGCGAGCATGGCCGGCCAGGCTGCGGCCCAGCGGGGATCCGGCAGCTGGAGGTACGCCTGCCCGAGCGCCTGCCGCCAGTAGCGCCCCGCCTCCGCGAAGACGTCCTCCACGCGTCCCACCCGGTAAGCTTCGAGCCCGAGGTCCGGCACCAGCCGTCCGTCCGGGGGATTGGGCGAAGTCTGGTCGACCAGCGTCCCGGTTTTCGTCAGCTCCCATTTGTGCCCGCCCACCCGGCGCCCGGCCAGGACGGGGCAGAAAAATCCCACGCTGGCTGTCTGGCCCGCGCCCACTTTCATTTCATGCGCGAGCGCTCCGGAGCACTCGCCTGAAGCCGACGTGACGGACTGGTTTTTCGGCAGCTCGCCGCGCAGGCAGAACTCGCCCGTGTCGTCGAGGGGGGAGACGCCGCCCGTCATTTCCGGGGTGCCGATGAGCGCCGGGTGCCCGTCCATGAGCAGTGCCCCGCGCACCACCTCCAGTGCCCCCACCGGACCGCCCGCCGCCCCCAGCGGCCGCAGCGCGGCAAAGACCACGAACGATTGCGGCTGCGCCGAAAGGTTTTTCAGCTCCACCCGCGCCGCCGCCAGCTGGCCCTCCCCGCGCTTCACCTGGCAGACTTCCGTCCGCACTGTCACCTCGCCCGACGACCACTCCGTCCACGGCACCGGCAGCCCGTTCGGCCCCAGTCCGCGCTCGCACGACATCCCGTCCTGCGTCGGCGCGATCAACCGCCCGCGCGCCGAGTCCCACACCCAGAAGTAGATCCCGCAGCTCCCGAACCCCGGGGAGAAATTTCCCTCCCCCTCCACAAACGTCTTCGTGTGGTCCACCGCATCCGGCAGACCAATCGGCATGTGGATTTTCCCCAGCGGGTCCAGCCCCGTCCCCCCTGGTGCTTGCAGCACGAGGACCAGAGTGGCGGCAAAAATGTGGCGCATCAACATGCCGCACCCACTACCACGTCCAGGCCCTGCGGGCTAGTGGGAGGGTGGGGGGAGTGGTACGGAGCGGGTCAACCGCGAAGCGACGCGAATTGGAGCGAATGGGGGAGGGGGAGGAAAATGGTGGAGGGGCTGTGGGAGAGGAAATTTGGAGGCTGTGCGGGCCAGGCGGGAGCTGGCCGAGGTCGAGAAACTCTCGGCCCCGGCGGAACTCTGCGGGGTCCTGACGGAAAACCTGAGGACCGGGGAATTCGGCGACCTCTGCATCAGCCTGTGTCCTTCGCACAGGCGGCGCGGGCGGTGAGGCTGGTTTTTGTTTGAACTGGCAACTCGACGGCAATCCGGCGCCGTCCCGCAGAAACTTGGTGACAAATGGCCTTGGTATAGGTTCGTACGAAGATGAAGGATATCACCATCACCCTGCCCGGCGCCGTGCTGGCCGGTGCCAAGCTTCCCCGAAAAGGAATGGAAGGCGCCCTGCTGCTGCGGCTGGCGATGGCCCTTTATTCGGATGGCATTCTCTCGGGAGCCGCCGCATGCACCAT
The DNA here is from genome assembly GCA_031411255.1 of bacterium. Lineage (GTDB taxonomy): Bacteria > Verrucomicrobiota > Verrucomicrobiia > Verrucomicrobiales > V1-33 > JANOAS01. Next base: position 58,355 of record JANOAS010000092.1, read on the forward strand.
GGCAGGCGTCTCAAAAGTGGAATTCCAATTTCTCCTTGGAGAGCACGGCATATCGCAGCCATTGGAGGAAGCTGACCTGGACACGGACACCGCCGGCATCGCCGCATGGAAAGCACTCCGGTAGGCGTCTGCAATACGACGCCCGTCATCAACTTTGCCCCAATCGGGCGGACGGACATACTTCACCGCCTCTTTGATGAGGTCCTGCTCCCGGACGCGGTGGTTCTCGAATTGAGGGCAAAGGCAGGTCGGTTCCCCTCTGCGGCTGCTGCGTGGAAGTGAGCTCCATTTAAAAGAGCGGCTGTCCAGAGATCCGCCCTCGTGCAAAACGGGATGATGACGCTTCACCCGGGCGAATCCGAGTGACTCGCTCTGGCGGCGGAACACTCAGTTGCCCTGCTGATTCTGGATGACGTCGCTGCGAGGGACGCGGCCCTGTTTTATGGATTCAACGTGACGGGTACTCTGGGATGCTTGCTCGAAACCAAAAGGGTTGGAGTCGTGGATGAAGTCGCGCCACTGATGCAGGCTGTGCGGCGGCAGGCGCGTTTCTGGATTTCGGATGCGCTGGAATCCACACTACTGCGCCGGGCAGGCAAACTTTAGAGCCCCGCCCTTGTCGTTTCCGGAGCGCTGTTCGTTGCCTCCGGCTGCATCGCGAAGTGGGCCCATCGGAGCCTGTGGACGCCAGATCATTCTTCCCGTTTTCACAGGCTGACGCCGCGCTTCCACGGGATGAAGTCATCCTGGCCGAGACGGACGGCGGCGGGCGTGAAGGTGCCGCTGGCCGTGCGCAGGGTGAGGTCGAGGAGGCCGGCGCCCATTTCCTCGATGGACTGGGCGCCTTCGATGATGGGGCCGCAGTCGAAATCAATGAGGTCCGGGAGGCGGCGGGCGAGGTCGGAGTTGGTGGAAATCTTGAGCGTGGGGCAGATGGGATTTCCGGTGGGGGTACCGAGGCCGGTGGTGAAGAGGATGACGGTGCACCCGGCGGCGGTGATGGCGGTGGTGGACTCGACGTCGTTGCCCGGCGTGTTGCAGAGGACGAGGCCGCCTTTTTTCCGCACGGGATCCGGGTAGTCCAGCACCTCGATGACGGGGGCGGTGCCGCCTTTTTTCGCCGCGCCGGCGGACTTCATGGCATCGGTGATGAGGCCGTCGCGGATGTTGCCCGGCGACGGGTTGGCATCGAACCCGGAGCCGCAGGCCTCGGCGGCGCGGGCGTAGCGGCGGATGAGGGAGGCGAATTTCTCCGCAGTGGCGTCGTCCACGCAGCGGTCGCAGAGGCTTTGCTCGATGCCGCAGAGTTCGGGAAACTCGGAGAGGACGCTGGTGCCGCCGAGGGCGATGAGCAGGTCGCTGGCGTGGCCGACGGCGGGGTTGGCGGAGAGGCCGGAAAAGCCGTCCGAGCCGCCGCACTCGACGCCGATGATGAGATCGCTCACCGGGCTGGGTTCCCGGCGCAGGTCATTCGCGGAGGCGATGCCGTGGAAGGTGGCGCGCAGGGCGTCCTGCATGAGCTGGCGCTCGGAGGCGGACTTTTGCTGCTCGAAGATGTGGAGTGGTTTGGAAAAATGCGGGTTTCGTTCCGAGAGGGCGGCTTCCAGGTGGGAGACCTGGGCATGCTGGCAGCCGAGGCTGAGGATGGTGGCTCCGGCGACGTTTGGGTGGTTGACGTAACCGGCGAGCAGACCGCAGAGAGTTTCCGCATCCGCGCGAGTGCCGCCACAGCCGAGCGTGTGGTCGAGGAATTTCACCCCGTCAACATGGGGAAAAAGGGGTGCGGCTCCGTGGTCCGCCTCCTCCAGAGCGAGGTGCTCCGTTTTTTCCCCGCGCAGCCAGCGCTGGGCCAGGCTGCGGGTGAAGGCGAGGTAGGGACCGCTTTTTTTGTAGCCAAGGGCGTCGAGGAGGGCCTCGCGCATGAGGGCGAGGTTCCGGCTTTCGCAGAACACGAGGGGGATGACGATCCAGTGGTTGGCGGTGCCGGCCGGGCCGTCCGGGCGGCGGAAGCCCTGAAACGTGGCCCCGCGCCAGCGTGAGACGTCCGGCGGGGTCCACGCTGGCACGGGACGGCGGGTGGAAAAGGCGTCCGTCTGGTGGAGGAGATTCTCGCGCGTGAGCCGGGCACCGGCGGGCAGGGCGGTGGCCGTGACGCCCACGGTGACGCCGTACATCGTGACCCGCTCCCCGGCGGAAAAAGGCCGGGCGGTGAACTTGTGCTTGGCCGGGATGGCCTCGCGCACGGTCCACGAGCCGGCGGTCTGGCCGGGGGCGAGATCGCGCAGGCCGACGATGGCATCGTCAGACGGATGAATTTGTTGGATGAGCATTGGAAAATTGGGCGTGACGAGGCAGGGTGGCGCATGTCGATGGAAGGAGCAAGCCAGCACGAGCCCGAGGAGATTCACCCCTGCAGCGTGACGGGACGGATGACGCGAGAGATGGACCTGATGCCCGTCTCCGCGCTCCGGCCCTCGCTGGCGGATTTTCTGTACAAGGAATACCCCCAGCTGAGCGAGGACAGCCTGGTTTCCAACGAAGCCGTGAACGAAGCCCGCGTCGATTACGTGCGGGGAATGCTGGAGACGCAATATGGCGAGCTGACCCAGCTGGAGGAGGAGGTCGTCGAATCCATGCAGCGCCACGAGCTGCTGGCCGCGAACCTGCACGAGGAGGAGGAGGAGGAGAAGGAGAAGATCCCGATTGGTGACCGCATCGCGGACAAGGTGGCCTCCTTTGGCGGGAGCTGGAAATTCATCATCAGCTTTGGCGTGGTGCTGCTGGTCTGGATCGTGCTGAACTCCCTGATCCTGCGCGGCAGGGCGGTCTTTGACCCGCACCCCTTTATTCTGCTGAATTTGATCCTCTCCTGCATCGCGGCGCTTCAGGCTCCGGTGATCATGATGAGTCAGAACCGCTTGGAAGCCCGTGACCGGCAGCATGCTGAGAACGACTACCAGATCAACCTGAAGGCGGAGCTGGAAATCCGGCATCTGCACGAAAAGGTGGACTACCTGCTGAAGCAAAACAGCCAGCGGATGCTGGAGGTGCAGCAAATCCAGCTGGACCTGATGCGGGAAATCGCGCAGCGGCGGCGGGGGTGAGGGCCCGCCTCGGTCAGGGCTCGGCGGGCGGGTGCTCTCCGGCAGCCTTCATGATGCCCGCCTGCTTAGCCACGGTCAGGCCGATTGCGGCGGTTTTAGTTCGAGCGAGGCGACCAGCTCCGATAGAGGGATGCCGCGCCGCCCTGCCGCCGCGCTCAGCCAGGCCATGCGCTGAACATTGTGGTCCTCCAGCGAGTTGGTGAGTGCGGTGAGTTCGACGAGTTCGTCATGCGTGATCAGTTCCCTTTCTCGTTTGGAAACGAGGTTGTTGTATCGCCTCCACCACCCGGTGGAAAACCCCTCGCTCAGGGCTGCCGCCCATGACTGAAACTCGGTCGTATCAGCCGGCACTGGCGAACGAAGAGGCCCGGCTGCCACGCGCCCCGAGTTGACTGTGCCTGCCTTGGGCGGGCGTGGTCGGGTGGCTTTGGATTTGACCGTGCTTTTTTTTACTGCGGGCGTGGTGGCCATGGGCAAATGATAGCTGGCGCTCCAGCAGGTGCAAGTGCGGCTCCGGGCAGTGAGGTAAAGAAAATCTGCGGAGGATTTGACAGTGAAACGCAGAGCCGGTATTGGTGGCGCCCGCTGGTTTTTAGCGGAAATGTCGGGGCGTAGCGCAGTCTGGTAGCGCGCTTCGTTCGGGACGAAGAGGCCGTGGGTTCGAATCCCGCCGCCCCGACCATTTTTTCCGAGGGTGGAGTGGGGCGCGCGTGGCGGGGGGGGGGGGGGCGGGGGGGGTTGAGGTAAGAACGAAGTGGACAGATTCCATTA
>JANOAS010000093.1:0-38973 GCA_031411255.1 bacterium
TCGGGCTCGGGCTTTGGTGCCGGGGCCGGTGGTGGTGCGGCGGGCGGCGGGGGAGGTGGCGCGGGCTCGAGTATTGGTGCCGGGGCCGGGGGTGGTGCGGCTGGCGGCGGAGGGAGGGGCGCGGGCTCGGGCTTTGGTGCCGGGGCCTGTGGTGGTGGGGCTGGCGGCGGGGGGAGGGGCGCGGGCTCGGGTTTTTGAACGGGTGGCAGCGCTGAGGGAAGTGGAGGGAGTGCGGCTGGCTGCGGCGTGGCAGGGGAGGGGGCCGGAGTCGGGAGCGGCAGTGGGGGAAGGGAGGCTGGAAGCGGCGCGGCTTTCGGCGCCGGGGCTGGTTCCGCCTTGGGCGGCTCGGGTTTGGCCGGGGCTGGCGCTGCGGGGGCGGGCGCCGGTGCAGCTGCGGGAGGGAGGCCGGCAGGAGGCAGGCCGAGGGAGGGCAATCCGGGGGCTGCTCCTGCGGCCGGGCGGGGGCGTGCCGGAGTGGCGCTGCCCTGGCTGGCGGCGCCAAGGGCGGCGGCCACACTGTCGGCCAGCTCGAATATTTTCAGTTTGAGAAATCCGCTGATTTTCAGTGACTCAAGAGCGTTTTCGCTGGGTGCGGCCACGAAGAGGGAGGCCCCGTGGCGCTGCATCCTTTTCGCCAGTGAAAGGATGGCCCGGAGGGGCGCGCTGGTGAGCGTCAGCACTCCGGAAAACTCCAGGACGACGGCCCGGCCCGATTCTTCGTCCACCATTTCGCGCAGCTTGGCGTCGAACTCGGTGGCGTTGGTTGAATCGAGCTTCCCGGTGACGGTCAGGACATCGGCTCCATCTCTGGCTTCCTTGAGGATTTCCATGCTTGGTGTCGACTCTGGCCTAGGCCGCTGCGTTCTGCAATGGGCGTCGCACGTGGCGCGTCATCACGTTGATGTTTTTTCCATCCTTCCGCTCGTAGTGCTGGGTGTCTGTCGCCTGCCGCAGCATGTGGATGCCCCGCCCTCCGATTTCGATGTCCTCAATGTCCATCACCCCGCTGTCATCAACACGCGGCGCCTCACCCCAGGGGTCAAAGGGCATGGCGTCATCCACCAGTTCGACCCGCATCCTGTCTCCGTCGAAATCCAGGGAGAAGTCGATGTTGTGGCAGTCGAGGCCGCCGTACTTGATTGTGTTCGAGGCCAGTTCATCCAGGATCAGCTCTGCCACAAAACGCAGGGAGGAAGGGAGGTCCTGGTAGACGTCGCTTTCCTCCATTGCCTGAAGGCACTGCTGGAGTGAGGACAAGTAGCCGCTCATGCTGTAAGCAAAATGGCCGGTCATGGGATGGCTGTGTTGGCGTGGCGTGGTCGGTGGAGAGAACCGGGCAGAAGGCTACTCCTCAAATGTGAAGCGGACAATGGTGAAATCATCCGGAAAGCGTGGTTTTATGCAGAGCGAGCCGATTCGTTTGCGCAGGTAGGCGGTTTCCCCGCCTGACATGTAGCGGGTGCTGCGGATGACGGCGACGTATTCGTCGAATGTCCACTCCCGTCCGCCGCTGAGCGGAATCTCAAAGGCGCCGTCGCTGTAGATGTACAGTTTGGCTCCCAGGTCGACGGTGGTGTGGCCGTTGAGGAACTCCACGCCCTCCATGGCCCCGACGGACGGCCCCTCCGTGCCCAGGGCGGTGTAGTCCTCCGCGCCCTCCGCGCAGTCCCCATGCAGCAGGAGCGCGGGCGGGTGGCCGGCGCTGGAGTAGGTGAGCTGGCGCGTGCGCCGGTCAAAAACGCCATACCACATGCTGAAGAGCATGTTGTTCTGGTTCTCCATGGGAAAGGCCGCATTCAGCTCGGCCAGGACGCGCGCCGGGTCTGCCATGGCGGCCTCGCCCATGAGCAGGCGGGCGCGCACGCTGTTCAGCACTGAAATGGAAAGCAGCGCCATGCCCGTGCCGTGGCCGACCACGTCGAGGACGTACATCACGAAGAGGTCGCCCACCCAGTGGTAGCCAAAGGCGTCGCCGCCCAGCGCCTCGGAGGGCTCCATGTGCCACTCGGAGGTGATCGGGCCGCTCTCCACCGGATCTGGCAGGATCCGCCTCACGTAGCGGTTCGCCTCCTCCAGTTCGGCATTCATGTGTTTCTGGGCGGCCTCCAGCCGGGCCACGGCCTCGCGCCGCTCGCTGGTCTGGAGCGCCAGCACCCCGTAGCTGGCCAGGCAGAGGGCAAACTGCCGGTCCTCCCGCGTCCAGCCCGTTCCCTCGCCCGGGGCGCGTTCGAAACACAGCACACCGTAAAAATTTTCCGCCTGCTGCAGCGGCACGCAGAGCAGCTGCCCGGTTCCGGCGGCGGCGAACTGGATCTGCTGCAGCAGGCCCATGACGGGTGAATCCTCCTCCGTCATTGCCCAGGGTTCGGCACCCTTCAGGCGGTCAAAGAACATCGGGCAGTAGGCGAGGTCCGTCTCCACTCCGGATGCGGCGGCCTCTTCCGTGTCATACGCCACCTGGCAGACGATCTTTTGCGACGCGGTGTCCACAGGATCCTGTTTCAGCCAGACACTGACGCGGCGGCAGCCCATCGCCCCGGCGGCGTGGTGGGTCAGCAGGGTCAGGCTTTTTGCCACATCCCCCTCCTGAAAGGCCTGGGAGAGGGAGAACTCCGCGAGCGTTTCGCTCTGGCGCGCCAGAGTTTCCGCCGTGACCACCATGTCCCGCACCCGGTCGCGCTCCGCCGTGGCATCCCGCAGGGAAATCAGAAGCCCCCCGCCGAAACGGGACGCGTGAAGCTCCAGGTCGTGCCGTCCGCCCGGCAGATCAAAAGCAGCCACCAGCGGCCCTCCCTGCGTTCCCTCCTGCAGGCTCAGCAGAAAATTTCGCACCCGGGTGCGCTCTGCCGTCCATGTGTCGAAGTCGCGCCCCGCCACCTCCTCGCCCAGCAGCTTCCTGGCTCCGGCATTCGCGCAAAGCACGTGGAGCCGCTCATCCGTTTCCACCATCGCGCCGGGCAGCCCATCCACGGCAAAGCCGGGCGGCAGCGCCTCTCCGCGCGTCTCATCCTCCAGCACGAAACCGGGCGAATCATCCTGCAGTCCGCCCTCCCGCACCGGCCAGACTGGCTGGGGCGCCGCACTCGGGGTGAAAATCTGGCTGTGCACGTCCGGCGGCTTTGACCAGATCTGCGTCTGCATCCCGTTCGCCGTGCCCAGGTAAAACTGAAACGTGTCCACCTGCACAGACTTCACCCCCAGCAGCGGGTACGGGACTCCCCGCTCCATCGGCTGCCCGTCGATGAACGTCGCATTCCGCGCTCCGGCCAGGGCGGTCACATACCAAGCTGCACCCCGTTTGTCGATCTGGAGGTGCCGTCGCGACAGCACCTCCACCGGCCTCAAGACATCCTGCGCGACCGTGCCGGCCCGCCCGATCACGTCGCCACTCCCACACGGCCAGCGCTGGCCGCCCTGGTCAAGGAAGAGAAAACATTCGTCACTTGCGATCACGATGGAAAAAACCCGCTGCGGGCGTTCTTTGGTTATCAGCTTTCATTCCGGCGTCGAGGAAAATCCGCGTGACTCCCACCGCCAGTCTGGTATCTAATAGCCGACAACCAACCCATTTCCACCGCCATGAAACGCGCTTTTCTTTTGCCCGCCCTCGCCCCGCTGCTCCTCCTCACCGGATGCCAGACCACCAGCGTCACCGACAACACCGACCTCGACGGCCCGGCCTATGGCAAGCGCGACGAGACGAGTTTCGTCGCCGGCACCGACGGCAGTCCGGTCGGCATCGGGGACCTGGCGAAGATCGCCAAGACGATTCGCAAATACAAAAACCTCGGTGCCAGCGAGCAGGAGATCATCCGCCAGGTGGCCTCACTCAAGCTGGACGGCCTCATCGCCGGGCAGATGCAGCGGCTGGCTCCGAAATTTGAGGCCAAAAAAGCCGTCGTCCGGCAGAAGACTGCTGCGAAAATCGCCGTTGCCAAACAGACTGCCACCCGCAAGCACGCCAGCCCCGGCAAGCCGGTGGAGGTCGTCGAGCGCGAAGTCGCCGCCACCGTCGAAAAGGAGGTCGCCACCGTCCAGGCCGAGGAGAAAAAGGAAATCGCCCAGATCGACCTCGAGTGGAAATCCGCCGCCCGCACCGAAGTTGCCAAAAGCTACGGCTCGGATTTCGCCGTCCCCGTGCAGAACGCCGAGGGCAAGGCCGTCGTCGCCTTCGCAAGCCTGAAGGACAGCGGCGTCTCCGTCAGCAGCGCCTCCTACGAACTCGCAGGGTCCTCCGGCCAGCTCAGCGCCGCCGCCTCAGCCGGGCAAAAAGTCAGCCACGAGGGCAAAAACTACGCCCTGCTCGACGCGACTGCCGGGCTGTAGGGGTGGTTCAGAGTTTTCTGGAAATCGCGGCAGCGGTTGGTTTCTTCAAGCCCTGCCGCTGTTTCAGCGTGTGCTGGCTACTAAAGTCAACGGGAGCATGGTGTTGTGGCGTGGCGCCGCCGCCGAACGCCCGGCAGACCTGCCAAGCCAAAAAGCACTGCGGATGAGGGTTCAGGGATATACTGCGTCAGGCCGATACCGGTTGTGGCGTTAAAGGCTCCGTCGATTTCGAGTTTTCCGACCGCAGCTTCCAGTGAAGCGTTGGCCATGCTCAATACTTTAGTGCCAGTGGCCGATGAACCAGTCGTCCAGTTCGCGGATACACCGACGGGGACCTTGACCAGTGCCCATGGGATCCAATCGGTGGCTGGATCTGAAATTTGAATATTGGCCCCTTCCATCAACAAAACATAGAGCTGTTTAAACTGGTAGGCCGATTCCCCCGTGGCTGACGAAGGGTCGAAACCAGTTATTGAGCCGCTCACTTGACCGTTGGTAATCGTCATTGTGCCGGTTCCGGCCTTGTCGCCTCCGCCCAGGAAAAACATGTGGGAAGCCAGTTCGGTGAGGGGGCCAGTTGGTGAGGGTTGGTAATTCGAGTCAGAAATCCAGCCGATGCGGGCCTCCCCCGTCTGGACGAGGGATCTGGTAAGGACGTTCTTAACGGGCACCGTAGACGTGTCCACGCGGAGCAGCACTGCGCGGGCGGAGGACGTGGAGGCGACGGCTGCGAGGATCAAGGGAAGGAATTTCATAGTGACCTGCTGCCGAATCTACGAAGACAGACGGCAAATGTGAAGTGAAAAGTGCGTGAAACTAAAAAGACGGGCCAAGTGCAACCAATTTTCCGCCTGCCCGCTCCGCTCCGGCCCACAGGCGCGGACGGAGGGCGGATTTGCCATTCCGCGCTTCCTCGGCGAGCTGTTATCACCAGCATGAAAACCCACCCCATTCTCCTGGCCGCGATCACTCTCACCACGGCCGTCTTTGCACTCCCGCCGAAGTCAGGCTCCGCGCCCGAGGCCAAGCCCGTGCTGCTGGAGGACTTCGAGTCCACTCATGAAGGCCAGATTCCCAAGGGATTTACAAAATCCGGGGCCGTCTCTGTCGTCACGGATGTGGCGCACACAGGGAAAAAATCCCTGCGGATCGACCCTGCGGAAAAGGGGCCGCGCCGGATCACCAAACAGGGCCCCGAGATCACCAGGCTTGGCGGCGAGCACTGGGGCCGGCTCTACGTGAAGGTGAAACTGCCCGTGCCGGCGGTGGTGGTGCCAGAGGGAAAAAAGTTTGCCGTCATCCACTCCACCCTCGTCGCCGGGGCTGCCACCAGCCCGCTGGCGAATGACCCCATCGAGGTCCGCATGGTGGACACCTGCCTGGGGCCGAACGATGGCGCCTTCCAGTACATTTACAATGTGCAGCCCCGGAAGCGCCCGGAGTTCGGCACTGGCAGCAAGTACCGGTTCCATTTTTCGGAGGAGTGGACCCTGGTGGAGTGGCACGTCGACCACGCCAGCCAGAGCTACAGCCTTTTCATCAACGGAGAGGAGATCCCCGAAGTCGCCCTGAAAAAAGGCGCGGGCCAGTTTGAGGGGGCGGAAATCCCGGCCGTTTTCGACAGCCTCTCCTTCGGCTGGAACAACTACCAGCCTGCCGGCCAGGGATTCACCGCCTGGATCGACGACATTGCCATCGGCAAAGAGCGCCTGGGGCCGGTGAAGGCAGGGTGAGGCCGGCTGATTTTGAAAACCCGCGCCCTTCTTGCGCTCCCTCTGGTTTTTGCTGGACAGAAGCACTTCGCCTGCTGATAAAGCAGCCATGAAATCACGTTTCCTGATTTGCTGGCTGGTCGCTGGTGCGGCCATGGTGTCGCTTGTACCGGTCTCCGTGACCGCGGCCGAGATGCGTACGTGGACGAGCATCGATGGCAAGGTGCTCCAGGGCACCTTCGACAAGATCGATTTCTCCGGCGTTTCCATCAAGACCAGCGACGGACGCACCGTGGTGGTGCCCAAGGCGCGTCTCAGCCAGGGGGATCTCCAGTATTTGAAGGACATCGGCGTCGAAAACGCACCAAAAGGGCTGGGCGACGACCCGTCCAAGAAGCCGGCCAAGCTCGTCGTCCCGGCCAAGGAGGCGAAGGTGGACACCAAGGCCTTCGTCAAAAAGGGGAAGATTTTCGAGTTTCAGGACATCAACTTTGACACGCTGGAGACGCCGCATTTCCTGGTGAACGTGAGCGGCAAGGACGTGGACTCCGGCGATGCCGCGGAAAACGCCGAGCGCCTCTGGCACGAGATGGCCTTTTACCACCCGGGTTTCGCAGCCAAGTGGGGGGAGAAAAAAATGGCGCTCTTCTTTGTCTCGAAGCCGGCCGAGTGGGACTACCTCGGCAAATGGTATGCCGACATGGTCAGACCGGTGAATCCCCAGGGGGCGGATGAAATGCTGAAGACCTGGCCCCGCGCGGGCGGAGGCGCCCTCCAGCTGGACGAGCAGACTGCGGAGCGCTACAACGCCCAAAACATGGCTCCTGCCTTCAAGGTGCTGGATCCCAAGATGCAAAAGGGCGTCTGGTCGCCTTTCCGCACGCATGTGCTGTCGGGGGACCTGCTGAGTTTCCTGGCGGGCGGCACATCCGGCTTCGCGTCAAAGGGCCGCTTCGCCATCTTCACCGGGTTCTCGTATTACAAGGAAATCGCCCTCTGCGGCGAGTCCCAGACCAGCATGATCAGCGCCGCCTACATCCAGGGTGGAGAGGTGAAGTCCACCGGTGGCTTCAACAGCTCCAAGAGTTGGGCCAGCGAACTCAAGGGAGTGCTGAAAAAGAGCGAGTACATCAAGCCGCCAGTTTCCAAGAACGGCAAGCCCACCAAGGTGCCAGTGACGGACCTGGTCGCCCTGAGCCGCGTCTTCACCCTTGAGGAATCCATCTGCACGCCCGTGGACGTGGCCCTCATCTACGGCCTGAGCGCGTTCATGCAAAGCACCCAGGAACGCCTGGAGATGTATGCCAAACTGATCGACACCATCGAAAAGTCCAAGCAGATCCCCAGCGAGGACGACATCTCCAAACTTTACGGGTTTGAAAACGCCGCCGCGTTCCAGACCGCCTGGCTGGAGTGGATGAAGTCCGGCGCCTTTAAATGAGCCAGGTCGTCGATTCTACACCTTAAGGATCCCGGCGGGTGTTCCCTGCTTGAACCGGCCATGACGCGCAGTCCCAATCAGCTCACGGAATTCAGAGTTGGAGAAACCTGTTCAAACGGCGAAATACGAGGCCAGTCTCGAAACGTCCATCCCCGGGCAGGACTTCAGGGTCTCCATGGGCGCTGCTGCGCACTGCCCCGCAGGCAGTCACAAAATCATTTTCGTTTGTTGCATCCCGTGCGGACGGGGCAGCGTATAGGGCGGGATGAACACTTCCAGACTTCTTCTCGCCCCACTCTTTTGCGCGGCTCTTGTTTCCGCCAGCCACGCGGGCAGGGTACCGGACCTGCGCAGCTTCGGCGCTCCGTCCATTGATGTGGAGGCGACGTGGAATGACACGCTCAACTTTGAGGATGGCGACGGGGGGCTTGACCTGTGGAACTTCCGCCTGGGAGCGCCAGTCTGGGGCACGAAGGTGGGGGATGATGTCTATGCGCTGCAGTTCAAGCATGACTGGACGCAGTTCGACCTCGGCTCGTCTGCGGCCTTCGGCGAAATCGATCTGCACTCCCTTGATCTGAGCGCCCGCTGGGCACACCTGCCGAAGGAGAATGGCTGGATCGGCCTCGTCAGTTTGTCCGGCGGGGTTGGCACGGACTTTGACGGATTCACCGGTGATGCCTGGCAGGGCTCGGCTCTGGGTTTCTTTGGCTGGCAGGTCAGCCCCAGGTTCAGCTGGGCGGTGGCGGCGTACGCCAGCTATGCCCTGGGCGAGGTGCAGGCCTACCCCAGCCTTGGGTTTGTCTGGTCACCGTCGGAGGCATGGCGCATCCAGCTCACCCCGCCGCTGGCCCTCATTTCATGGAAACCCAGTGAGGACTGGCGTGCGTCCCTGAGCTTCCTGCCGAATGGCGGCGGCTGGCAGGTGAAAAAGCGGGACGGTGTCGAGCAGGTGGACCTCAGCCTGTGGTCGGCCAGCGTGTCCGTGGAGCGCAGGCTGGTGGAAAAACTTTACCTGACCGTGCGCGGCGGGGTGAACCTGGGCGGAGAGGTCGAGCTGCGGGACAACCAGGAAATCGTCAAACTGGGTCGTGATCTCGATCCAGCCGCCTTCGCCTCCGTCGGTCTGAGCTGGGAGTTTTAGGTCTTCCCAGCCAGCGGCGCCAGAGTGGCATCGTGCCTGGTGGGGTCCTCCGCCCGGGGATTGTGGCGTGGCTGTCAGACTCGGCCGGGTGCCGCGGGAGCCGGGCATCGTCATGGCCTGTCTCCTCGGAGCGTCCTGCTGTCCAGCAGGCGGCCCGTCTCCCCGTGCATGGATGTGGGTGCCTGCCTCGCGGCGTCCGGCGGCGATCCTGTGACATGGGCGGGCAATCCCGTGCCCGGGTGTGAAACAATTTCGCCGCCACCGTGACATTTGTGTCTTTCCTGAACCCATGCAGGAACTCACCGGGTGACTACAACGTTGCGCAGTATGTTTTGCGGAAAGTGGGTGGAGCGGCCATGACTTGGGGGACCCTGTCAAAAGGGGATTTTCCGAAACAGTGGCGCACAGATGGCTGCTGCTCAGATTTTAGCAAATAACTAACGTCAAAATCAGTCCTAAACAATGAAACTTGTCATGACTCCGCCATTATCAGGGAGATTATCCAGTTTTCTCCTCGCCCTCGCGCTGCCGCTGCTCTCAGCAGGATCAGCCGCCGCCGCCCCGCTGACCGCGGGAAATGTTGTCGTCTACCGCATCGGCACCGGTGCTGCCGGTCTGCTCAATACGGGTGCCGCCGTCCTTGTTGACGAATACACCCCCGCAGGGTCGCTCGTCCAGTCCATCGCGATGCCGGTGACTGCATCCGGCGCACAGAAGCAGCTCGTCGCGAGCGGGACTTCCACTTCAGAGGGACTGCTGACGCGGTCCGGAAATGGGAAGTACGTCGTCCTCCCCGGCTACGCCTCGGACATTCCGGCGGCGGCCAGTCTTTCCGGCACCAATGGCACAGCCGTGCCGAGGACGCTGGGCCGCGTGGATGCCTCCGGTCTGGTGGACACTTCATTCACGCTGGCGGATTTCGCCTCCAGCAACAACCCGCGCGGAATTTTCTCAACCAACGGCACGGACTTCTGGATGTGCGGCGGGGCGGGCGGGGTCCGCTACGCCTCCTACGGAGCGTCCTCCTCCACTCAGTTGAGCACAACGGTGGTCAACGTTCGGGGCCTCTCGGTTTTCGGCGGCCAGCTGTACTGCACCAGTTCGTCCGGAGCCATCCGTGTGGCGGCTGTGGGCAGCGGGCTTCCCGTCACCACCGGGGAAACGATCACGAACCTGCCCGGCATCTCGTCAAGCACGGGGTCGCCGTACGGCTTCCTTTTCGCTGACCTGAGCGCGGCAGCCCCGGGCTACGACACCCTTTACGTAGCCGACGACACAAATACGGCCGGTGTCGGCGGCGTTCGGAAATATTCGCTCGTCTCCGGCTCGTGGGTGAGCAACGGAGGTGTGGGTACTCCCGCTGACGGCTACCGCGGTCTCTGCGGCAGCGTCAGCGGGACGAGCGTCACCCTTTTCGCCACGCGGAAGGGAGGCTCCACCGCCACGGGCGGGGGTGAAGTGGTCACGCTCACCGACACAACCGGCTACAATGCCACGCTCGCAGCCGCACCGGCCCTCATCGCCACGGCGGCGACGAATACGGTCTTCCGCGGGGTGGCCCTGGCGCCAAATCTGGCGCCGGACCTGTCGGTGGCGGCCACCGGCCCGGCCAGCGCTGGCGTGGGCGCGCCCTTCACCTACAACCTCACCGTGGCCAACTCCGGCACAGTGGATGCTGCGGGGGTCGACCTCCAGTTTACCGTACCCTCCGGCGTCACATACGCCTCGGCCACGGGGACGGGCTTCTCCGTCAGTGAATCCGGCGGCGTCGTCACCTTCTCCGGCGGCAGCGTCACTGCAGGCTCGACAAAGGCGCTGAGCGTCACGGTTTCTCCGGATGCTCCCGGCACCTTCATCCTGCCGGCCTGGGCGGCGGTGGTGGATCCGTCAAACACGATTGCCGAGGTGGATGAGGGCAACAACAAATCCCTCCTGCCCACCACCACCCTCGCCTCGCTGGTGCCAGATCTGGCCGTCAGCCTGAGCGGACCGTCCCAGGCTGTGAAGGACACCTCCTTTGACTACACCATCACCGCCAGCAACGGCGGTCTGGCCGCAGCCAGCGGTGTCACCATCCGCTTCACCCTGCCCTCTGGTATTGTCTTTGGTTCCGGCTCCGGAGCCGGCTTCACGGTGGGAAGCGCCGCTGGTGTCGTCACCTTCTCCGGCGGCACCATTGCCGCCGGCAGCTCTGTCAGTCTCACCGTTTCCGCCACGGCCTCTCCGTCCGTTGCCACCACTTACACTGCGGCCGCTGGCGCCGTGGTCGCAGACCCGCTCAACACGGTTTCTGAAACCAACGAGGCCAACAACTCCTCCACGGCAGCTGTCAGCACGTTTGTCCGCCTCTACCCGCTGCCTGCCGCCTCCGCCGACAGCTACACCACGTCTGGAAATGCCGCGCTCTCCGTTGCGGCAGCCGGCGGGCTTCTTGGAAATGATCCTGCCTCTCCGCAGATAGTTGCGAACTCCAACCCGGCCCACGGCACCGTGACCGTGAACCCGGATGGTTCCTTCACCTACACGCCCGCTCCGGGCTACAGCGGACCGGATTCCTTCAACTACACCGTCACGGATGCAGTGAAGCTCTACCGTCACAATCTTCCGCCTCTTGGCACCGAAGGCGGCGCGGTCATCACTGGCGACGGCTACGGCTCCGCTCTCGTGCCCGTTCCCGGCACCACGGATGAATTCTACGGCCTGACCGACCGCGGACCGAACGTGGACGGCACTTCGGACACATCGAAAGTTTTCCCGTATCCAAATTTCACGCCCTCCATTGGCCGGTTCAAGCTCGTCAACGGGGCCGCCGTCCTTCAGGGCACGCCGATCACACTGAAAACAGCGGGAGGCCTGCCCTTCAGCGGACGTTTTAACACGGCGAATCCCGGACTCGACGAGGGCTTCAACATTGCCGGCGGCCTGCTCACTACAGACCTCAATGGTTTTGACTCGGAAGGCATGGTCGCCCTGGCCGACGGCACCTTCTGGGTGTGCGACGAGTACGGCCCCTTCATCTCCCACTTCGATGCGAACGGCTTCGAGCTGCAGCGCTTCTCCCCGTTTGACGGCACCCTGCCTGTCGAACTCGCCCGCCGCCGGTCCAATCGCGGCATGGAAGGCCTGGCCATCACACCGGACGGCTCCATGCTCGTCGGCGTTCTCCAGTCCGGCCTCGAGCAGCCGGACAACATCGAACTCCCGGCCAATGTGCCTGCCGATCCGACCAAGGTCGCTCCCGTTCGCATCGTGACGGTGACCATCGCCACCGGCGTGACGCATGAGTACCTCTACATGCTGGAGAATCCGAACACCGGCAACAAGGTCGTGACCAGCGAGATCACCGCCCTGAGCAACACCACCTTCCTCGTGGACGAGCGCGACAACGGGTTCCCGCCTTCCGCTTCCAAAAAGGTCTACCTCATCGACATCACTGGGGCCACCGATGTGGGGCCGCTCAGCGCCGTGGCCTCCTCCACGTATGAGAGCACTGGTGACAAGCGGGGCCTGCTCCTCGCCGGTAAATCCATCGAGGCCACCGTCGGGCTTCAGGGCACCGCAGCCGCCACCTCCACGCTGGCCGGGCTGGGCATCACCCCGGTTGCGAAGTCTCTCCACCTCGACCTCGGCGGCCTGCTGAGCACGTTGAATGCGGGCGGCAAATTCTTCGCCCATGACAAGGTCGAGGGCCTGGCCGTCGCAGACGGTGGAAACACCCTCTTCATCGCGAATGACAGCGACTTCGGCATCGATGCCCTGAGCAATGCGGCGGCTCCCTTCACCTTCCGGGTGAAATCCTCCCCGACCACACCCGGAGTGACTGATCGCGGTGAAATCCTCGCCGTTGACCGCTCCCGCCTCCCTGCTGCCACGGCCGTGGCCACTGTCAGCCTGACTGTCACCGCGGCTCCGGACATTGCCGTCTACAATGGCGCCACTGCCGCCGCCCCCGAGCTGGCCGATGCACAGACGGCTGCTGTTGATTTCGGCAGCACGACCACGCTGGCCGCCATTGACCGCAGCTTCACGGTGAAAAACACCGGCTCGGCCGACCTGACCGGCATCCTCGCCACTGTCGACGGAGATGCCGCCTGGACGATCACCACCGCTCCTGCTGACACCCTCGCGCCCGGTGCGTCCTCCACTTTCGTGGTGCACTTCGCCCCTGCAGCCGCCGGTGCTTCCACCGCCGTCCTCCACCTCGCCAGCAGTGTGGCTGGTGACAAAAATCCGTTCGACCTGCCGCTTGCCGGAACGGGTGCTGTTCCCGCAACCTTCGCCTTCGACGCCGCCACGGCCACCGTCAGCGAGACGGCCGGCACGGTGACGCTGAATGTCATTCGCGGTGGTGACAC
Source organism: bacterium (assembly GCA_031411255.1). GTDB lineage: Bacteria > Verrucomicrobiota > Verrucomicrobiia > Verrucomicrobiales > V1-33 > JANOAS01. The sequence goes on from JANOAS010000093.1 coordinate 12,979, forward strand.
CACCACCGCCGTGAGCGTGGCTGCCTCCACTGCCAATGGCACCGCCCTTGCCGGGACGGACTACAGCGCCCTCACGCAGACAGTGAGCTTCGCCGCCGGGGAAACCTCCAAGCCTGTCACCGTGTCCATCACGAACCGGCCCGGCGTGTTTGCGAACCGCTCCTTCACCATTGGCCTCGCCTCTCCGACCGCAGGCAATGCCCTTGGCGTGCCAGCCTCTGCGACGGTCACAATCACAGAGACGGAAACCAGCCTCGCTTTTTCCGCAGCAGCCTACTCCGCCCGTGAAGACGCGGGCAGGGCAGTGCTCACCGTCACCCGCTCCGGGGTGACTGCGGGCACCTCGACCGTTGAGGTCAGCACCACGAATGGATCGGCAGCCGCCGGGACGGACTACACCGCTCTCAGCAGCGTGGTGGTCAGCTTCGCCGCAGGTGAAACATCAAAGACCGTCAGCGTTCCGGTGATCAATCGTGCAGGTGTTCGCGCCAGCCGGATCTTCACCGCCACCCTGGCAAACGCCTCGGCACCGGACCTCCTGGGGACGCCCGCTTCGGCCGCAGTCAGCATCACGGAGGCGGACTCCAGCCGCCTCATGACCGGTCCATCTTCCAGCGCCACGCCTTATGTCCAGCCTGTGGATGACGCGTGGCAGGTCACCTCCCTCCTCAGCGTGGGAGACACTGCCCCGCTCGCGGGAACGACCTCCGGCGAGACCTACGCGATGGTCGGCATTCCGGATGGTCTGGGTGCCTATGACAACGGAGACGGCACGATCACGGTGCTCATGAACCACGAGCTGGGCAATACCGCCGGCGCAGTCCGCGCGCACGGTGCAAAGGGGGCGTTCGTTTCCGAGTGGATCATCAACAAGACCACGCTGGCGGCCACTTCGGGCAGCGATCTGATGCGCCGCGTTTACAGCTGGAATGCCACGACCCAGCAGTCCTCCCCGACAACCAGTGTTGTTGCCTTCAACCGCTTCTGCTCGGCGGATCTGCCTGCACCGACCGCGTTCTTTAATCCTGGCACCGGTCGCGGAACCATGGATCGCATTTACCTCAATGGCGAAGAGGGCGGAGCCAACGGCTACGCCGTCGCCCACGTGGCCACCGGTGCGGACAAGGGCAGCAGCTACATTCTGGGCAAGTTCAACCTCGCCACCAACGGCTCCGGCATCAATGCCGTGGGCGGCTGGGAAAACCTGCTCGCCAATCCGGCCATGCAGGACCTCACCGTGGTCGTGGGCACCAATGATGGTGGCACGGGCGTGATGAACAACACGGTCAATGTTTACGTCGGCACCAAAACGAGCACCGGCAGTCCGGTGGAGCGCGCGGGCCTGACCAACGGCACGCTCAGCTTCATCAAAGTGGCCGGAGTGGCCGCTGAAATTCCCGCCGCCAATGCCTCCACCCGGGCCACTGTCATCGCCAGCGGCACCCGCTTCACGCTGGACTCCGCAGGTGGCACAGTCTTCTCCCGCCCCGAGGACGGTGCGTGGGATCCTACGAACAACAACCGCTTTTACTTCGTCACGACCGACCGTCTTGACCAGGTCATGGACGGCATCGGCACCCAGGTGGGACGCACCCGTCTGTGGAAGCTGACCTTCGACGACATTGCCAATCCGGCAGCCGGTGGCGTGATCGACCTTCTGGTTGAGGGCGGAGTTGGCAACGATGCCGTCATGTGGGACAACATGGCCGCCACCGCAGATGGCAAAATTCTCCTTCAAGAGGATGTGGGAGGTGCCGCCCACAACGGCAAGGTCTGGTTCTACGACCCCGTCACAGGCGCTTTGAGCAAAGTCCTGCGCCACGACCCTGCCCGCTTTGGCAACGTCACGACCGGCGTCGTGGTCCCGCCGACTCCGCCTTTCAGCAATGACGAGGAAACGTCCGGCGGCATCGATGTCAGCGCGCTCTTCGGCGGAAATCCCGGCATGGGCGACCGCTACTTCCTGTTTGTCGATCAGGCTCACTATGCCCTGCCCAGCCCGCTGGTTGAAGGCGGCCAGCTCATCCTGGCCCACCAGCGTGCCACGAGCGTGGCTCCGGCGACCGCCTCCTCGCCCTACCTCGTCCCGGTGGATCCCACCGTTCGGACGACCTCCCTGCTCACCGTGGGCAACGCCGTCCCGAAGACAGGCACCACCACCGGCGAGACCTATGAAATGGCCGGCATCCCGGATGGGCTCGGCGCGTATGACAATGGCGATGGCACCGTCACCCTGCTCATGAATCATGAGCTGGGGAACACCCTGGGCGTGGTTCGCGACCACGGGGCCAAGGGCGCCTTTGTCTCGGAGTGGATCATCAACAAATCCAACCTGGCGGTCCTCTCCGGTCACGACCTCATCCAGCGCATCTACGGATGGGACAAGACGGCCCAGGCCTCCCTGTCGACCACTGGTGTATTTGCTGTCAGTCGCTTGTGTTCTGCGGATCTTCCGGTCCCTTCAGCCTTCTGGAATACGGCCAGCGGGCTTGGCACCGCGAGCCGCATCTTCATGAGCGGCGAGGAAGGCGGAGCCGCAGGCTGGGTAATGGCCCATGTTGCCACGGGTTCTGACAAGGGCAGCAGCTACATTCTCGGCAGGTTCAACCTCGCCACCAATGGCAGTGCGGACACCACGCTTTCGCCGGTGCAGGCGTCCCTGGCCTCCAGCAGCATGGCGAGCCCTCTCGTCACTCTCGACACCGTTCCTCCGCAGCTCGCGCAGGGCGCCCTGCTCCTCGGGGCCAGGGTCACTGCCATCAATCCGCTGACCAAGGTGGTGACGCTTGACGCGAATGCGAATGCAGACATTACCGCCTCCACACTCGTGGACTACACCCTCTCGGGTGTTGGGGGCTGGGAAAACCTCCTCGCCAATCCTGTGGCGCAGGACAAGACGGTCGTCATCGGCACCAACGACGGTGGCACCGGCATCATGAACAACACGGTTTCCGTCTACGTCGGCACGAAGCTGGCAACCGGCACGGATGCTGACAAGGCGGGCCTGACCAACGGCACGCTGAAGTTCGTCAACGTCGCGGGCAGCGTGGCGGAAATCACGAACACCACCACCCGTGCGACCGGCATCGCCAGCGGGACTCGTTTCTCACTGAGCGCCACTTCGTCCACCACATTCTCCCGTCCGGAGGATGGTGCGTGGAATCCGATGAACCCGGCTGAGTTCTACTTCGTCACGACCGACCGCCTCGACCAGGTGGCCGACGGCATCGGCACCCAGATCGGGCGGACCCGCCTGTGGAAGCTCACCTTCGACTCCATCGCGGATCCCGACCTTGGCGGCAGCATCGATCTCGTTCTCACCGGCGGCGCGGGAAACAACGCCTGCATGTGGGACAATCTCACCGTCACCACTGACGGCAAGCTTCTCCTCCAGGAGGACGTGGGTGGCGCGGCGCACAATGGAGCCATCTGGTTCTATGACCCGGCCACCCTGCAGCTGAAAAAACTGGCCCAGCATGATGCGGCCCGCTTTGGTGAAATCATCGGCGGTGTGGCGCTGCCGGCCACGGCTCCGTTCAATAACGACGAGGAAAGCTCCGGCATCATCGAGGTGTCCTCGCTCTTCGGCGCTGCTCCCGGCGAGCGCCTTTACCTCACGGTAGACCAGGCCCACTACACGACCGGGATCTCCGCAGCCAATGTGGAAGGCGGCCAGCTCCTCTTCATTCGCCAGACTCCCATCAGCACCGCGCTGCCTCCGCTGGCAACAGTGGCGAACGCCGTCGCGGTGGAGGATGGGCCGTCCGTCCCGGTCACCCTGCCCGCCACGGATGCGAATGGCGACACCCTCACCTGGTCCATCGTCGCACCACCCGCCGCCGCCCAGGGCGCGCTCGGTTCGCTTGCTGGAAATGTGGTGAGCTTCACTCCCGCAGCCGACTTCTTCGGCACGGCGAGCTTCACCTTCAAGGCAAATGACGGCACTGCCGACAGCAATGTGGCCACCGCCTTCATCGAGGTCGCTCCGATCAACGACGCACCCGCCTTTGACGCGCTCACCCCGGTCGTGGCTGCCCGGAACGAGGCCGTCAGCATCACCCTCACGGGTGTTTCAAAGGGACCGAACGAGTCCGCACAGACGCTGTCCTTCACCGCCGTTTCTTCCGACCTCGCCGTCGTGGCGAATCCGGTCGTTTCCTACTCCGGCGGGACCACAGCCCTGCTGAGCGTGACGCCATCCGGCATCGCGGGTGTCGCCACCATCACGGTGACGGCTCAGGACAATGGCGGCACTGCCTCCGGCGGCGTCGACACGACCGTGCGCACCTTCACCATCACGGTTTCTCCGGTGCAGGACTTCGCCTCCTGGCAGGCGGCAAACTTCACGCCCTCCGAGCTGCTCGACGCGGCCATTTCCGGCCCGGCTGGAAATCCAGACGGCGATGCGCGCGACAACGCGTTTGAGTTCGCCCTCGGCACCCTGCCGAAGGCGTTTGACGCCACCCCGGTCATCCAGCAGTCCCTCACCGGGTCCGGCGCTTCACGCCAGGTCGTCAGTGCCACCACCCGCGCCACGGGCAACACTGCGGACCTCACGCTGGAGGTTTCCGCCTCCTCCGAGTCCGGCTTCAGCCCGCTGCCCCTCGTGGCCGGTGCAGGCAGTGCGGTGAGTGCCTCGGATGCCACCCCGGCCTCCGCCGCCGCTCCGCGCTACGCCCGTCTCAGCCTGGTCCTGCCGGGCGAGAGCACCCCGCGCTACAGCGAGGTTTACGGCACGCGCGCCTTCACGGCTCCTCAGGGCGTCGTCTTCGCCAGTGCTCCGCTGGCGGAGCCCCGCCTCGCGCGGGTCGCGGTCAGTGCCGTTGGCGCCTCCACCATCACCCCCACGGGAAATGACTGGCCGCTCAATCTGGCCAGCGAGGCTCCGGCTTGCCTCATCCTCACCAGCGGTGCCCACGCCGGCACCATGACGGACGTGGTCAGCTACGCTTCCGGGGTTCTCACCCTGGGCGATGACCTCACCGGTGTGGCCGCTCCTGGCGACACCTTTGAAATCCGCCGCCACCACACGCTCGCCGGTCTCTTTGACCGGGCCAATGCCGGCGCTCCCGCCAGCGGGATGAACAGCACGGACGCCGACAACGTCCAGTTCGTGAAGCCCGACGGCGCCACGGAGACGTTCTTCCACTTCGACAACGGCACCGCTGCCGGATGGATGGACAACAACTTCGCCGCAGCCGATGCGCGCGTCATCGCCCCAGAGCAGGCCTTCGCCTTCCGGCGCAAGGCGGCGGGAAGCCTCACCCTCTTCCAGCAGGGCGTCGTCCTTCCCGGCCACGGCAGCACTGCCGGTGCCGCGCAGGCGGCCATCGTGCCGGTCGAGACGGGGACAAACCTCCTCACCACACCTGCGGACCGCTCCGTCACTCTGGATGCGCTCGGGCTCTACACGGGCAATCCCGCCACGGGTGCCGCCCCCGGCATCAATGCCTCCTCCGCAGACCGCCTCGTCATCCCGCAGCCCAATGGCTCCATGCGGACCTACTTCTACTACAAGAACGGGGCCGCAGAGGGCTGGGTGGATGCCTCCTACCGCCCCGCCGGCACGCTGGTGCTCGCTCCGGGCACGCCGTTCTACCTCCTCCGGAAATCACCCCGCACTCCCTTCGCCTGGGTCCTGCCATGATCAGACCAACCGCCAACGTGCCAATAAAAACTCAACCCAAACTCACTGCCATGAAATCCTCATTCAGCAAAGCCGCCGTCCTGGCCGCGCTCGTCCTCGCCGGAGTGGCGATGCAGGCCCGGGCCGTCATCACCATCACCACGAGTGCCGGCCCTGGCGAGCCGCACTTCTACAAGCCTGACGCCACCACGCCCGTCGCCGACGGCATGACCTACCAGATCGGGACCTTTGCCCCGGGGGCGAATCTCGCCCTCGCCGCCTCGGACCCCGCCTCCCTGTTCTCCAGCTGGCAGCCCTTTGCCAGCGGCACCGTCAATACGAATCCCTTCACTCTGGAGCCCGGTTCCGCCGGGGCGGATCTGGATGGAGCGGACTCCTTTGCCGGAAAGCAGATCTACTGGTGGGTCTTCCAGACCAGCGACAGCCTGGCCCCTGCGCCGTTCCTGGCGAACGTCACCGCAGACGCGCTCTTCACCGGCCCTGCGCCGGCTTGGGTGTTTCCCGCTCCCGGGCTGGGCGTGCCGCCGGTTATTTCCACAGGGGACTCGCTCACCTTCCAGGCGGGCTCACTCAGCGGTGGAAATGTGGTGCTCGTGCCCGTGCCGGAGCCCGGAGTGCTCTGCTTCGGCGCCTCTGCCGCCGTCTTCACGCTCCTGAGGCGCCGCCGCCTGGCTCCGACTGCGTGATCCATGCGCCTCCGGCCCGCCGCAGCCTTCCTTCTCGTCTCGCTGACGCCGTTCGCGGCGTCAGCGATGACGGTTGATGCCACCGCCCAGCCCGGACAGCGCCGCGTGACGGACGCCTCGGGCGTGCCCGTCCCGGCAGGGGTGGCCGTGTGGGTCGGGCGCTTGACGGACGGCTTTGCCCCGCAGGCGGACCTCGCCGCCGTTCGCGCCCACTGGCAGACCTTTGGTGAAACCACCACTCGCTCCCTGGCCGGGGAGGCCGGCCGTTTTTCGGCTTCCATTTCCCGCGATGCTCCGGAGTTCTCCCTCCAGCCCGTCTACTTCCTCATCCAGCAGACCCTGGGCGGCGCGGCTCCCGCTGCGGGCGGGGCGAACGTCACCGCCTGGGCCCTCTTCACAGGCTCGGCGGCTGCCTGGTTGTTTCCGGACAACGACGCCCTGCCTCCCGGAAACGCCGTCACCCTCACCTCCTCCAGCGTGACCCTGGCCTGGGGCGGCAGTCTCACGGCGGGGGATCTGCGCCTCTCCACCGCCCTCGCCACCCCGGCCCAGGCCTACGATGCCTGGGCCGCCGCCACCTTTCCCGCAGGCACCCCCGCCGCAGACCGCCTGCCCGCTGCCGACCCGGACCATGACGGTCTGGCCAACGCCTTCGAGTGTCTCCACTCCACCCGCCCGCTCGTGCCGGATGCTCCGCCCGCCTCCGGCCGCCTGCTCACCGCTCCCGAGCGCTGGCGTTTCTCCTACCCGCGGAATCCCGCCCTGCCCGCCAGCTACGACCTGGTTCAAGTCTCCTCTGACCTCGCCTTTTGGGCCGCTCCCACTCCCGCCACCGTCACCCGCTCCGAGGCAAATGGCGTGGTGGATGTCCAGATCACCCTACCTCCCACCACCCGCCGCTACTTCTCCCGCCTCACCCTCCCCTGGCTGCCGCAGCCATAATGCTGGGACATTAAATTGAAAGTGGAAGCTGGAACGCAGGGCCGTGTGAGACCCCGCTTCAGCAGATGCTCAGAAGTTTCCAATATTTCAAATCTATCCACCATGGTTGGTGGATTCGATGGGGTGTTACCCTGCTTCCCTTGCTTCACGATACAAGTTGGGCGGCCGGTGCCGAGCATGACACGAGCACTCCGCCGCGGTCGTTATTGCGCACCGTCAGTCTGCCCTGGATGATCCGCGCACGATACTGCATGATGCGCAGGCCCATGCCCCCGGTCAGTTGCGCGTCTCCAGGCAGACCGATGCCGTCGTCCTCAATCCTTAGCAGCCATGCATCGTCATGCCAGTCTAGGCGGATGACGATTTTTTTGGCCTGGGCGTGCTTTGCGGCATTTTGCACGGCCTCTTGGGCGATGCGAAAAAGCTGCACCGCGCCCACCCCGCGCAACCGGGATGTTGAGTGTTCATCGGCCTGCACCACGCAGAAAACGCCGAATTTCTTGCAGGTCCGCTGCGCGATGCTCTCCAGCGCGGCGAGCAGCCCGTGTTGCTCGAGTTCCACTGGATAAAAATTTTTCGCCAGGTCCCGCGCGTTCCCGTGCGCGTCCTCTATCATGAGGTAGAGCCTGGCCGCTTCATTGGCAAACTCCGGTGAACCCTTTCTCATTTTCCGCTCCAACGCACTCAGAATCATGCCAATGCCAGTCAGCTCTTGCACGGTCCCGTCGTGCAGTTCCTGGCCCAGCCGTTCCCGCTCGCATTCTACTGCATAGGCCACCTCGGCCTCCAGCCGTTTGCGCTCTTCAGCCTCTGCCAGCAGCTGTGCATTGGCCGAGCTGAGCTTGACTGTTCGCTCGGCGACGAGCGCTTCGAGCTGGAGGGCGCGGTCGGCCAGTTGCTGCTCGGCTTCGATGAGTTCCTCCTGCGCCTGCATCATGTCGTCGATGTCGGTGTTGGTGCTGATCCACAGGGTGATTTTTCCCTCCCCATCGCGCAGGGGCTGGGAGCGGGTCAGATGCCAGCGGTACTCGCCTTCATGGTTCCGGACGCGGTGCTCCAACTCCAGGTTTTGACCGCTATCGAGACATGCCCGCCAGCGCCTGAGGGTCTCCTCCACATCGTCGGGATGAATGACGGCGGGCCATCCCAGTTTCTGGAGCTTCTCAAGCGTCGGGCCGAGAAACTCGTGCCAGCGCGCGTTGAGGTAATCCAGCGCGCCCCCGGGTTTGGTGGTGCAGACTTTCTGCGGCATGGCCTCGGCCATGAACCGGAAGCGCTCTCCGGCGGCACGTACCGCTTCTTCGGCGTGCTTGCGCTCGGTGATGTCGAGATTCGTCCCCACCATCCATTCCATCTGCCCGGCAGCGTTGGCGCGGACCGTCTCCACCGCCCGGATGTTGCGGCACTCGCCGTCACTGCGCCGCCGGATGCGAAATTCCCGCGTGCTGTGCCCGCCACGGCGGACGGTGTCCTGCAGGATGGCCTCATTCTCCGCCAGCTCCTCGGGCAGCACCGCGCCGCTCCAGTCTTGGTAATTCACAAATCCATCCGGCGTGGGCTCGATGCCGTAGATCCCGAACATCAACGCATCCCAGCGGATCGCGTTCGTAATGACGTTCCATTCCCAGATGCCGACGCCGGTGGCTTCGGCGGCGAGGCGCATGCGCTCCTGGCTCGCCCGCAGCGCCTCCGTGGCCCGCGCGCGCTCGGTCACTTCGTGGAAATAGCAGACCACACCGTGCTGGCCGTCCGGCATGGTCACGCGCTGGGTCTCCCATTCGTAGGTCTGCTCGATGCCGAGGTCGTGGCGCTGCTCGGTGAAAGGCGGCGAAATGTAGCGTTCGCCCGTCGCCAGCGTGTGCCGGAAAATGTCTGCGATCTGCCCGCCCACCTCCGGTCCCCAGAGAATCCCGACTATTTCCTGAAAATCGCGACCAATGAGCGGCTGCACGGTGCCAAAGGCCGGCATCGCCTCGGCATTGATCTGCCGCATGCGGAACTGCTCATCAATCACATACGTCCCCATCGGCGCTTGCGCGATGAGGGTGGAAAACACCGCGGCATTTTCCCGCAGCACCTCCTCGGCGCGCTTGCGCACGGTGATGTCGCGGAGAACTCTGGATGTGCCGATGACTTTGCCCGCCGCATCCTTCATCGGCGCGATGGTGATCGAAGCGGGAAACTCCCGCCCTTCCTTGGTCAGCCGAATCGTTTCAAAAGTTCCTCCACGCTCTCCGGCGACGATTTGTCGCTGGAGAGCGTGCTCCGCTGCCTGCTGATCCGCGGGGATCAGCCGCATGATCGAGGTGCCCACGATCTCCTCCGCGCGGTAGCCGAAGATTTGTTCCGCCCCCGGATTCCAACTGGTGATGATCCCGTCGAGATCCTCGCCAAAGAGCGCGTCGTGGGAGGATTCGACGATGGCCGCCAGCCGGGCCACGGCCTCCACCGCCTGCGTCCGCTGGCGGCGGGCCTCGGCATCACCCAGTTCGCGTCTGACGACGGACGGGAGCCTCGCCAGATTTTCCTTCAGCACAAAGTCGTGTGCTCCGGCTTTCATCACCGCCACGGCTTGATCTTCTCCCACGGCACCGGAGACGAGGATGAAGGGCAAGTCCCGCCCGGTGGCTTGCACCAGTTTCAGGGCATCCAGCCCGGTGAACTGGGGCAGACGGTAGTCACAGATGATCACGTCCCACTCCTGCGCGGCCAGCGCGGAGTTCAGCGCGGCGGCGCTCTCAACCCGCTGCGACAGCGGCTCGTAGCCGCCCTGCCGGACCTCGCGCAGAAACAGCCGCGCGTCTTGCTCGCTGTCTTCCACAATCAAAACTCGCAAGGGTGTGCTCATCATTGGCGGGGTTCTGGCGGCGGTGGATTGATATTGAGCACCAGCCAGTAGAGGCCGAGCTGGCGCACCGCCTCAGAGAACTGTTCGAAGTCCACCGGCTTCTGCACGTAGCTGTTCACGCCAAGCTTGTAGGTGGCGATCACGTCCCTCTCTTCGGCGGAGGTCGTGAGCATCACCACGGGCAGTATTTGGGTGCGCTCGTCGCCGCGGATGCGGCTCAGCACTGCGATACCGTCCAGCCGGGGCATGTTCAGATCCAGCAGCACAAGGAGAGGCAACTCGTGCACATCCCGCCCGGCATGGTCACCGGTTCCGAAGAGGTAGTCGAGCGCTTCCACGCCGTCACGGGCGATGACCACTTCGTTGTAGATGTGCTGGTGCCCGAACGCGCGCAGCGTCAGCCCCACGTCGGCGGGATTGTCTTCCACCAGTAGAATGACTCGGTTTTCCGTGTTCATGGGTTTTGTCATTGCTCATTGAGTGTAAAATAGAAGGTCGCGCCTTTGTCAACCTCGGCCTCGGCCCAAATTCGGCCGCCGTGGCGCTGGAAGATGCGCTGCACTGTGGCCAGCCCGACGCCGGTGCCCGCGAACTCCTCCGCGCGGTGGAGGCGCTGGAACACGCCGAAGAGCTTGTCCGCATACCGCATGTCGAAGCCGGCTCCCTTGTCCCGGACGAAGAAGGCCGGCATGCCGCCGGGCTGTGCCAGCGCGCCGAATTCGATAAGCGCCTCCGCCCGCAGGCCCGTGAATTTCCAGGCGTTCTCCAGCAGATTCCGCAGGGCCGCCTCCAGCAACGTTGGGTCGCCCACCGTGGTCAGGTCTTCGGCGATGCGGAAGTCCACCGCACGCTCCGGGGCGAGCCGCCGCAGGTCTCCGGCGATGCGCCGTGCCACCTCCGTAAGATCAACCGTCTCCCGCCGCAGCGGGGCGCGCGTCATCCGGGAGAGCTTCAGCAGGTCGTCTATCAGCAGGCCCATCCGCTGGCAGCCCTCGCGAACAAACCGGAGATAATCCTGCCCCTCCGCATCCAGCTTCGGCCCGTAATCCTGCAACACCGCCTTGCTGAAGCCGTCAATGCCGCGTAATGGAGCCCGCAGATCATGCGCCACGGAATAGCTGAACGCCTCCAATTCCTTGTTCGCCGCCACCAACTCCAGCGTGCGCTGGCGCACGCGCTCCTCCAACGTTGCGTTCAGGTCGCGCAGAGCCTGCGCCGCCCGCTTCCGTTCCGTGATGTCCCGTGCCACCTTTGAGGCTCCGATGACCTTCCCGGCGCCATCCTTGATCGGCGAGACGGTCACCGAGACATCAATGTCCCCGCCATCCTTGCGCACCCGCACCGTGTCGAAAGGCTCCACGCTTTCGCCCCGAAGAATCCGGCCGAGAATGAAGGTCTCCTCATCGTGATGGCTTGGAGGGATGACCCGCAGAACCGGCTGCCCGAGCATCTCCTCCGCCCTGTAGCCATACATCTTTTCCGCCCCTGCATTCCAAGTGGTGACGATGCCGCTCAAATCCAGCCCGAGGATGGCGTCGTCTGAATATTTCACAATGGCCGCCAGCCTCGCCGCCGCGTCGTCCGCAAGTTTCTTCTCCGTGATGTCCAGATTCGTCCCCACCACCCATTCCGTCTGCCCGGCGGCGTTTTTGCGGACCGTCTCTACCGTCCGGATGTCGCGGCACTCGCCGTCACTGCGCCGTCGGATGCGAAATTCGCGCGTGCTCTGCCCGGCACGGCGGACGGTGTCCTGGAGGATGGCCTCATTCTCCGCCAGCTCCCCGGGCAGCACCGCGCCGCTCCAGTCGTGGTATTGCACAAATCCATCCGGTGTGGGCGGGATGCCGTAGATGCGGAACATCAACGCATCCCAGCGGATCGTGTTCGTAAGCACGTTCCATTCCCAGATGCCGACCTGCGTCGCCTCGGTGGCCAGGCGCATGCGCTGTTCGCCCGCGCGCAGCGCCGCTTCCGCTTGGACGCGCTCGCTGATGTCGCGCACCACTTTCGAAGCGCCGATGACCTTGCCGTCCCCATCTTTCAATGGGGAGACGGTGATCGAGACGGGAAACTGCCGCCCATCCTTCGCTTGCCGTATCGTCTCGAAATTCCCCACGCGCTCGCCGGCCGCCATCTTCCGCTGCAATTCGCGCTCCTCGGCCTGCGATTCCGCGGGAATCAACCGCATGATGGGCGTGCCCACGATCTCGTCCGCGCGGTAGCCGAAGATCTGTTCCGCCCCGCGGTTCCAACTGGTGATGATCCCATTCACATCCTGCCCGAAAAGCCCGTCGTCCGATGATTCCACCAGCGCCGCCAGCCTCGCAATGGCTTCCTCGACTCGTTTGCGTTCGGTGATGTCCGTATTCGTCCCGAAGAAGCGCACCACGCTCCCGGCTTCGTCGCGGATGACCTTCATCCGCGAGAGAAACCAGCGATATTCGCCGTCCTTCCCTCGCAGCGGAAAGGTGTCCTCCCAGTCTTTTCCTTCGAGCAGGTGGCGTTCGAATTTTTCCGCCACAGCCTCGATGTAATCGGGATGATGCACGGCCTTCCAGCCCTCGCCCACATTGTCCTCCAGCGTGGTGCCGGTGAAGTCCAGCCACGCCTGGTTGAACCACACCACGCGCCGCTCGGCATTGGCCAGCCACGCGAGCTGCGGGATGTTGTCGGCGATGGCGCGGAAGCGCTCCTCGCTTTGCCGCAACTCTTGCTCCGCCTCCTTGCGATCGGTGATGTCGCGCAAAAATGCCGTGAACAGCGGCGGCTGGGTGCCGGACACGGGGATGATCGCCAGCTCCGCCGGGAATTCCGTGCCGTCCGCGCGCAAGGCCGGCACTTCGATTTGCCGATTTAGCACCGGCCCTTCCCCCGTGGCCAGATAATGCGCCACCCCCGCATAATGCCGCTCGCGCATTCGCGTCGGGATGATGAGTTCCGCCATCGGCCGGCCGATCACGTCGGCGCGGGCGTGGCCGAAAATCCTTTCCGCGGCCGGATTGAACTCCACGAAGTTGCCTTCGTGATCGATGGTGACAATGGCATCCAGCGCGATCCTGAGCACCGCGTCCTTCCGTGCCTCGCTTTGCCGCAACTCCTCCTCCGCTGCCTTGCGGTCGGTGATGTCGCGGGTGAAACAGCGGGTGTGGACAAAGTGGCCGTCTTCCCACAACACGTTGGAGCTGATCAGCACATCACGGATCGAGCCGTCTTTGCATCGCAGCCGGGCGGGGTAATCGTGCAACTCTTCGCCGCCCGAGAGCTTCCGTAGTATGTCTTCGATCACCGGACGATCGGCGTGGAAGTCCGCGATGGCGCGCCCGATGTATTCGTTGCGTGTGTAGCCGAGCAAGTTGAGTTCCGCCTGGTTGGCGCGCAGGATGATGCCGTCTGACCCAACCCAGTGCAGGCCGACGGTGGCCTGGTCGAAGAAGTCCGCTAACTCCTGCTCGCTTTGCCGCAACTTCTCCTCCGACGCTTTGCGCTCGGCGATTTCTTCGCTTAATTGGCGGTTAGTCTTCGCCAACCCCGGCAGGGAGAGCGCGGATGGAATGATCTTGAGAAGCGCAATCACCGTGATCCAAGACACCACCGCCGTCACTGCTTTCATCAAGCCCGAGAGGCGATACCACGGATGCCAGAAAATCGTAGCCTCAATGAGGTGAGTGAGACCACACGAGACGATGAATGTGGCGAAGAACCAGAAGATCGGAATGAACGGCACATCCTTCCTCCGCCGGATGAAATAGGCCAGTGTCAGCGGAATGGCGGCATACGCGCAAAAGATCGCGATATCCGAAAGGATGTGCAGCCAGCCGTGAGCATCCGACCACTGCCCGCAATGCCAGCGCGGCGGAAAGCCACTGGTATCGAAGAGGTCACGGAAGAAGGAGAGCATTGGGTTGGTCAGTTTGAGTATTGCAGGAGAGAAGGAACACGGGCCTCCAGCCTGTGCAGCCAGCGGGCATCCCCCATGCGCGTTGGCCGCAATGCCAAGATGGCTGTGTTCCTTCGGCAATGCGAACTTTTTTTACCGTCTCTGAGGCCAAACATCATGGGCCGGGCTGCCGCCACAGAGGTGGCATGGAAAAACGCCGGGGCGTTGGCCAAACAACCGAGGTTGCGGGGCAAAATACGCCGGTCGTAGGGCCGACGACCTGGGTCGTTCTCGCTGGAACCTGAGTATTTCACCGGTCGGATGAGGGCTTTGCTGCAAGACATTGGTCGCTAGGTGGAGGGAGTGGGTTTTCGAGGAGTCGGACGGCTCACAGAAAAAGGTTCCCGGCCCTCCCGGGTCCGCAGCCAGGAAATCTCAAAAAGCAGGATTTCACCCCATACCCGGAAAACGCGGTGCTGCTAAGCTGCCCAAATTAATGCGAAAAGATGGGTTTGGTTGGCTCGCGGCTTTGAATGAGGTGAATAGCCCACTTTCTCACTCGCAACCCCACTCACTGCCGCGATCCGATACCCTGGGGTGAAATCCCACTGCATAATTTTCGAGCGAGATAATTTGCTCTGCGCTGTGTTCACCTGGTTTCCTTGCGCGCCGTCGAATCGTCCCCCCTGCACCTCAGCGCTTCCTGTCTTTCCCGAACATTCCGAGCGCTTCGAACGGCAATGACAATCCTTCGCGCAGCACGCCGCTGCTGAGCTTTGCCGTGCTTGTGACCACTGTTTTGGCCGCGCCAAAAGCGCCCAGCGGTGACACACGGATGTCATCAAACGGACCGCTCACCTTCATCTCCAACAGCAGCACGCTGGCCGGTGAGAGGGCGACTCCCGCCAGGCCGCGCAAGTTGGCACGCGCACGGCCATCTACCTGTCGACGATTCAAGTCCACCTTGCCGCTGGCCGTGACGACGACGGACTGCCCAAGCGCCTTCATATTCTCAATGGTTGCGATGCCCTTCGTCATGGTGAAATCGACCTGGACCTCACCCATGCCCTCGGGACGCTCGCGCGGAATGATTTTTGGAAACAGGTAGTAGGCCTGATCCAGCAGGGGAACGTGGACCACGGGCGTGCGAAGCAGCGCCAGGGATCCGCCGCCCGTGGAATGGACCGGTTCATTGCACACCGCACCGCGGTAGGTGAGCGAGAGTTCCGAGTCGTCAAGACCGCTGCGCAGCTTGCCAACCCAGGGCGACAGCTCGGCAAGATGAATCCCGCGAATGCTGATGTCGGCATTGCTGAGAGTGTCGCCGTCATAGCTCGCGGCGAGGGCAAACTGGCCGCCAAGCAGCCGGCCTTTAACCTTCTCCATTTGCCAGGTGTGCCTGTCATATGACAGGTGGCCCGTCAGTTCATCAATCTTCATCGAACGCTCGCGCACCACGACGGTAAGCGCAGCCGGACTGCGCAATTGCAGGCCAGCGAGCGACCAGTCCATCTCCTTGCCACCAGTGTGCAGCACGAAGCCGGCGGCGACGAGATCGGGAAACGTCGTGACTTGAACATTGGTGGGCAGTTGCGCTGCGATAGACGGCGCATTGTGTGCCAGCTCCAGCAGGTTCGCATTCCCTTCCAGGCGGGCGATGGTCAGGGTGCTCTTGTCGCCGCGATGACTGCCCTTGAAGGCATCCTTGCGGCCAGAGCTATCGGTCAGCGTCCCTTCCAGCCGCAGAGGTTCATTCTCCCAACCATCGTGGTTCAGAGCGAGTGTGGCCGAACCTTGAGCAAACTTGAGGTTGCCGCTCAATACCATGCCTGTTTCTGCAAGCTGTGCCTTAAGTTCGACTTCCTGCAACGGCAGCCCGCGCCATTCAACCTTGCTGCCCGTGCCCTTCAACGACGCCTTCCAGGTGGATGGCGTTTGACTAAAGTCCATAGCCATCGGGCCCTCAATCGTGAATGGCCCAGTGCCTGCCTTTATGCTGATCGCCGCGAACACCGCGCGCAGAGGTTTCAAGTCGAGGGCAAAGGTTCCCGGCGGCTCGTTCGTATTGGCAGCGGTGAGGATCTGCCCCGAGAGCACGAACAGCAGCGCGTCGTGTTTCGCTTTGAGGCGGGTGATGGCGATCCGGTTGCCGCGCACTTCGCAATCAAGGGTGAAATGCTCGATGTTGATGGCACCCTCGGCATCCGTCAGCGTCAGCGCGGCATCATTCGCCTGCCAGCGCGTAGCGACCTTGTGCTGATGCAACAACTCGCTCCACAGCACACCCACCTGCAAGGCGCCAAGCTCGATCAAGGGCTCATGCGCACCATCCAGGCGGCGCAAGGCAGCGTCCTTGAGCACGATGCCGCCAAAGGCCGACCATGATTCGCTGCTGCATTCCAGGCTGAGACCGCGCGCGACCAGTTGTTGTTTCAATTTTTTCTGCCCGTGGATTAACAGCACGTGGTAACCCACCCAGCCAATGGCTGCAATGATTACCAGACTGATGATCGCGATGCGAAGGTGGCGATGGCGCGGAGGGGATGCGGATGAAGACATGTGGATTACATTAGGTTGATCATGCGATTGAGAATCCCGCCGCTGCCAGGGCTGCGCGCAGTTTTGCTTTGCCGTTGGACTCAATGACATCACCGTGCCCGACGATGACTCGCTCAAAATCCCATGCGAGGATCGCAGCCAACGAACTGTTGAACGAAGCCTCATCCTTCACCCCTGCCTTGAACGGGCGGGACATTCCCGGATGATGCTCCCCACCCACGGCAACGCGAAGCAGCAACTCCGTCCAGAGCGGTTCGTGGTCTCCGAAATTGAATACCAGCTCGGTGAGGATCAACGTCCGGGATGGCAAATGCAGCAGCGCTGTATCGCGGGCCACGGGTGCGCCCTGAATTTCCAAAGCCAAAAGCTCACCGTCCCATTCAACTGGTGCAGGCACGATCAGCTCGGTCGGAAACCCGACCACTTCCGAAAATCCCTCTGGAGCAAGATAGGGAATGCCCGGAAACGCTGCGCGCCCTTCCTTCGCAAAAGTGTCGTGCCGCAATATGCCGTCCAGCACCCAGCCAGGTTCGCCCAGTGCGCGGATGGCCGCCACGTCCTCTAGAGTAAACGGACCCGTGGAGTGAATAACCAGCTTTCCGGAACGGAGGCGGATGAGCGTGACGTTTCGGCGCAAGTCAGCTCCGAGCATTTTCAAGGGGTAGGCGAGCAGCCAGAGATTCTCGGCAAGCGGATGTGGTCCGGTAAGTATGTTCATAAGGCTTTCGTTTTGTTACTTGAGTCGTGGTGATTCGAGATCCTCATCAGGCGGCCTGCGTCCGTTCCTCATCTCCGTCACGGCCGCCATCAGTGTCAGTGCTGCATTTCTGGCCTCCTCCATGAATGCGGTGTCCCGATCCAGCGCTTCGTGGCTCGTGGCATACGGCTCGTAGTAGCCGATGTAGCGATCAAGAACCGCGGCCGCACCGGCGGGCACCAGTTCCATGTCACTCAGCCAGTCGTGCAGGTTGCGCCGCAGGCTTTCGGTGCCGGCAGAGTCGCCGTGAGTGATGATCGAAAAGATCCGTCCTTTAAGATGCTTCGGGAAATCCCAGCCTTTCAATTCTATCTCTTTAGCCTCGGCCGCTTCTTTTCCGTGAGTGCTAGTAGGATCAGGATTGCCGCCATCCGCACAGACAAGCCGGTCCATCATCAGCTTCAACACGCTCGGTGCCTGATACCAGTGGACGGGCGTCACGATCATCACCCCGTGAGCAGCGACCCAGCGCGGATACAGTTCGTTCATCCAGTCGTGAATCTGGCCCATGTAGTGATTCGGGTAACAAGAGCACGGCCAGTGGCAGAGTGGCATGGCCGTGGACACGCAGGCTTTGCATGGATGAATGTGGCGGCCGTATTCGGAGTTGATCTGACTCAAGTCGAGGAGGTCCACGTCAAAGCCGCTCTCCTTCTCGATGCACTCGCGTAGGTGCGTGGTGACGCGGAATGTCTTTGCCATCTCACTTGGGCACGTTTCATCGGTGCGCGGAGAAGCCGAGATCAAGAGGATTCGCGACTTCCCGCCGCGATCCTCGAAGCGCCGCTGAGCTTCCTGAATGGCCGCGCGCGTCTCCAGCCATTCGACAGAGAGTTCATGCTCAGGATCAGCAAACCCCGGGCCAGCCTTCCGCGTGTGCGGGCTTTTGCGACTGTCGGCGTATGCTTCCCAAGCGATGGACGTCAGTCGCTCCACTTCCGGCTTTGCTGTGTCGAAAGCGGGGTCCACGAACTGTGCCCGGTAGCGACGCTCGAACTCCGTCCGTGATAGCTTGGTCGAACCTTGACCGGTGCGAACTGTGGGTGCGCTGGTGCTCATGGAAATCGAGTAGTTAGGTGCATCGACAGGCAAATGGATTTCATGACAGTCTTCTGGTTCTTGTCTCCGAAATCGGCCGCGTCCCAAATCTGCCGGATTTCAATCACGTCGCCCGCCGCAGGGCAGCGCAGCGCCCATTCAACGAGGTCTTCTTTCGAATTGGCCTCGACCATCCAATAGCCGCCTGACACTTCTTTGCCTTCGATGAAGGCACCGCGGCAAATGGGGCTTTCAAATGGCTCCCCCACGAAAGCCACTTCGTGCTTTTTGAGATGAGCGATTGCTTCGTCGAAGTTTTCAACCTCCAAAGCAACACAAGGTCCGTTGCTCGACGGCTTCCAATCCGGGCGGGAGCTGATGAGAGGTGTGTGCGGGCCGACTTCATGCTCGAAGTTGGCAGAGGCTTCTCGGTCAGTCGTGCAGGTGAGTCCCAAGATTCCTTCATAATAGGCACGGGCGCGGGCGACGTCGGTGCCTGGGTATCCGATAAAGGCGAATTCGAGAATTTTCATGTTAGTGTTGCCTTGGACTTGGCGGTGAGGGCCGGGTGGGGAGGACCTCCCGGTGTTTCGACGGGTGAACGCATCACCGGGTCAATTCGCGAGTCCGGCGGCACCGCTTTGTCGGTGGCGGCGGCCTGCGCTGCACTTGCCAGTGTGACACCGCCGCGAGCCGCAGAGCGGATGAGAAGTTCGTGGCGTGATTTGAGATCGGTCATGAGATGAGGAAGCAGAATGGGTCTTTTGCCCTGCCAAGACTACCGCTTCCATCGTTGCCAATGCTATGGGACGTTCTACCCACGTTCCGACCGGTCAGCGATCCTTCACGAACTGCTCGGTGATCTCTGTTATGATCACGCCCGCTTTGGTCATCGTATCGCGATTGATCATCGTCACACCGTCCGCCTGAAGATACATCCACTGCGACATGTGGACATGGCCCAGTGGATTGCCGGGCAGGGCATCCAGCGTGAAGTCCAAATGAAACGCATTGCCGCAAGTGATACCATGGGCCGTGCCCACGATGCCGGTGCCGGTGGCCGAGTAGTGGTGCTCATCCAGACGACGGATGAGCCATGAGCGATGCGAGTTCTTGCCCTGCGGGAAGATGAGATCCTGCTCGAAGTGCAGGATGGCACCATCCCAACGCCCGCTCGTTTTGGTGTAGAGCAGCTTCGTCGGCTGCCCCGAGCGCGATTCGAAGATGCCCCACGAGTGTGTGCGGCCAGCGAAGTATTCCTCCGGTTTGAAGACCGGCTTCCCATCCTTGAAGAGTGCGAGCGGCTTGGTCGCGCAACTACAGAGGGCGAGGGTTAGCAATAAGAGCGGGCGGGTGAGTGGTTTCATGGGAAAGGGATTGTTCGCGGGAAATGGGACTTGGCATCACTTCCCAAAATGGGAGTGGAAGAAGTCCGCAATGTCGCTCATCTGGCGCTCATCGAGATAGAACCAATGGCCTTTGTCCGGTACGACGATGAGCCGCGCCTCGATGTTTGTGCGGGCGAGCTTGCGTTGCAGTTCCTGGCTTTGCTCCAGCGGCACGAGCTTGTCCTTTGCGCCGTGGATGATGAGAAACGGCGGTGACGAAGCGCTGACGTTATTGACGGGACTTGCCTCAGCCGCGAGCACGAGCTTCTGCTCAATCGGGCCGCCCACGAGCTTTTCGATGCTACTCAGTCTGTCGGGCTTGGCAAAGATTCGTCCCAGCGTCACGAGGTTGGTCGGCGGATACAAGGCGCACACGGCGCGAATACGAGGAGCACCCTCGCCATTGCCGACAAGCGCCGCGAGATGACCGCCCGCTGATTCACCACTGACGCCGATGCGTTGTGGGTCGATGCCGAAGCAGCTGCCATTCGCGCGCAGCCATCCCACGGCGGAGCGGCAGTCGTCCAACTGTGCCGGATACACCGCTGTGCTGCTCATGCGATACTCAATAGAGGCCACCGCGATGCCTGAGCGGGTAAGGTCACGCACACAGACATGGAAGCCCTTGCTCCCAAATTTCCAACTGCCGCCAAAGATCCACACCACCACGGGCGCGGGCTTGTCCGTTCGCGGAACATACAAGTCCATGTGCAGATCGTGGCCTTGCGGCGAAGCAAACAAAACGTTGCGATGGATTCTCTCACCCGCGCGCGGTGGCGCGTAGGCCGCGCAACCAATCATGGTAAAGAGGATCGCGGCGCCCAGGAAGACACGGATGAGCGGAGCAGGCAGGAGTGATGAATTCGACGTCATGGATCGGGCAGACAAAACCTTTCCGGTCCTTCGTCCTTGCCACGTCATTTATGTTGGAACGCCCAGGTCCCGGTAGCCATGGGGTGAAACCCGAATGTAGCGTCTGAGGAGAGCGCCTGATCGAGAACCGCTGTTCATGGGTCGGGTTTCTCCCCATGGTGTGGCAGCGCCAAACTTTGCACCATGAAATTGTTTCACGCCAGATTTTGCCCTCAATAAACAAAGTAGACACACTGAAGACCATCCTCCGACTGCTGCACGAAACCATTCGATTATGGAACACGCACCGGGTGCCGCGCATGGGCGCGGCGCTGTCATTTTACGCCATTTTCTCGCTCGCACCCCTCGCCATCCTCACGCTGTCCCTGGTGAGCCTGGCCGTCGAGCGCAGTGCCGTCCGCGCCGAGATGATCGCGCAGTTTCGCGCGCAGGTGGGCGGTGAAGGCGCGCGCATGGTGGAGATGATTCTCTCCCACACCTCGGCAGCGAACACCAGCACGTGGGAGGCCGCCATCGGATTCATTGTGCTGCTCATCGGCGCCTCGGGAGTGTTCGGCGAGTTGCAGGATTCATTGAACCAGATTTGGGGCGTCACCTCGCCGCACCATCCCGTTTTCGCGATGGTGAAAGAGCGCGCAATCTCCTTCATCATGGTGCTGGTGATGAGCTTGCTGACACTGATTTCCTTCTTGCTGACCGCGGCCATCGCCGTGACAGGAACTTATCTGCACGGCATGTTTCCACGTCTCGATGGCGTGTGGGAACTGGCGAACTCAGGCGCTTCGCTTCTCGTCGTCATCGTATTGTTCGCCTTGGTCTATCGCATCGTTCCCAACACCAGGATCACCTGGCGAGACGTGCTGCCGGGAGCATCCGTCGCGGCGGCGCTGTTTGCGCTGGGCAAGTTCGTGCTCGGGTTGTACTTCGGCCTAAGCGCAATCGCCTCCTCCTATGGTGCGGCGGGATCGCTCGTCATTGTGCTGGTCTGGGTGTATTACTCCGCGCAAATCATGTTCTTTGGCGCGGCATTCACGCATGTGTATGCCCATCGGCATGGTTCGCTTCGCACCATTCAGCCATGAATGCGGCTCCACCGTCTCCACACGCTCAGGTTTCACGCCATTGAGCGCATGGCGTTGTTGTCTATGATGGCGCCAGTGACGACAAGTGCCTGCGCGATTGCCACCTCTTCCCGCCGCAGTTGGGGCAAGCAGGGGATGTTCGTTGTGGATTCCCCCGCTGGCACTGGGCGGCGCGCGGGCGGCGGCATGCCTGAGCGGGCTGCCTGAGGCGCCGGTGACATGAACTGCTCTCAGAAAAAGGTTCCCGGCCCCCCCGGGTCTGCGGCCAGGGAATCTCAAAAAGTAGGATTTCACCCCATTCCCGGAAAACGCGGTGCTGCTAACATACTCCCATGAATGCGAAAAGCTCCGCGCCTACCTTACGGGCGGATCACGCTTTAATCCAAACCCAAACAAACCAGAACAAAACCGATGAAAACTCTTACCGACCTCTTTAAGGACGAACTCCAGGACATTTATGATGCGGAACACCGCATTGTCAAAGCTCTGCCAAAAATGGCGGATGCGGCCACCTGCGAGGAATTGAAAGCAGCCTTTGAGAACCATCTCCGGCAAACCAAGGGGCAGATCACCAAGCTGGACAGCGTGTTTGCATGCTTTGGCTGGGATCCGAAGGCCAAAACCTGTGAAGCCACGGTGGGTTTGCTCGAAGAGGGCGAGGCCATCGCCGACACCTTCGAGGATTCTCCGGCGATCAATGCGGCGTTGATCTGCGCCGCCCAAAAGGTCGAGCATTATGAGATCGCCTCCTACGGTTGTCTCCACGCGTGGGCCGTCGTATTGGAAAACGACGAGGCGGCGGCATTTCTCCAGGAAATTCTTGAGGAGGAGGAAGCCACCAACGACGCGCTGACAGAGCTGTCGCACGCAAAAAATCTCGAAGCCCTCGGCGATCTGGTGTCCGCCGGTGGCGAAGGCGGTTCCGAGGACGCGTAACCGCACAACGGACCCATCCCGCATTCCCGCCAGCCTCCCAATCCAAGACCACACTTCCCATGAACACGCTCTCTTCCATCCCCATCACAAGATCCCCCGTGCCCGGACGCTGCCCTCCGGTGCGGCTGAGCTGGCGCGCTGTGGCCGCCGGTGTCACCACCACCATCGCGGTGCAGATCGTCCTGATGATGCTCGGCGCCGGCATTGGCTTGGCGGCCTTTAATCCGGCTGCGGATGGTGATGGCATTGCCTCATTCGGAGCCGGGGCTGCCGTTGTTCAAGGCATCTCCGCCGTGTTGTCGTTGTGGGCGGGAGGGTGGATCGCGGGCCGGTTTCTCGGTGATGCCGGGGAGAGGAGCGGCCGCCTGCACGGCTTCATCGTGTGGTGTGCCGCTTGCGTGCTCTCCGTCCTGATTCTGGCCACCGGCGCCGGCTGGGCGTTGGGCGGCTTGGGCAAAACAGTCGGCGGCGGGCTGGCCGTGGCAGGCCAGCCGGTCGTGAGCGGCCTGTCCGAAATGGCCAAGGAGGCTGCCAACAGCAACAAGACTATGTTCAGCAGCTTCACGGAGGAGGGCTCCAGCATGACCCCCACCGTGAAGACCGGCGCGGATTCCATTCGAACCAAGCGGGAGCTGTCCCAAGCCATTGGCCGCCTCTTCACCGCCGACGCCGCCGTCCTGCCGGCGCGTCAGCAGGCTGTGGTCAAGCTCATGGTGGAAGCCCAGGGCGTGCCGGAGCCCGACGCCCGCCGCACGGTGGACGGCTGGGTGGCCTCCTACCAGACCATGAAGGCCGATGCCGATGCCGCGATGAAAGCCCTCGAAGCCAAAACCCGTGAAGCGGCCGAGAAATCCGCCAACGCGCTGGCGGTGCTCTCGCTCTGCTATTTCGCGGCCTTCGTGCTGGGGGCTGTTTCCGCCAGTATTGGCGGGGCGCACGGGGGCGGCTGCGCCTCCCGGCACCATGAGGCCTGCTACTCCCTCAGCGCATGAGTCACCGTTCATTCACATAAATCCCAAATCCATTCATCCTTATGTCATCCCTCATCCCTCCCCTCGCCGCGATTGGCTACTCCATCATTTACATGCTATTCGGAGGCGGATTCGTCGGCGCCATCATCATTTTCGGTCTCGCCAAAGTGCTCGGAAAATGAGCGGCTCTGAGATGCGTTTGCGCACGCCCCAGCCGCTGTCTGGCAAGACATCAGCCGCTTGCCCAATCATTGCGTCATGACCAGCCATCCTGAGGAACTTAACGACGCGGGCCTGGTTCAGCTCACCGCGAATGGCGATCCACGCGCGTTCACCGAATTGTTTTGCAAGTACTCCACGCTTGTTTTTTCAATCGCGCTAAAGATCTTGGCGGATCGGGAGGAAGCCAGCGACGTCCTGCAGATGGTGTTTCTAAAACTCCACAGAAAGGCAGCCCTCTATTGTCCTGAACTGGGAAATCCGGCCACTTGGCTGGCTGTGATGGCGAAGAACCAGTCCCTTGACAAACTCCGCCAGATCAAAAGTCGCCGCATTCTCACGGAAAGGCTGCTTGTAGAAGCCTCGGCTGCCGCAGATTCAAGCAATGGCGGCGAAGGACACGCCCGTTATCGCGATGAGGTGAACCTTCTACACGGCGCCATGGCCACACTCCGTCAGGACGAGGTCCGCGTGCTGCGTCTCGCCTATTTCAGCGGACTTACTCAGCAGGAAATATCATCCCAACTCGCCGAGCCGCTGGGGACCGTCAAATCCCGCATCCGGCGTGCTCTGGGGAAACTCAGAACCGCCCTCGAAAGTGTGGTCCAACGCCCCGTGGTATCGCCGGTGGTCCCGCAAATGGGAAATGGGGTCAGTGTGCAAGGCGGGACAAAATCTCCCTCTCCCTTGCTCTCCCGCCGTGCAACGGAGCCTGCGACTTGAATTTCCAGGTGTCCATTGTGCACCGGGACAGACCCCTTGCGTCTGTTCGTGGAGGATGGGATCAATTTTTAACCGCAGATAACGCGGATTTCACGGATGGATTTCTTCCTTTATCCGCGTCATCCGCGCAATCCGGGGTTGTGAATTCTCCGGTGAAGGCTTTTTGGAGGATGGACTGGCGGAGGCGGGTGGGGGGCTTGGCGTCGGCGGGCTGGCCAAGGTTGGGGGCGGAATTTCCATAGTCTACCGCAAATGTGGGGTCGGCAGGGTCCCTAGGTGGGACAATTTGGCCCAAAACGTGGGTCCTTTTTCCTCCGACGGACCCACGGAGGGGGGGCGGACCCACGGAGAGCCCTCGACGGACCCTTGGAAGCAGGGGAACGGATCTACGGAGACCCGACGAAGGACCAACGGAGTGGGGGGCACGGATCTACGGGGACCCCTCGACGGACCAACGGAGTGGGCGGAACGGACCTGCGGGGACCCGAGGACGGACCCACAGGGGGCCTGGGGCGGACCTCCAGTTCAGCGACAATTATAGATTCCCTTGGCGACAATTAGAATTGACCCCTGGCGACGATGGGGACGGGCCTGGTTTTTAGGCCAAAGCGCCGGGTGGCGCATGCGCAAGGGGAAGGACCGACCTAAAAACGGCGGAAATGGAACAGGAGGGAACGGAGGAGACGGAGAAGGAAGGGGCTGCGCGTATACCTTCAATCACCTTCCTCATGAGGGGGCCGGGTCCTGTGTCCGTGTCTCGATTTTCGATGCTCCGTTTTGTCCGGCTCCTGTTCCAATCCATGGCGGCATGCGGGTTGAGGCCTGGGGTCGGCCGGGGGAACCGGAAATCCCGGAATTTCCCACCCCGCCGCATCCGTGAAAACGGGCGAGAACGCTCGCTTGCGAAGCACCAAAGGATAAAATGAACCCCTTGCGAGCCGACAGGGGGTACCCCCAGGGGTGGGTACCAGGTACCCCTCGGGGTGGTCAACGGGACCCCGAGGGCAGGGTACCGGGACCCCCAAGGGTGGTCATCGGCACCCCCGAGGGTGGTGATCGGCACCCCTCAGGGTGGGTGACAGGTGCCCCCAGAGGTGGTGATCGGGACCCCGGAGGGTGGTGATGGGGACCCTGAGGGGAGGGTACAGGGACTCTGGGAGGTGGTCATCGGCACCTTTGGAGGTTCGGCGAGGTACCCTCAAGGGTTCGGCGAGGGACCCTGGAGGGTACGGCTGGGGAGCCCGGAGGGTTCAGCGAGGGCGCCCGGAGGGTGCGGCGGGGGAGCCGAAAGGGTTCGGCACACCACCCGCAGAGGTGGGTGCCGGGACCCTGATTGGCTCGGCGCGACGCCTGTCCAGCGGCACTTTACTTCTTCAGCAGCTCCACCATCGCCTTGCCCATGGCTTCGCCGACGTTCATGTAGGTTTCTGCGTTGCCGCCGTAGTGGCC